>JAWXAW010000244.1:0-30539 GCA_034439675.1 Saprospiraceae bacterium | reverse complement strand
TCTGCCGTAAACCACAGGATCTACTTTGATTATGGAACAGCTACCCTTGACAGTCTTTACAAACCCTATCAGACCATGGTGGATTCGATCATGATCGAAATTGGGTATACCAGCGAAAACTGGATCACCAGAGAATTTCCTGGAGAAGATCATACTGAACAGGCCTGGGCCAGAAGGCTTCATATACCTCTGCAGTTTCTACTTGGAAAACACTGAGACAGCGTCTGTAATCACCGATCACCGTTGCCTTCCGATCAACTTAATCAGTTCCCCTACTATTTTTTGCTCATGTGTCCAGAGGATAAAATGGCTTTCGCCCTCGAACACTTTGGTGAATATTGTATCAGCGGCCGTTGCCTTCTCCTGAACGTATTGCATATTTTCAAAAGGCACTAATACATCCTTTGTCCCATGAATGATCGATACCGGCATCCTGAGTCTGTCCCAGTCATCTTCAATCATAATGAGATCCTGACGCAGGGACATCAACTCTTCATTACTAACCCGCATCGAAACGGGCAATAAATCCCGGATCAAAGGGAGGTCAATCCATTTACGCCAGGCTGTTGCTTCAGGTTCTAGTTCCGGACTCACTGAACCGGCAATGAGACACAGCCCGCTCACTTTTCGTGGTTCACGGATCGAAGCCTGAACGATGACAGGAGCTCCATAACTATGACCTGCAAGCCAGTAGGTATCATATGCCATTGCTTTCATGAGATCGATCAATATATCTGCCTGTCCAGAGAGGGAGGGTTCTGCAAAACCAAATGCTGAATTTCCAAACCCGGGACGATCGTAGGTAATAATATCCACTCTGGAAAGTAATGCAGTATCAACCATATAATCGAGGAATGCATCTAGCGAGCCAGGGGAACCATGCACCAGTATAAGTGCACTTTTCTTCTGTTCCCCCATTCCTGTTTTCAAATAGACGATATCTCTGCCTCTTAGTTTAAGCGTGTCATTTACTGCATTCACCTGGTAAGGTCCGAGAAAAGCTTGTATTTCCCTATCCGTCTTTCTCATTCTGAGCCATCCTGCAGAACGTATAATAGCCAGGGCTGTCACCGGAAGCAGGATGACTATGAGGATGATCCTGAGCGACCAGCGACGGAATTTACGCTTTCTGTGTGGGCTCATCGACTTCTGGTTTTAACGCATTATGCATCAGCTCCTCTTCAATCCATTTCCTTGCTTTATCACAGGTATCCTCACCGTACATGAGTGGACCGAATACAACCTTGCCTGAAATAAGTCTCATGCTGAAAAGCCTGAAGAAATGAGGAATAAACGTATCGTTCCCAATATACGCTACTAGCGGACTATCATACTTGATGGCAATAGGCTGTACCGGAACTCCAGCGAGGAATGCAGCATCAAAGGATCTTGGTCTGAACGGCAAGGTGCCTGGGCCGGCACTGGTAGTGCCTTCCGGAAAAACTAATATTGAGTTCTGATTTTCCAAAGCTTCCCGAATCGCTTTTGCTGCCTCTTCTCTGCTGCTTTTCTTCTCACGTTTGACAAAGATGGTTCCCACCATGCTTGCTCCATAACCAACCAAAGGCCATTTAGAAATTTCTGCCTTGGCCACTACTTTGGCATCCACATGCATGAGTAGGACGATCGGATCTATATAGGTGATATGATTTCCTACATAAAGACAAGGGCCCAGGTGAGGGTTACCTTCCATTTCCATACGGAGTCCCAACCGGTGTGGAACATGGCTTAACCATTTCGTGCGAAAACTTTTACCGGCTTCCTCCTTTGGATCACCACGAAGCAATGCCCAAAAGAATGCACCGATACCAAAGGTAGTCGAGAAGGCAAAATAAAAGAACCGCCATATGGACCTGATCCATCCCTGCATAGGGCAAAGTAAACAGATGTATCTGAAAGAAAAAACAACTTATCGGGTAGATAATGTCTATATTGAAAGTATGCTCATCGAGGTGATGAAATCGATTTTAAAAAAATGCACCGCTTTACCCTTAACGACTTTAAAAAACAGTAGGGGAAAACACTTAAAAACAAGGCGGAAAACATGGATTTGTGAAATCGGAAAACCATGATTTTTAAAGTTTATCTTATTGATTATCAACTATTTATGATTTAATATTTGTAAATGTATAATCATTTTTATACTTCATTCGTTTAATTGTCTGAACGAAACAACACACACTATGAGACACCATTTTCAAACATAATGTCAACCATAAAATCACCAAACACAAAGACTATACAACACATCAACAATTTCATTCAATCAATCTTTTAAATCAAATTCGACCATGACAGAAATGCAAAATCAATCCGGAAGCACCAACGGTAACAGTTGGAAAACCGCCTCCATCATCCTTGGCGTTTTATTCCTTGGAGCAATTATTTTCGGCGGTATGTTCTATAGCAAGTATAAGGCTACAGAAAACAAAGCCACCGACCTTGGAACACAACTGGACAGCACCCGCACGCAATTGCAGGGTGAGTTGGCTGTGTTAAACACCAATTACAGCGATCAGATTTCTTTAAACGACACGCTCTCTGTTGAGCTTCAAACGAAGATCAATGAGGTAAATGATCTTCAGGTACGTATCGATAAAGCCAGAAAAGCGCTGAAATCCAGTGAAGCAAACAATGCTGAAATTAAGGGAAGGCTTGCCCAGATGGAAGAACTCAAAGTAGCTTTGGAGCGTGATATCCTTGGGCTGAAAGAAGAGAACCAATCGCTTGCTTCCAGCAACCAGGAGCTGAACACAGAGTTGAGTTCTACTAAGGATGAGGTCAATACCCTTAATTCAAAGGTGATGTCACTGACATCTGCTAATGAAAAACTGACTGGCAGATTAAAGACTGTTGCGCCAGCAGGGTTCAGAGCTGATAATTTTACGGTTACCTCTGCAACGAAGAAGGACAAGCTGACTACGAAAGGAAAGAAAATAGATGAGATCACGGTAACTTTTGACCTCAACAACATTCCTGATGAATTCCAGGGCAGCCGTGAAATCTATCTGGTGCTTACTGAATTCAATGGTAATCCGGTACCTTCTGTTCCAGGTAAAGAAGTGAACCTGAAATTCGGAAATGAGCCTGTGCATGTTCGTGCAGCCGATATCGAAAAAGCTAATCTCAAGGCACGTCAGTCTATGTCGATGTCTTTTGAGCCAACGGATAACCTCAACCCAGGCACCTACAATGTGATGGTCTATGCTGACAATGGATACCTTGGCAGCACAGGATTTCTGGTGAGCAAATAGCAATTTTGGGAGACTACATATAGTATGTAACCCTTGTCAAGAAGCCGGCACTCCCAGCCGGCTTCTTTTTTATTGTAATAGGGAGATAGATTGTATCCTGATTATAAAATGACCAATAGGGGTTCAAGATTTTGAACCCCTATTGGTCATTTTATAATCACACAGGAAATAGAATATCTTTGCATGAAAGGCTGCCCCCTAAGCATCCCGCTGTAGCATCTCGATAGTGACCTCGGGTACATCAGCGATATCGAGGATCATGAGGCCATCGAGGGCATTGTTGAAATTAGGATCCAGGTTGAAGCCGAGAAAGCGGGCATTCTGACGAATGTATTGCTTCATCAAGACAGGAAACTGAATGTGTTCCGGCTGAAGTTGGTCAAGGATGCTGTCAAGATCAAGGCTTGTGCTTTCCCTGTCCGCTATCTCTATGCGTGCAGGTGGGGAAAGGGTCGGGTTGAATGGGGTTTTTGGGGTAAACCATTTGGCAAATGTGGTGTGAAAGAAATGACGCTTCGCATATTCCATGAGCACCTTTCTTGAAAAGTCGGAATAATACCGGCTGATGCTTACCGGCCCAATAAGATACTTGTACTGCGGATGGCGGACCATATAGGCCAGGATACCTTTCCAAAGCAAATACAAAGGAAGATTTTTCTTTTGATATTCGCCGACAATAAACGAACGGCCTAGTTCAAGACATTGCGGCAGGTATTGGTCAAAGGCAGCATCAATATCAAAAAAACTATTGATGTAAAAACCCTTTCTGCCGTAGATCGCAAATATTTTATCCCCGCCCCCAAACCTGTATCCGCCCACAAGACATTTCGCTACATCATCCCAAATGATGAGTTGCTCATAGTACTCATCGAATGCATCGATATCATAGGGTAAACCCGTGCTCTCCCCTACTTTGCGGAAAGTGATCTCCCGTTGTCTGCCCAGTTCCAGCCGTAAGGCAGGATTATCCTTGAGACTGCAGGCGATCAGGATATAAGGGGGTGTCCTGAGGATACAACTTGTCACCTCCAGTGCATCAATTTCAGCACGGAGGAGAATGGGATCCGGAGCAGGGCCAATGTTATCCATATCTACATCCGGCAACAAAATCTCCGGCGCAATAAAAATAGAATAATTCATGGTGTAAAATTGGGATGCCCTGATCACAGCAGCACTATAATCATAGATAATAAATTGTAATATGATTGCAAACCAGGAGATAGGAGGCAGAAGATAGGAGATAGGGATTAGGAGATAGGAGGCAGGAGATAGGAGGCAGGAGATAGGGATTAGGAGACAGGAGGCAGGAGATAGGAGGCAGGAGATAGGAGATAGGAGGCAGGCAACCCATAAACTTATAAACCCATAAACTTATAAACCCATAAACTTATAAACTCAGAAACTTATAAACTCATAAACTCATAAACTCATAAACCAATCACCCCACACAGCTGGCGGAGAGAACTCCATCCAGCGGCAGCATCCAGATAAACCTATAAGCATATAAGCTTAATCACAAGGTGATCACACCGTAAGCAAGAACCTGTCGATAAACTCCCGGACACATCCCTGACCTCCATTACGTTGTAGGACAACATCTACCACTTTGACAAGAGAGAAGTGCGCATCATGCGGGCAGGCAGAAAAACCAACTTTTTCGAGGACTTCAAGATCATTGACATCATCACCGATATAGGCGACTTGTTCAAACGTCAGATTTAATTCAAGCATCCATCTTGATAGCACTTCCAGTTTAGGTTCCTTACCGGAATACACCCGCTCGATACCTAACATTCGTGCACGCTCTTCGAGAATAGATTTTGACCTGCTGTGACTCAGGATCCCGACTGGCAGGCCTTTCTCGTGCAGCAAGGTGATACCCATCCCATCACGGATATGAAACTTTTTGGATTGGATGCCATTCGAATCAATGTAAACACCACCGTCGGTCAGCGTGCCATCTACATCAAGCACCAGTAGTTTGATCTGTGCTGCTTTCCTTTTTAAAGCTACATCACTCATGTCTGGAGGGCTTTACGGATACGCATTACTTTATCAAGGATTCCGTGGAGCAAATCAAGTTGCAGCATAGTGGAGGCATCGCTTAATGCGTTAGCTGGATCAGGGTGAGTTTCAATAAAGAGTCCATCTGCACCAGTTGCTGCTGCGACAAGGGCGATGGTCTCGATAAACTCCGGATTACCTCCGCTAACCCCACTTGTCTGATTTGGCACCTGTGTTGAATGCGTGCAATCCATCACGACAGGAACGCCATGTTTTTTCAACCTTGGAATCACAGTAGCATCAACAATCAGATCTTCATATCCGAATGTAAAGCCCCGTTCACACACCCACACATTCTTATTGCCTGTGGCCAGTACCTTTTCAACGGGATACTTCATAGCTTCAGGACTGACGAATTGGCCTTTTTTGATATTAACTATTTTACCGGTTGCTCCGGCAGCCTGCAGAAGAGCGGTCTGTCTACAGAGGAACGCAGGTATCTGCAACACATCTACATATGCTGCTACCATTGTAACCTCATGACTCTCATGAATATCTGTCAATGTTTTTACACCGAACTCCTTACCAATTCCTTGTATAATTTCGAGGGCAGCCACATCACCGATTCCCGTGAAACTATCTACACGCGTGCGATTAGCTTTGCGATAACTCGCTTTAAAGATAAACTCGATACCGAGTTCGTCACAAATCGGTTTGACAGTCTTCGCGATCAGGTAGGGGGTGGATTCATTTTCCACGATGCATGGGCCGGAAATTAAAAAAAACTTATTCATCTGTTCTGCTCTTTATGCCCAGATAACCGCTGTGATGTCTCAGGGCATAATCTGATTTGGTGAAACCAATTTTCTTCATCATCGCGACGACGATCACATCGCCTAAAACCGTCATCACGGTGGTGCTGGTGGTGGGCGTCAAGCCGAGTGGACAAACTTCCTTTGGATAACCTGTGCTTAAACATGCATCTACCATACTTCCGAGTTCATGTTCGGGATGGCCTGTGAGCCCGATAGATTTCATGTCAGGAAATAACCTCCTGACTAGAGGAAGCAACTCAAGGATTTCTTTTGTTTTACCCGAATTGGAGATAAGAAAGAGGATATCATTCCTCTGGATCATTCCGAGATCACCATGTTGGGCCTCTGAAGGATGTAGGAAAATCGCTGGTGTTCCGGTAGAACTAAGAGTGGTTGCAATATTATGGCCGATCTGGCCGGCTTTGCCGAGTCCGGAGACGATCAACTTACCTCCATTTAGATGTACGGCATTGTATATCAGCTCTATAGCTTTCTCAATATGGTCGTCAAGCGGAATGTTTTGGATCCCTTCTATCTCGCGGTTGATTATATCTCTGTAAAAAGCGGTTGATTCGGTCATCAGGCTGCAAAAATAGGATTTTCAGGGGTTGGGAGGTGAGATGGTTAGGGAATTAGGGGGTGAGGAGGTTAAAAGGTTAAGAGATTAGGAGGTGAGAAGGTTAAAAGGCTATAGCCGGATCTAGTGGAAATCAGAAAACAAAATCAACCTTTCTTTATCTTGGAAATTAATTTCTACATAAAAACATAGCATACGTCTGATGGGAGAAACAAGAAGAAAATTTATCTGGAATGCTGCGCTTGCCGGAGCTTCCCTTGGTATGGCTTCAAACCTTGGAGCCAAGCCTTTTCCAAAAACCATTGATCAAAACAGTAAACTAAAAATCGGAATTATCGGGAGTGGCTTCAGGGGACAATCTCATATTGATCTCCTACTGAGGCGCAATGATTGTGAATTGATCTGTATCGCCGAGCCGGATCAGGTGATGCTGGGCATGACTAAAAAACTTGTGGAGGAACTCGGTGGCAAATGGCCTGCCATCTATGATCAGGGTACGCATGATTATATCCGTATGCTGGGTACTGAAGAGATCGATGCGGTGATCGTCGCCACCCCATGGGAATGGCATTCGCAAATGGCGATAGCATCGATGAAGGCAGGTGTGTATACCGGATTGGAAGTGAGCGGCGCTATTTCGATTGATGAATGCTGGGAACTGGTGAATACGCATGAGGCTACCGGCACACCATTATACTTTTTGGAAAATGTTTGTTTCCGCAGAGATGTCATGGCTGTATTGAATATGGTAAAGCAAGGCTTGTTTGGCGAACTCATTCACCTGGAATGCGGCTATCAGCATGATCTGCGCGGTGTTAAATTCAACGATGGTGTATCGGCATACAACTCAGGCGTTGAATTTGGAGAAAAAGGATTCAGTGAAGCAAAATGGCGCACTTGGCACAGTCAGTATCGCAATGGAGACCTCTACCCTACCCACGGCATCGGGCCAGTGGCACAATGGATCAACCTCAATCGTGGCAACCGAATGGAATCATTGGTATCAATGGCTTCCAAAGCAAGAGGGCTTCATGAATATATTGTAAATCATCCCAAAGGCGGACCAGAACATCCCAATGCGAAACTTGAATTTAAACTTGGTGATAAAGTAACCACAATGGTGAAATGCACGAACGGGGAAACGATTGTGCTGCATCATGACACCAATCTACCCAGGCCGTATTCCCTTGGCTTCAGGGTACAAGGAACGAAAGGCCTTTGGATGGATGTCAATAAAAGTCTGCACATCGAAGGCCTGAGCAAAGACCATCAATGGGAGACAGCGGAAAACTATTTAGCAACGTATGATCATGATTTTTGGAAGGCGCATGAAAAAGATGCGGAAGGCGCGGGGCATGGAGGTATGGACTGGTTTCTCATCGATAGCTTTGTGAGATGTGCGTTAGACGCCAAGGAAATACCTTTTGATGTATATGATGCTGCTTCTTGGATGGCGATCACGCCGATGTCAGAAACATCGATTACAGGTGGAGGAGTGCCACAGTTGTTTCCTGATTTTACGAGGGGGAGGTGGAAAGTGAAAAATGAAAAGTGAAAAGCGATGTGGAAATACTGGCATTCATTCAGCTTAAGGACCAAATATATCCGACTGCTTATTTGGTTATATTTACGACAAATAATTGATTTTCAATATTTTACACCAAAAAGAATCAACAAATCATAGGCGGTGAACAATGGATACCTTACCTTTGTCCTACTACAACAAGAACTTCTGCCTTATGGCTATTTATATAACGGATGATTGTATCAATTGCGGAGCCTGCGAAGCTGAATGCCCAAATAATGCTATTTATGAAGGTGGGATTCAATGGGCTATGAAAGACGGGACTACCCTCAAAGGGCAATATACCCTTGAAGATGGTACAGTTGTCGATGTCAATGACAAACAGGAACCAGTCTCCATGGATTATTATTATATCGTTCCTGACAAATGCACAGAATGCAAAGGTTTTCATGACGAACCACAGTGTGCCGCGGTGTGTCCTGTGGATTGTTGTCTACCAGATCCCGACAGGTCGGAGTCCGATGATATCCTTTTGGGACGGAAGGCCAGGTTGCATTTGTGAAGATAAGAGGCAACGAAGCAGACATTTCTGATGTAAAATATATGCAGCTGCAAGCTGGCTAGAGATGATACTCGAATAGACACAGATTCTGATGTTCCTGCACGACGTAGGTACAACCTACGCCGAACGATCTTTTTTTAAAAAAAAAAGGATCGAGGGTTTAAAGTGTCTCAGCCTTAGCCTACGCCGAACGATCTTTTTTTAAAAAAAAGGTTCGAGGTTTTTAAGTGTCTCAACCTTAGCCTACGCCGAACGATCTTTTTTTTCCAAAAAAAAGGATCAAAGTTTTTCTTAGCCTCCACCTTTACTTTAGCCTTAGCTAAAGAGTGTATCGCAGGCCTAAACTCAATCCACGGATATAGTCAGTTCGTTTTCCGGAGTCAATATCTGAATTTGATGATATTGAATCATTCAGCAGGTAATGATTGAGGCCATGGATCCAGTTGGCAAACAAATCGAAATGCTGCCCTATGCGGTAACCCATACCAGCATAAATCGAGGTTGTGGTTGACCTGATGACATTGAATCTATTTAATTCATTTTGAAACCGTACGTCCGGCGTTCCGCTAAGGATATTCTGCTGTGCGATTGGATAGGTACTGAATCCCTTTGTAAAGAGGCCAACCGTAACTCCTCCTTCAGTAAAAAACCTCCTACTGAACTTCCATTTGAGACCGGCATTCACCTGCCATTGGGTGATCTTGTCCACCAACGGACTGATCACATTGTACCCGGTTTGATTATTGATGGCATCAGCTTCAACATAGATTTCATTGCCTGTGTAGATGGGGTCATACTGCAGAATAGAATTATACTCGGCATTTGCATCCAATGATCTGGAACTTCCAAACACTGCTCCATCCGGGTTATAGGTGAAATAGCCAATGGATGATGTGACACAGAAGCGTCTGCTTATATTCATATTGATTCCGGCACCAGCAAATGCACCCACGCCACTTGGCTGACCAGCGAAACCACTTACAACAAAACCGGGTTCAATAAACACAGGTTGTCGCTTTGATTTTATCACTGTACCTGTTGGCACAATATCCTGATTGTATCCAGGGCTGCGTAAAGAAACCTTATCCAATTCAGGAAGTGCTTCAACAACCTGTCTATTTCTCAAGGGAACAGATGCCATCAACACAGGCATTGCGGAAATACTCGTTTCTATACTTTCTGGTGAAACAACTTCGGTTGCCGCGTATGGTGCTACAACCGTTTCTGCTTCTATACCGAAACCCTCCGGCTCCTTGTCATCGGCCAACGTCATTGGAATGGATACTGCTTTCTTTTGATCTGGTCTCTTCGTATATGCTGGCCTTGAATGTGTTTTAGTTGGTTTATTGTTGTTTGTCTGCTTGTTCAATTTTTCATCTTCCATCTGTTGGTGCGCAGGCGTGGTTGGTCCTGATGTGGAAATGATTTCGCTGGTTTCTTTAGGTTGTGGTGAAGATGTATTGGCAATGATCTGTTGATTAGTATGCTGACCTATGGCAGGGACCATAGCTGCTCGGCTAACGCCTGAAGAAGAATTATCCTCTCCGATGCTATCTGTCAAAAGTGCAAATACGACCAGGCCACCCAGCACAACAGCCGTAGTAGTCCACCACAAAAATGGATACCGTCTTGAGACACTGCCTGCAGGCATGACCTCATCCAGTACAGGCTTCATCTTAGCCCATCCCTGATCCGGAGTGACTTTAAAGTGATGTTGTTCTTGCATGTTGTTCATTTGTAAGTATAGATCTTAATCGTTCACGGGCATGGGACAGATGCCACTTTGATGTCCCTTCACTGATCATCATTTTCTCTCCGATCTCTTCATGCGAATATCCTTCGATGGCAAAAAGTCTGAACACCTCAGCTGACCGCTCAGGTAGGTGATCAAGTAAGCGGACCAGGTCTTCAAACTCAAGCGCATCACTTTGTGAAGCCGGGGTCTGCCTTTCATCCACGGGTTCGAACTGAATAAACCGGATATAGCTTTTTTCCTTCTTGTAAAAGTCAGCCATGGTATGGTAGACCAGCCTTCTGATCCACCCTTCAAAGGAACCTTCACTTCTGAAGGAACCCACTTTCTGAAACACTTTCAGGAAACCATCATTGAGTATTTGTAATGCCTTGTCTTCATCTCTGGTATACTTCATACACATCGACATCATCTTGTGAAAGTATAGCTTATACAGGTGCTCCTGACACTTCCGGTCATTATGAATGCAACCTTGTATGAGCTCTTGTTCTGACAAAACGCGAATCCTGATTTTTAGGCCTATCTATTGATGGACGTCGTTACTACTTTTTACTGATTGATAATCGTGATCTTCTCATTTACCTTGTCGACAAAGTCATTGTAGATCTGCGCCATATTTCCTTCATGCTGATCGAGCAACCAGAAGCCAGATAACGCCTCATCATTTTTCAACTTTATCTCTATATATACCCCACCCCAATCTCCGGCATCCGGCATCCCAATGACTGTATGCTGTTCTGCGTACAATTCTTCCGGAAAGTAATCCAGCAGATCTTTAACCTGCTGATACTTGGAATTCGGAAGAAGGTAATATTCGCCAGCATAAGCTGACTGACTATTGGGGTAGACATCTGTGGAATCTTCATACAGATTTTCCCGGTCGATTTTATAAATCTCTACACATCCTTCTCCACCGCACTCTCCGTAAAAATGTCCGAAGACCATGTACTCAAATTGACCGGTGCCGGGACAGTCGCATTCCTTTTCACAGGAAAGGGCTGAGAATAAAAGCATAGATACTGGTACTATAAAAAATATTTTACGCATAATGGGTATCGTTTAAAAAACAAGTCCTGTTCTTAATTCAAATCTCCTGTAGCTGACTTTGTCGGTGAACTCTCCCCCATTCCACCAATCAGTCGTTCTGAAAGTAGCGTTCTGGATTTTATATTCAAATCCCAGATAATAATTAACTGTACGTCCTCCGAACCTCACGCCAAACTCAGGGCAGAAATGGATACCTCCTTTGGCATCCAGTGTTCCATTGATCGGGTCTTCAAGCGCAAATCCATAGCCTATCTTTAAAGCATAATAGGGTGAAATACGCTGGGGCAAAAGAAATCCCCTTGCTTCTGCATATACAGGAACAATATTGCGGGTATAGAAAAAATCATTTGATTCGAAGCCGGCTCCAATTCCAACACCCAGCAGCCTGTTAAATCTGTGTCCAATAGAATAATGAACACCTGCACCTCCGGGATCAGAAAAATTGAGAAATCCTGAAATAGTTTGATAGATGCCTTGCTCTCTGAAAGAATAATGCCTGGGACCTCTTGGATAAAATTCAGGCACCTGTTTGACTTGTGAAGAAAACGGAAGATCCTGATAGACCTTCATGATTTCTTCCTTCGGGATGTTCACGATCGCACCTGTGATCAGTTTAAATTCCATCCCTAGAGCCAGCTCCCATTTCAAGATAGTACCACTCAACTTACTTCCGTCCTTCAACCAAACAACGTCAACGATGGGTTTCGTTGAAACAGAATCCTGAGCATTCAGCAGATTGGCTGAAATCAGTATAAAAAGGAGTACAGCATATCTGAATGTGAACGTCATTTGAATAAATATTGAGGGTGATTTGTATGCTCTCTTGTCTATTGATGTATGTCAAGAAGGGTCATCAAGGTATCTCCCGGTGTACGTATATCGAGTGTGCGACTGATCACTGTGCCTGCCGAATCAAGACGAACAAGCACATGACTCTGAACCGGAAAAGTTTCGATACATCCATAACACTCAATGCTGACTTCTAATCCACACCGTTGACTAAACCCCTCTGCGAAAACATTTAGGTTTTGTTCATGTCCCAGCGGATCATTCAGCGTTGGGTTAGGAGGTAAAACGCTAAGCCATGCATTGATGCTGTTCGTTGCATGTACCGGATCAGGATCAAGTGAGATCAATTCATCGCTGAGCTCGACGCAAGCGAATTGATCTGTTCCGTCACAATTGGAAAATGAACAACAACACATCAAAACACCGGTCAACAGATATATCCATTTCATATCAGCATCTTTAATTAAAAGTGGACTGGCGGATTTACTGCCAGTCCACTTTTAAATCTTATTGTCCGATGGAAATGACACTCAATTGTTTGAGATCACTCCTGTCTGATGCGTCAAACTGGAACAATCCATTCTGTCCAACAACCATCACATGATCGCCTGGAGGCAGTACGATGACATCAAAAGCCTGAAAACTACTTAAGTGATCGAGGAGGTTTGCGGAGACTTCATTAGGATCGGTGACATCAAAGGTCTTTAAACCAAATGCACCTTCGCACAGGTACAAGGTCTTGTCGACAACTGAAAGACCATGCGGATTACTCATCGTATAGGAGCGGATCAGATTTGGATTGTCAAGATTAGATACATCAATCACATCCAGCTGGTTGACGAATCCCTGACAATTGTTGCCATCTCTTAAGGTCACATAAGCAGTATTTCCTTCCACGACTACTGGGTCGCAAGCCGTAGCGTGCGCAAATGTTGATCTGTATTCTGGAGCTTCAGGATTAGAAATATCATAGATCAGGAGACCTGAGTTAGAACCTACAAAAAGCGTACCTGCCATTGGAAAGAGGGTTTCAATACCCCACTGCATGGTGATTTCATTTTTCAATACAGGTAGTGCCTGCTTAACATCAAACACTTTAACCTCTGCGCCGTCGATGGTATAGAGATAATCATCGACAGCTGTAAAGCGTGCCATTGACCCCGTAGTGACTATGCTGCTACTAATATTTGAAGAAGAAAACTCGCGCACTCCACCAAAAGTAGCATCGGCTGCCATCAGTATATCACCACCACCATCAATAAAAATAGGATTGCCCCAGTTGGCATCACTGCAATCAATGGTCCGTTTGATATCGGTTTCTTTGTACTCAACCAGATAACCTAAAGCATCATTGAATGAATAGAAATTCTGAAACACATCATTGACACGCTCTACTTCCACGGGAGCAGTAGGTGTTGTGATATCAATGGCCACCAGGTCAAGGTAACTGTCTGCGTACAATATATCATTCTGAACAGCCATATCCAGGTTACCTGGAATCTCAATAAATCCAAGATTCTGTGGTGTTTCAGGATTACTGTTATCGATCACATGGATACCCAGGTTCATCTCATTAATGAGCAGGTATCCTTTATAGTAAAATATCTTACCGGGTGACGTCAGGTTTTTCGCTGCCACATAGGTAGAAGGCATTCGCATTTCATCAATTCGCTTGTAGACCGGCTCGAAAGCGGTGAATTCTTCTGTCCGGGTGCATTTGTCTTGCTCACATCCGGTCAGCAAGGCTGAAACCACCAAGAGAGCTACGAAAGAATACTGGAAAATGGATTTCATAAAGGATTGTTTTATTTCCCCTATAGACCTTGAAAGCGGGTGTCAGGGTTGGGTTAAAAACGATTTTTCTATCTATTCATTACAACCTTGCTACCAGGCGGCCAGGTTGATGACTTTAATATACGCCTATCTCATCTATAAACGTCCAGGCGGTGTGTCCTGCTCCCGGTTTGCCCTCCGGAATTGACTTTAGAGGTGAAATATTTATTCTGAGGAATTTCGTCTTTACATCCGGCATGTCAAATAAGATCTCATGTCGTCCACCAACCAGGTCCCCCGGTTTGCGGGAGGCGATGGCCGTAAATAGCTCCCCATCGACAGAGCTCTCAATATCAATGGATTGTGGCCCATAAATCCAGGAGCCCGGACTGGAGAGCACCCCAATGGTAATCTTTTTCACCGTAATTTCCCCATCTAGTTCAATCTGGATATTAAATGGCTTTTCATTCCAGGCGCACCAATCAGATCCGTTAAACTCAGCTTTCCCTATAAGGCCATCACTTAATGTACCTACCCCTTCCCTGCCCGGGTAACTCGCAGATGGAGACATTGAACTTGATATCCCGGCCTTTTGCAGTATGGTAGGATTGTATTTCAATTCCTTTGTGCCTGAATCATCTGTTCTGTAATAGATGGCACCAGGTTCTGTAAACAAAGTGGTGTCCCCTGAATATGCCTCACTCCAGTGCATAGCTGACAGATCTCTTGTGTAAAATATGTGCTGGCCGGGGAGATCGGTTTTCCAGATCATTTCAAGCCCAACTGCTCCTGACCTTATTAAAGCAACCGGTACTTTGAGCCGTTTTGCATAGTTCACTTTCAAGCCATCCAATCGTTCAAGGTGTTTGTCCAATCTTTGTACAAAACCTGTCCAGTCTTTGCGGAAAGCCGGGGTCCATAAGGCTTCCGCCAAAGCGATAGCCCTGGGATAAGCCATATATTCTGCCTTGGCGGGAGAGTCAATATACTCTGTCCATAGATTGGCTTGAGCTCCAAGTATGTGCTTTGCCTCCTGGCTAGTTAGTTTTGATGGAACTGGATTGAATGAATAGACTTTTTCAAGGGTCGTTAATCCACCGATCGCTAATGGTTCAAAGGCCGGATCGGCCTGGTAATGATCAAAATAACAATGGGTGCCAGGCGTCATGATGACATCGTGACCCGCTTTGGCTGCTTCTATACCACCTGACATTCCACGCCATGACATGACTGTAGCATATGGTGCAAGTCCACCTTCAAGGATCTCATCCCAGCCTATAATATTCCTTCCTTTACTATTGACATATTTTTCAATCCGCTGTATAAAATAACTCTGCAATTCGTGTTCATCCTTCAGGTGCTCTGTCTTCATGAGGTCCTGGCAAAAAGCACTTTCTTCCCATCTTGTCTTTGGACATTCGTCACCGCCGATATGGATATAAGGTGATGGAAACAACTCCATCACTTCATCAAGGACGTTTTCTAAAAAAGTAAAGGTCTCTTCGTTTGGACACATCACATCATCGAAAACACCCCAGGTAGTCGCTGCTTTGAAAGGGCCTGGTGTACAGGCCAGTTCAGGATATGCGGAGAGCGCCGCAAGTGTATGCCCGGGCATTTCAATTTCAGGAATAATCGTTACACCTCGAACAAATGCATAAGCCACTACTTCTTTAATCTCTTCTTGTTTATAATATCCTCCATGACGGATGCCATCATATCGATCCGGTGTTTCGCGGTAATGACCTATCAGTGTTTCATCCCGCCATGAGGCTATCTCCTGAAGCTTTGGATATTTCTTGATTTCAATACGCCATCCCTGATCATCGGTGAGATGCCAATGGAACCGGTTCATCTTATAATACGCCAGCAGGTCAATATATTTTTTAACAAAATCAAGAGGCATGAAGTGGCGAGACACATCGAGATGAAGTCCCCTGTATGGAAACTGTGGATAGTCTGTAATCTCCACAGCGGGTATCTCCCAATTCCTTTGCACCCCTTTGGCATCCGGCAGTGCATCCATGCGCATCATTTGCCTGAGGGTCTGGAAAGCATAAAAAACACCTTGATCCGTTGAAGCCGTGATGACTATACCGGAAGCACTAACTTTCAAACTATAGCCTTCTTTGTGAACTTGATCCGAAGAATTGACCGTAATTATACTTTTCATTGCTTCGGGTCTGGGTATCACATTCTTAGGTTCGTTGATGGGATATCCGCTTTTCTTCTGAAAAACCTCTTTGAAAGCGCGAGTAGGTTCAAACGAAAAAGTAGTGAAGGACCCCATCATGATCCAGGTGTTAGGACTTATCACAAAGAAACCTTCCTGCACCTCCATCGAAACGGGCAATGGGGCAATCATCAGATTTCCTTCGATAAGTTCCTGTGCTGACAACATATTGTTGGTCAGGAAAAGGATCATTGATAGAAGCAGAAATCTCACAGCATGGTGAATGGGTGAAGCGAATAGGCGCTATGAAACCGGCTGCTGATCAGCCAGCAACATCCAAAGCTTGTCTTTCAGTTTATCGAGGCCATAACCTGTCACCGCTGAAATAAAAACACAATCAATACCTTCAGGCAAGGTAGGCTTGAGTAATTGCTGGACAGATTCATCAATAAGGTCGCTCTTGGTGATAGCGCACAAACGGGGTTTATCCAGCAACTCGGGATTGTACATCTCCAGTTCATGGAGCAATACGTTAAAATCTTTGCTGATATCGTCTGATTCGCAAGGGATCATAAACAACAAGACGGCATTACGCTCGATATGACGGAGGAATCGATGGCCGAGGCCTTTACCAAGATGAGCATCTTCGATGATCCCCGGTATATCTGCGATGACAAATGACTTACTATCTCTGTAGCGGACAAAACCAAGGTTTGGAACAAGTGTCGTAAAAGGGTAATCAGCTATTTTAGGTTTAGCGGCAGATAAGGAGGCGAGCAAGGTTGATTTACCTGCATTGGGGAAGCCGACTAAACCGACATCCGCGAGAATTTTGAGTTCAAGGATTCGCCAACCTTCCTGATGAGGTTCTCCGGGTTGAGCATAGCGAGGGGTTTGATTGGTTGGGGATTTGAAATGGTTATTACCCTGACCTCCCCGACCGCCAGGCATCAATTTGTATTCCTCTCCGTCCTTGGTGATTTCAAACAGGATTGCTCCAGTTTCAGGATCTTTTGCAACTGTGCCTAATGGAACTTCAAGAATCACATCTTCACCATCCGCTCCCGTACATAGATTACCTGTACCTGGTTTTCCTGCATCGGCAATAACGTGCTTGCGAAATTTAAGGTGCAGCAGTGTCCACATCTGTACGCTACCTCTGCAGATTACGTCTCCGCCATGTCCCCCATCACCCCCATCCGGTCCTCCTTTTGCACTCACCTTATCGCGATGCAAGTGGGCTGACCCTGCTCCTCCGGCTCCGGACTTGCAATGGATCTTCACATAATCTACAAAATTCTGATCAGTTGACATTATATATGAAGGCTGTCGATCGTATCACAAAGGTGTTGAAAGATGTCATCGATGGATCCAAGTCCTGATATCTTATATGCCTTTTGCTTCTCGTCATAATATGAAAAAATCGGTGCGGTCTTGGATTGATACACCAGGAAACGTTTGCGGATCACTTCAGGATCGCTGTCATCAGACCTGTTAGATTCCGTTCCCCGGAGTACGATACGTTTTACTATTTCATCCTCCGGAACATCAAGCATGATCAATGCATCAATCTGCTGATCCAAATCTTTGAGTAATTGGTCAAGTGCTTCTGCCTGGGGCCTTGTGCGGGGAAAACCATCGAAAATAAACCCTTCAGCATCCCGGTGAGCCAACATTTTGTGTTTCAGCATACCGATGGTCACCTCATCTGGCACGAGCTCGCCGCGAGACATGAATTCATTGGCCTGAATACCCAATTCAGTGCCTTCCTCCATTTCAGACCTGAATAATTCACCAGTGGAGATATGAACCAGATTATAAGCTTCTTCGAGTCGTTCAGCTTGAGTGCCTTTACCGCTTCCCGGCGGTCCAAAAAGGATAAGATTGAGCATGATCGTGTCCATGGGTTAATAACCTGAGGTGTAAAGATACGAAAGAGTGAGGAGTGCCCTTTGCGGAGTCAGAAGTTTGCAGTAAGCAGTAAGCAGTAAGCAGTTTGAAATATCTACCAATCTCTGACACCCTAAATCACCTCATCAGTGCATCACTAAATCACCTCATCTCAACATCACCAAATCGCTTGATCACCACATCACCTGATCACAGATACCTAATTTCCTTGTGACAAGAGCTTATATGCTTTGATTTCTCCTTCGCCAATCTGTACGGCAAGAATGTATACTCCGGTGGGTAGATTGAACTGATCAAGCGTGTATGAAACAGCGTTTGGTATAGCTATGTCTTCTATTACAAGTCTACCTGATACATCATAGAGGCGAAAGGTAACCGGCTCATCAATGATACTGCTGAAACTGACTCCTATCCTGTCCGTGAACGGATTCGGTAATACATTATGAACAATATCGGCTTCAACATCTCTTCTGACCACGATGGTATCCGTATAAAACGTATAGGCATAACCGATGTCAGGATTCTCATTGATCACTTTCAGCCTGTAATAGATGATGCCCCGGAGACTTTGGTCCGTTCTGGAATATTCTGTGGCGAAAGTGCTCACAACACCTTTGGCTGGTGTATCTGAAACTTGTGTAAATCCAAAGCCCGTATATGATCTTTCCAGTAAGAATTGCTTGCATTGGTATTCAATGCCTGTCGCCCAGTTGATGGTCACTTCCTGCTCAGCTGTATAGTCTGCATTGAAAACAGTAATGGTCGTTTTCAATTCTCCATCATACCTGGTGATCTCGAAATCATCAATAGCGAGGCCTTGTGCCTGGTCCTCACCATCAGCCCTAAATACGAACCTGAAACTTGCACGTGGTCGTCCGGCAAGGAAACTGACATCCTTTACGTATTGTGTCCAGTTGAGTTTTGCATTAGTGAAATACGATTTGCCAATCGGAAACGCACCAGTAGCCAGGTTTTCGTTGAGATAATTGTACCAGTTTGGATTTGCATTTGTGCCCAGCTGTGTCCAGGAAGCTCCACCGTCAGTAGAATACTCCACCTGGAAACCATCATTCCTGTTTTGGATGGCAAATTTTCCATAAAACCTGAACTCATAGAGACCCGGCTCCGTAAAGTCATACATAGGTGTGTATAATTCTGCACGTGTATTATTCTGATAGAGGTTGTCATTTATGCCGAGCACCCAGGCTGATGTACCGCTGTTTGTACCATCCTTGCCTGGTTTGGTGGAAACGCCTCTCTGAAATCCGGTTCCTCTTATATTATAGGCAGCAAAATGTTCAGGTTGTGTTTCGAAATCTCCTGCATAATTTGCCTCTCCCGCTTCATAAGGGGCCGGAAGGTAAGGCAGGATTGAAATTGTTCTTGTTTCCGTGATGTTGCCATTGATAGTCAGCGAAATCGTGTAGGTACCGGGACTGTCATAAGCATGCGTGATTTCAGGTTCAGTAGATGTTGTATTATCTCCGAGATTCCACTGATAATTCTGGGCATTGACTGATAGTGATCCATCGATTAAAATGGACTGACCTTCATAGGCTACAGGCTGAGTCAGAATGACCGCAGCCGGGGCAGAGAAAACATCTGTTGTCATCAAGCCGCGACCATATGTTGCTGCCAGAACCACTTTATCACTTTCACGAACCAGGAGCATATCGACGCGGACGAATGGCATTCCATTATCAGGGTTCGTAGGCTCCCAATGGGTCTGGTCTCCATCGATATCATCTGTTGTCCAGATGCCTGCATCTGTAGCGATCATAGCCCGGTCGTGATCAGATGGATCAAAGATCGCCCATCGCACGGGCAGGTCTGGCAGATCGCCTTCTATGGAAGTCCATTCAGCACCAGCGTTGTAGGTCACCCAGAGATTTTCGAGCGATGCTCCAAAACTAAAGAGGCTGATCAAAGCATGGTCAGACGTCTGCTTGTCCATATATACGCAGGATACGCTTGCGTTGCCAGGCAGATTAGCAAAGACAGAGACATCACTTGTTTTCGGATCTCCTGTATTGGCATTGTCAACACGCAACACTAAGCCAGCCTGGCCGCCAAAATAAATTCTGTTTGCGACTGCCGGATCTGCCTTGACTGCACTGACGTTGATATTATAACCCGATATGTCCACATCCTCTGTCAGTGAGGTATTGATATTCCACCTAAAGAAATCAATATCATCGATGCCGCTTTGGTTTACCTGTCCGTATAGGATATTTGCATTGTCATCATAACCTGAGCGATTGATAAATTCTCCATTGACAGATGCACCAAAACCAAAACTAAATCCACCATTTATGGATAAGCCATAATTTCCTCCCTGAGAAGAAACAATCTGGGTATCGGGTTCATTCTGGTCAATAAAACAAAATACACCGTCGCCACCCCATGCAGTTTTGGATGGAGAGAGACCTGCTTCCTCAATGATCAGCGAATTATTATCCTGTGTTCCGCCCATGACATATGGGGAACCTGCTGTTGGATGAATAGCACCGGCATAAAACTGAGTCGTCACATAACCTATGCTTTTATCCACTGCGGATTGGCCACCGTTCACACTCATCCATATGCCTCCGTCATTGCCGAAAAAAACACGGCCTTGAATTTTGGGGTCATACGTGATATTGTGATGATCCACATGCATCTCGGTGGCAACAACCCTCCATGTGGAGCCTTGTATGGCTGATTCAGCCATATTGACCCCGCCTGATAACAACCTGTTGCAGTTGAAGGGGTCAGCATTGATATCTAGATCATACCATGCCTGGCCGTAGCTTTCAAAGATGGCAGGTTCAGCTTTTGAAATCCATTGTTCCCCTCCATTCGTTGTCACAAAGGTGTTGGACGAAAATGATCCTACTGCGCCGATTGCATAAAGAATATCAGGATCGTCTGGACAGATGGCAAATTCAACCCGGTTTACATTATTCGGAAATCCATTTTGTGTCAGACTTATTTTTGTCCAGTCTGCACGGTCACCCGTGGTAGATTTAAAGATGGCAAAGTCATCTGAGATATAAAATGTCTGGTTGGATTCAACAAAATATAAATCGTGAATATTGTCACTGGAAGAGCCTGCCAGACCTGTTCCAATGACCTTTTCCCAAGTCGAACCGTCATCCTCGCTTCTTAAGAGTCCGCCATAAGCAGAGGCAGCGTATATATCACCGTTCGTATGAACATAGATTTCATTCACCGTAGATAGAACACTATTGGTGGTGGAGGGAAGCAATGTCCATGTGGCGCCGTCATCGGTGGACCTGAAGATACCTGCACCCTGCACATCACCGGTATAGCTCTCACCGGTCGAAACATAAATGGCATTTAGATCACTTGGATCTTGCGCGATGTCCGAGATCGAGAGACTTTCAAAATAAATGCCCAATTTGACCCATTGCGGATCAACCTGGGTGATATCCTCTGTCCGCCATAATCCACCCGAAACGCCGCCCACCCAAATACGATTCCTGGCAGGGTCACTTTCATCAATCATGATGGCTCTTGTACGCCCTCCTCTGTTAGACGGACCACGTTCGCGCCACACGGCATCAGCGATATTGCCAAGCATTGATCTGCTGCGGGAAGGTGCGTTAACCCTGCGCTGGCCTTCATCAATAGCGGCAAACAATTTATCATATGGAATAATGCCGAGGTCGACATCGGATGAGGTGAACAGATAGTCCCGAATAGCACCATCAATCCTTTCTTTCTTAGATAGCTTTTTGGAGGTAAGTACCTCGTTTTGAAATTCCCACAGCACAAGGGCAAGGGAAGAGACAACCATTAACGCCAGAAGGTAATATAACTTACGCATGCCTTATTTCTTATGCTTTATTATTAAAGTTTGCTTTCAAAAGTCAACAGAAATTACCAATCTTTCAGCCATCCAAAAAAAGCTATCAGGTCTTTACACTCCTATGACCCCTACACAGGGCGGGATCTTTTTACTGCGTGGTTGGTTGGTGAGCTGTAGCACTTGATTTCGGTATTGCAGTTCGAACCCATCAACGTATTTGGTACCTTGCGATATGACTTTTATGCTCGATGCTGTTAACCTATCTTCCGTCTGTCAATAATTTATACGCCTTTATTTCACCTCCATCAATCTGGACACTCAGCACGTAAACACCTGTAGGCAATTTCAACTGATCTAACTGGTATGCTACCGCATTCGGCACTGCAGTTTCCTCAAGGATCAATTTGCCGGACACATCAAATAACCTGAAGATAACAGGCTTCGTAATCACACTGCTAAAACTGATCCCGATAAAATCGTTAAATGGATTGGGCAGCACGTTATGCACGATGCTAGGTTCTGCATCCTTGATCACCACAATGGTGTCTGTATAAAACTCCAGATGATAATCAATCTCAGGGTTATCATTAATCACTTTCAGCCTGTAATAAATGATGTCACGTAAACTCTGATCAATCGTACTATATGTATTGGCAAAAGTGCTTACTACTCCTTTCGCGGGAATATTGGCCACAGGTGTAAATCCAAATCCAGTATAGGATCTTTCGAGTATGAATTCCTTGCATTGATATTCAATTCCTGTTGCCCAATTGACCGTTACTTCCTGTTCGGAAGTATAGCCGGCATTAAAGACAGTTACATTAGTCTCTAGCTCGCCCTCGTATCTGGTGATTTCAAAATTATCAATGGCAAACCCCTGTGCTGGCTCTTCATCATCAGCGCGGAAAACATATCTGAAACTCACTGTAGTTTCTCCTGTCAGAAAACTGATATCCTTGATAGATTGTGTCCAGGTGAGTTGGGCATTGGTGAAATATGATTTACCCATTGGAAAAGCACCGTCTGAGAGATTGGCATTGTAGTAATTATACCAGTTAGGATTATCCCTGGTGCCCAATTGAAACCAAGATGCTCCGCCATTAATGGAATATTCAATCTGGAAACCATCATTTCGGTTTTGAATGGCATATTTGGCCCAGAATTTCAACTCATACAATCCTGGTTCACTGAGGTCAAACATCGGTGTGTAAAACTCCGCTCTTGTGTTGTTCTGATATAAGTTGTCGTTGATGCCCAGCACCCATGCTGATGCACCGCTGAAGGTTCCGTCCTTACCAGGTTTGGTGGATGATCCGCGTTGAATCCTGGTGCCCTGGACAGTATAGGCTGCGAAGTGTTCCGGACTTGATTCAAAATCGCCTGCATATCCGCTCACTCCAAGCTGATATGGGGCGGGTAAATATGGAAGAATCGATATTGTTTGTATTTTGGTTACGACTCCGTTGATGGTAAGCGAAATCGTATAAGTCCCGGCCTCCTGGTAAATATGGGTAACGACAGGTTCCTGTGAGGTGGTATTATCTCCAAGATTCCATTCAAAATTCTGAGCATTGACAGAAAACGATCCGTCGATGGTCACTGGTTGTCCCTTATAGGCGATAGGTTGTGCGAGGATCACTGCCGCTGCCGCAGAAAACACATCTGTGGTAAACAATCCGCGGCCGTGTGTTGCTGCCAGAACAACTTTATCGCTATCACGGATGAACAACATTGAAACCTTTACAAAAGGCATTCCATTGGACGGGGAAATGGGTTCCCAATGCGTGGCATCACCATCAACATTGTCGGTAATCCAAACCCCCGCTTCAGTGGCGATCATCACCCGGTCATGGTCTGCGGGATCAAAAATAGCCCAGCGAACCGGCATGTCTGGGAGATCACCTTCGATCGAAACCCATTCAGTACCGCCGTCTAAAGTGAGCCATACATTTTTAAGATTAGCTCCGAAATTGAATAAGGAGGCTAGGATATGGTTTGGGTTTTGTTTATCGAGATATACACATGAAACACTTGCGCCTCCGGGTAAGATTCCGACTAGTGTACCTGCCACAGGATTCCCCGTATGGGCATTGTCGACCCTGATGATTCTGCCTGACTGTCCTCCAAAATAAACTCTGTTCGGCGTGTTAGGATCCGCTTTCACTGCACTCACACTTATACCTTGTGAAGCGATATCTACATCTTCAGAAAACCCGGTATTGATATTCCATCTAAAAAAATCCGCACCATTGACCTGGCCATAGAGGATGTTAGCCTCGTCATCGTATCCTGAACGATTGATGAACTCTCCATTGATCGTTGCGCCGAAACCAAAGTCACCCCCACCATCTGTAGATAATCCATAAATACCTCCCTGTGAAGACACAATCTGAATATTCGGTTCATTCTGATCAATAAAACAAAAGACACCATCTCCTCCCCACACTGAATTAGCTGGAGATAATCCGGTTTCCGTGATTTGTAAAGAATTATTGTCTTGTGTTCCACCCAACAAATAGGGAGAACCCACTTCGGGGTGAATAGCGCCATAATAAAACTGGGTAGTTACATACCCCTCGTTTTTGTCCAATATGGTCTGTCCGCCATTATTACTTAACCATATTCCTCCATCGTTGCCAAATAATACGCGGCCTTGTATCTGCGGATCAAAGGTGATATTGTGCTGATCAACGTGCATGTTTCCCGGGAGTTGAGACCAACTGATGCCCTGCAGGTTACTTTCAAAGGCTGGAACACCTCCGGCAATAATATGACCGCAATTGAAAGGGTCAACCGCAATATCAAGATCATACCATGCTTGTCCATTTGTAAAATCCTGACCAGGTATTACGCCTGGTGCAGATCTGGAAGTCCAGGTGTTACCTCCATTATTAGAAACGTATGTATTTGATGCCGAACCATTCACAGAACCGAGGACATACATCACCTCAGGATCAGATGAGCAAACAGCCAGTTCTACGCGAACCAAATCATTTGGAAATCCTGGTTTAGAAGTGCCAATATTCGACCATTCGCCTCTATTGCCTGTAGTAGATTTGAATACTGAATTTGCGTTTGACGCATAAAAAGTCTGGTTAGCGGCTATGTATACAAAATCAAAAAAATTGTTGTTGTTGGCGCCGGACAAGGAAGTGCCAAGTACTTTCTCCCATGAGTTACCACCATCATTACTTCTGAACAATCCTCCGATCGCTGTGCCTGCATAAATATCTCCATTGGTATGAACATAGACTTCATGTACATCCTGGAAATTGCTGTTTCGTGTTGACGCTAGCCAGGTCCATGTTTCACCATCGTCGGTTGATTTAAAAATACCTGCTCCGGTGACTGCGTCTTGATTGGGAAAACCTTCACCTGTGCCGACATAAATGACATCGAGGTTATTTGGATCCTGTGCTATACTTCCTATTGCCAGATTATCAACCTGAAGCGTCAGTTTTCTCCATTGGGGATCCTGTTGTGTGATGTCTTCAGTACGCCACACGCCACCGGATACACTACCTACCCAAATTCTGTTCCGGCTGGGATCTGATGCATCTATCATGATGGCCCTTGTACGGCCTCCGATATTGTTGGGGCCTCTTTCCCGCCAGATGGCATTGGTGAGACTTGTGCCACCGCTGCGGTTTCCGGAAGGATTTTCAGCACGTTTTTGTCCTTCACCGATAGCCATGAATAATTTGTCATAGGGAATGTATCCAAGATCTATATCGCGAGATGTGAATAGCATGTCCTTGATCGCACCTTCTATGCGCTCGCCTTTTGAAAACTTTTGGAACTCCCGCGGGGCGTCGCCGGCAAAAAACAGCAGGGAGAATAAAATTGCTATGGCTATAACGGGGATGAGGTAATAGAGCTTTCGCATTCGCAGGATCTTAGATTAAATAAGCACTAAATAACAAAAGAGACGTTTCAAGGTTGTGCTCAGTTTAAAGAACATAGCACTTGAACGGCTCGAAAATGTGCAGCATTTCAACTGGTTTAGGATCAGATATTACCTGGACATTAAACCTCAGTCTATGCTGCAAAACAAACAGGGGAAAGGATAAAGTTCCTTTTTCAAAAAACTGCTCAAAGATATGATGATGAGCCATTGACTGGAAAGCAATATGGCTATAGTGATTACACAAAAAACCTGTTATAAAAAATCATCTTCATCCTGGAATAGCTGTTCCTCTGTTACAGGCAGTAAAGATAGGAAAATCAACCCGTTAGGGAGGCCTGATATCCCCTAAAATGTCACCTAAACGGCATGCTTAAATGCTGGAATCAGAAAATGGAAATTCAAACGGTGGAATTGACTTGAAACAAAGCCATGTTGCTGACAAACATCCAGTTGCCATCCACATCCAGGAAACCTCCTTCTGGAAACAACTTCAGAAATACTTCATCCTTGAATTTCAGGTTCTTAGCTATATCCTGTTTATATCGGCTGAGTCGGTTATACAGGATAATTCCACCCGGATTGAGCAGGTCCCTCATAGCTTCAAGCGCTTCCATGCGCTCGAGTTCTTCGGGTATGTGGTCGCCCACGAACACATCTGAACATATCATATCATAGCTGCCTTCGTGCCACTCCAGAAAAGAACCGGCATCGGCGGTGTAGACCTGGACTTTAATCTTTTTGGGAAGCAAAACGTATTTATAGGCGAGGCTTGTCACTGCTTCATCAATCTCCACCGCGGTATACTCCAAATCCTTGTTGAACCTGGTGGCCAGCATATCAGGAATACTTGCCATCCCAAGGCCGAGAATCAGGCATGATTGGTATGAGGGTTGAGGCCATAGCAGTTGTTCGAAGGTCTTCCTGTAATTAGAATACAGGTCACCAAAACTATAAATAGCGCCATCGGTGATGAGTTTATACCTTCCTCTGTGGAGGACGACTTTGAGGTGAGCATTATGCTCGCTGCTCAGCTCTTCAACAGGCCATTCGAAGAGGTGGCTCAACCATATTTTGAGGGGGCCTGGATGGTTTTTCATTTACCGGTACATCACGGATAGTTCGAATACCTTTCGCAGGATATTTTCATCTTCTGTTGAAAATTCAATATCTCTCCTTGCCATTACCTTCTGGGCGGTGGCAAGTGCCTCATCGAGCCGGTGGGTGATCAAGCCCGAAGATCCACCCCAGGAAAAGGAGGGAACAAATTTTGGAGGAAATCCTTCGCCAAAGACATTGGAAGCTACACCTACTATAGTGCCGGTATTGAACATACTCTGGATACCGGCTTTGCTATGGTCACCCATGACAAGGCCGAGAAACTGGAGTCCGGAATCCCGCATGCTCCTGGTGCTGTAATCCCACATCCGGACGTTGGAGTAATTATTCTTCAGATTGGAAACCGATGTTCCGGCCCCGAGATTGCACCATTCACCAATGATTGAATTTCCGAGGTAGCCGTCATGTGCTTTATTGGAGTGGCCCAGGATCACTACGTCTTTGACTTCACCTCCGACTTTGCAGTCAGGACCGATAGCGGCAGGACCATAGATCTTGGCGCCCATTTTGATTACACTACCCTCTCCGATGGTCACCGGACCGCGGATGATAGCACCTTCCATGACCTGGGCGTTTTTACCAATGTAAATCGGGCCGGACTGTGCATTGAGAATCGCGCAGCTTACGTGAGCGCCTTCCTCCAGAAAAATATTATCTCCGGCGATCACCTGGTTATTGGTTGGTAGTGTCTGACTGGTCCGTCCGTTGGTGATTAGATTGAAGTCATATTCGATTGTTGCCCGGAGATAGAGGAAGAGGTCCCAGGGGTAAGAGAGATGTATAAAGGGGGTATCTGCCAGTTCAAGGCCAGAGATTTCTTCTATAGATTCATCACGCAGCAGGTTTTCAAACTGGTGGCGATTGAGGCGCGCGGCGATGAGGTTGCCGTCATCCATCAGGGCTTCATTAGGTTCCAGTTGTTCAATGAGTCTTACCAGCCGGTCATTGGGCATGACGGCGCCATTGATGACGATATTGTCATCTTCGAGATGCATGGGAAAGCGCTGGCTGAGATAGTCGGAGGTGATGTAGGAAGCCTGGCCTTTGAGGAGTTTTTCCCATCGTTCTCTGATGGTAAAGATCCCTGTGCGCAATTCAGCTACCGGCCTGGTGTAGCTGAGCGGGAGCATTTGTTCCCGGGATTCGTCATCAAAGAGAATGATATTTCTCATGGTTTAAATGAGGCAATTAAAAAAGCCCCGACATATGACCGGGGCTTTTTGATTATTCTTCAGTTTCTTTTTTAGCAAATTTGGTATTGGCAAATTTCTTGTTGAACTTGTCGATTCTCCCGGCGGTATCGATAAACTTCATCTTACCGGTAAAGAAGGGGTGCGACTGGCTTGAAATCTCCAGTTTCACCAGCGGATATTCGTTGCCATCCTCCCATTTGATGGTATCCTTGGTTGCGACGCAGGATTTTGTCAGGAAGGCAAAATCGCAGGAAAAATCCTTAAACACAACGTGGCGATAATTGGATGGATGAATATCTTTTTTCATGGCGCTTTTTAATAATGGACGGCAAAGGTAAGGTTTTTACAATTGTCAGCAAAATTATTATGGAAAATTATTTGATTGGGGGATAGGTTGATGGGTTTGGGGCTTATAGGGTTATGGGCTTATGAGTTTATGAGTTTATGAGTTTATAAGTTTATAGGCTTATAAGTTTACTTGCTGAGAGGAGCCGAAGCAGGTGTTGAGCTGGAATCTGCTGCTGGATGGGCTCCGTTTGCTGTGTTTCGACCGACTTGCCTTCATCCAAGTACCACAGCTCAACAAACGCAGGTGAACAATGAAGTGGGAAAGACAGTCGAAGCATATCCGCCAGCTCTGTGGGTTGATTGGATGATAGACTTGGGTGATTAGGGGCTTAGTGTGCCCACATAATATAAATAGCTGAAAATGTGTGACATACAAGGATGCGTATTTCGGCGAAATATATTTCGTAAATATACGAATCAACTTTCTGGCCTCCGGATGCATTGTCGGCTGCGCTCACCTTAACCAACATCAACCATAATTCAGCCCCGGGAAAAAAGCATCCCTGTAAAGCCTGATATCACAAGCTCCTCCGGGTTCACCAATAATGGCCAGGATATCAAACCTGATCTCCCATTCATACCCTATGGACCGCATGTAAGCCATTGCTGCATCAATCAGCAACCTCCTCTTCCTCCGGTCGACCATTTCCTCCGGCCGGCCAAAGGAAGTACTTGCTCTTGTCTTGACTTCTACAAACACCAAAACCCCACTTTCCTTGGCTACAATATCAATCTCCGCCCTCTTATACCGCCAATTTCGGGCGAGGATTTCAAAACCCTCTCCCTTTAAAAAAGCCGCAGCTTTCTCTTCACCCCACTTACCATGTTCCTGCTGAATACCCATTTCATTTCAAAATAACGGGGAAGTAGCGTACAGATCAAGGTTTTTTACATTTTACCTTCTTCCAGTGCTTGAATAAGCCTTTTTTGTGAAAAAATGCCTTGTTTTACAGGCTTAAATGCATTTTACTTCATGTCAATGAACCCTTATATCCTATGATGAATCAATTGATCGCGCGATTTATGGATCAGCTTGAAGAAGGCCTTGCCATCGGAAGCAACGCCACTATTCAACCACCATCAGCCAATATCTCCCATATTTATGTAGCCGGCCTCGGTGGATCCGGAATCGGAGCAGACTTCGTTTCTTCCTTTGTACAGGATGAACTCAAACTCCCCTTTCTGGTGAGAAAAGGATACCATGTCCCTGTATTTGTAGGTCCTGACACGCTGGCCATTGCAAGCTCCTACAGCGGTAATACCGAAGAAACCCTCATCTCTTATGACCTGATCAAAAAACAAGGCGCAAGAATCATCTGTGTAGCCTCCGGTGGCAAAATCATCGAAAAAGCCAAAGCAGATGGTTATGACTACATTCAGGTTCCGGCCAACTGGCCTTCACCAAGAGCATGTCTGGGGTATTCTGTAACCGCACAATTGTGGACACTTCATCACCTTGGATTCATCTCTGACCGCGCTATTAAGAATGTTGAATCCGCAATAGGCCTCCTCAGGACTGAAGAAAGTAATATCAAGGCACAAGCTGAAAAAATTGCGCACCAGCTTTACAAGAAAATACCCGTCATCTATATCGAAGACCGGATGGAACCAGTCGCCGTAAGACTCAGACAACAAATCAATGAAAACAGCAAGGCGCTGTGCTGGCATCATGTGGTTCCGGAAATGAACCACAATGAATTGGTAGGCTGGACTGAAAAAAATGAAAACCTGGTTGTACTCTACCTCCGCAACGATGATGATTTCTCCAGGAACGCTATTCGGATGGACATCAACAAAAAGATCATAGGCCAATATGCAAGTGGTATCATCGAAGTTTATTCGAAAGGATCTAATCTGGTCGAGAAATCTTTATACCTCGTGCATCTGGGAGACTGGATTTCATGGTATCTCGCCGAACTGCGCGGTGTAGATGCACTAGAAGTGAATGTAATCGATTTCCTCAAAGGGGAATTAGCAAAGG
>JAWXAW010000243.1:0-3497 GCA_034439675.1 Saprospiraceae bacterium | reverse complement strand
CAATTGGCAGCTTGGGATAGTCTCGATCTTGAGGTGATTGCCGGGAATTTTGGATTTGAGTATTTTGACAATCCCCTAAGCTGGATGAGCCGATTCAATACTTTTAGAAGACTTAAGGATGTATCTAGCACTTTGCTTCCAACACCAATTAACACATTCTTGAATACACATAAATCTCTCAACATAGGAAAGTTTTCCAATGCTTACGATTCCTTAACTGTCGCCCTAAAATACAACGGTGGGTTCTTAAGTGTGCTTGAAGATTTTCCTGCTGAAATGTCAACCTACTTTGATCAAATTAATCTACTTGACAGTCTCATCTTAGAAGACAGGAACAATGATTCCTTATTGAATGAACTCATACTGCAACATGACTCCATATATCTGCTTGAATGCAATTATCTTGAGAAGGATTCATTGATCTCAGTCAATCTAGGAGCGAATATTGAAAATGCAATTGACTACATTTTATCGATTAGCCCTGATTCCTCATGGCAGGAGCATCTTCAGTTTACGCTGCTGGAATTTCTAGATTTTGCAAAGAAAGATTCACTGACATCCACTGCCGATATATTTGATCTGGCCATGAATTGTCCAGATAGATATGGTGACCCTGTTTATCATGCCCGATCATTGATCAGAATCGACTCCACTAACAGGTATTATGACAATGAAGGTATGTGTGATTATATCAATCCCAGAAGTAGTCAGAAATTATTATCTCCTTCAATAATGGTAACCCCAAACCCTGCCTCTGATGGATTTAAAATAACCTCATCAGATGAAATGGTAAATATTGATGTATTTGATATTACTGGTAAACGTCTTTTTATACAAATCCAGATCGATGAGAATATTGCTCAATGTGAAACAACAAGCTTGATTCCTGGAATCTATTTTATTAAGGTGAAAACCCAGGATGGAACATACTCGATTCACAAAATTATCATTTCAAGATCATGAGTTTGAAGGGATTCATTACATATTTAGCGTTTGTCCTTTCATCAATTATAGTAATTGATGTCCAGTCTCAATCCTATTGTGAAAATAAGTATGATTATGTTTGGATTATGGGTGGCATTGACATCGACACCACAACTGACAGACATGGTGGATTTGAGATAAATTTCAACACATCGCCATTATCTCTAAATCCACACCCAAAATATGTAATGAATCCCCTTCAAAATTTGTCCATGTGTAATGAAGCTGGCGAGATGTTGTTTTATTCAAATGGCTGTCTACTTCTAAATGGTGATAATGAAGAACTCATTAACGGAGATTCTCTCAATTCATCGGATATAGATTTTGAAGTTTTCTGTCCTGAATATGGTTATGGTGGTCATCAAAATATGATATGCATTCCTGACTCGAATGATGACTCCATTTATCATGTTTTTTATCTCAGCACCACTTACAATACTGCCCCAGATCCAGTGGTTTTTGTACAATATGACCGATTTAACTATGCAAGAATTAAAATGGCTTCCCCGGATGCCCAGGGAGTTGTTTTAATCAAAAATTTTCCCGTATTTATTGATACTGCTATGATTGGCACTCCCGTCACAGCAACAAAACATGCCAATGGATTTGACTGGTGGATTATCACACCCAATCGGTGGACAAATTCCTTTAATATTGTTTTTTTAGGTAGTGACGGGCCTGTTTTTACAGGTCGTCAATATATCGGGGATATTACCCATCATTATGCTGAAGCAGGTCAAGGCAAATTTTCACCAGATGGTCAAATTTTTGCTTGGTTTCATCCTTTAAACGGCCTTTTCATTTGTGATTTCGACAGGGAATCCGGCACTTTGAGCAATTTCAGAAGCGTAGATACATCCGTTTCTGCAGACATAATAGGCGGCTGTGAGTTTTCACCATCCGGCCGCTTTATTTATTTCAATAATACAACTCAGCTTTACCAAGTCGATCTGGCTGATGTTGATTTACAGACAAGCTTGACGCTCCTAGCAGAATATGATGGCTTTGCTGATCCTCTGGCCACCAGATTTTACGCTATGGAGCGCACTCCCGATGATAGAATTTTCATGAATGTTACAAACGGCTCCCAATGGCTTCATATCATCCAGGAGCCCAATAAAAAAGGGCTTGGTTGCAGATTTGAGCAGCATACTCTCAAATTTCCATTTGTCAATAATTTCACCTTGCCCCATTTCCCAAACTACCGCCTTGGTCCACTGGGGGATCCCCTTTGCGATACATTGATGGTGTCTACTCCACCTGTGACTACACACACTACGGATCAGTTTGTTATTTCACCAAATCCTGTCTCCGATCGCTTATATATTAAGATTCCAGAGCCCGCGATCTCTAATGAGTTACAACTCTCCCTTCTGGATCTTAACGGACAATTGATTTCAAAAAATAATGGACTGTCTATAGACGTAAGCAGTCTTACGTCCGGGCTTTACTTCGTCCTGATCTATTCAGATGGAGTGTTAGTTCAGCAAGAGAAGGTGGTTGTGCAGCATTGAGCCTGTCTTTATTTCGCACCTCGCAGATCCTTTTATTTTCATTTCGCACGGAGAGCACAGAGTACACGGAGAAAATTAAACTGGCTTTCTGCGCACATCGATCTATTTTCCTTTCGCAAGGGGGACACGGAAGGGTTGGTGATCTGCTTCTTTATGTAAATCAATAACCGGACTTGAGAAAACTGTGCATTTGTCCCTGAAAAACCTGAATTTTACCCCATGAAAATCGCCATCGCCCAGTTGAATTACCACATCGGAAACTTTGAAGGAAACCTCCAAAAGATGCTCAAGGCAACAGCCGAAGCGAGAGGAAAAGGAGCTGATCTGATTGTCTTCGGCGAACTCGCTACGACAGGATATCCGCCAAGGGATTTTCTTGAATTCAGAGATTTTATTCGTCTCGCTGAAGAGTCTGTTGATGCGCTGAGAGAGGCCTCCACGGGTATAGGTATCATTGTAGGCAGCCCAACAATCAATCCACTTCCTGAAGGCAAAGATTTATACAACAGCGCTTACCTTCTCTACAATCAGGAAACACTTCATCTCCAGCACAAAGCATTGCTACCTACGTATGATGTATTTGATGAGTACCGATACTTTGAACCCGCTAAAAAATATTCCACCGTCCTGTTTAAAGGAAAACGAATCGCGCTGACGATCTGCGAAGATCTATGGAATGTAGGCAATGAAAATCCATTGTACACCGTGTGCCCGATGGACAAGATGATGCCAGATCATCCTGACTTTATCGTCAATGTATCAGCCTCCCCGTTTGACTATAATCATGCGGCAGAGCGCCTTGAAGTCTTGAAAGCAAATGTAGACAAGTACCAGATACCGATGTTTTACTCCAATATCTGTGGAGCGCAGACAGAACTCATTTTTGACGGTGGTTCGATGGTATTGTCACCGGATGGATCTGTGTATGATGAGTTGCCCTACTTTAAAGAAGAACTTCGTTACTATCAGCTCGAGGATGTCATCAAAGGGGGATATCAT
>JAWXAW010000242.1:0-19848 GCA_034439675.1 Saprospiraceae bacterium | reverse complement strand
TTCGATCATGATCGAATCCACCATGGTCTGATAGGGTTTGTAAAGACTGTCAAGGGTAGCTGTTCCATAATCAAAGTAGATCCTGTGGTTTACGGCAGATGGCAGATGTTGACTGAGGTATTTAATGAATTCACTGGCTACATCATGGGTGATGTCCTCGTCTACGACTCCAGGAATACCTAGTGGCCAATGCGTTGATAGGCATCCGGCACCTCCGAATACTTCCGGGTATTCGCAGATAGCATAGAGAGAAATGATGCCGCCCATGCTCGACCCCATCATGAATGTGTTGGCTGGATCCGTTAGGGTTGAGTAATGCAAGTCAATATATGGCTTGAGCTCTTCTACGATAAACCGGAGATAGTGGTCTGCCTGGGGTTGATTATGGAGCCATTTTTTTATCAATGGATCTTTGCTGGAAGGAGGAATGCCGGCGAGGATAGCTTGTGGTACATATTCCGCCCACCTGTTTTGACCGGAGTTGTGTATACCGATGACAATAGCATCTCTGATCTTGTTTTCGGCAAGCATCTTTGTCATGGTTTCATCAACCTTCCATTCCTGCTGTGTCCAGGTGGATGCACTGTCAAATAACATCTGTCCGTCCTGCATGTAAACAACAGCATACCGTTTGGTACTATCATATGAAGCCGGAATCCAAATCGTAACTGGTCTCGTTTCAACAAGCAAGGAAGGAAATGAATCCAGTTGCATAATTTTTCCTTTTTCGTTAGGCATGGGGATACCGGTTTTGGGGGTGCAGGATAACAGAGAGCATGCAATAGCGCAGGTTAGAAGTCTAAACGTGCTGACCCGGTCTATTCTTTTTAGATTTAGGTTTGATCAATGGATGATGTTTGTTCGTGTAAAGTACATGAGTTTAAACATAATAGTAGCGCTGTGGCAGGCATGCAGCAAAAACTAAAACACTTCGTTCAAGCCGAAGAAGATACCGCTCGATCCACATTGCCCTGTTGAAAAATCTCCACCAATACGGATTTATAGAAAAGGAAAGCTTCTTCGGTGTAGCATTTAAACGGTACCGATAGGGTGTGAATTATGTAACGAATATGAATAGTTGTATAACATTGTCTGGAGTCATGTAGAGCATCTTTGTGGTATTGTGAAAATGTGTTCACAGCAAAACCAGATCAACATGAAAAAAGTACTTTTAGCTACAATGACAATGTTAATGCTGTTTTCGATCATTCCTGTTCAGGTACAGGCAGGAGTTGAAACACGCTCAGTTCCTGCAATACCAGCACCAGTGCCTGCAGAAGTTACAGTGATGCTTAACAGGCTAGATGAAATCCAGGCCATGGATGTATCCATACTTGGAAAAAGCGAAAGGAAGGAACTCCGTAAAGAAGTCCGTGCGATAAAAAGCGATCTGCGTGAATTAGGTCAGGGTGTATACCTTTCCGTTGGAGCTATCATTATCATCATCCTCTTACTGATCCTGTTGTTGTGATACTAGGCATAACGCATATAATGACGCGCACAAGCGGTAATTTATAATTCTTATTTCAAACACAATTTAAATCATTTTAATCATGGGAAATCTATTAAACATCATCATCGCTATATTGATCATTGGCTGGTTAGTCGGCTTTGTAGGATATAATGCAGGTGGACTCATTCACCTTCTTCTGGTCATTGCCGTAGTGGTATTACTAGTCAGGATCATTCAGGGCAGACGGGTTGTCTGATCTCAATCATGGAACTTTCAACCAGCGGCTTATTTTAATTTCAAACTTTTAACAATCATATGATGCAATACATATCTCAAAAGTTCTTTTTAGCACTATCGCTATTTGTATTACTGGCCCTCGTACCTCAGTTTTCAAATGCACAGAAGGGGGAATTCGGAATACGATTTATGCCCACCGTTTCATCCCTGGATGTTCAGTCATCATCGGGTGGACAGATTTCCGGCGATGCCACTTTTGGGTTTGGAGCCGGCATATTCGTTGGTTTTAATTTCAGTGATCATTTTGGCCTTCAGGCAGAGGGGATCTACAGTACCTTAAACCAGAAGTACACGGAAGACGATGTTGAAAAGGAAATCAAATTGGAATACATCAATATTCCTTTACTGCTTTCCTTCAACACCGGCAAATTAAAGCCGGTCAATTTTAATGTTGTCGCAGGACCACAGATTGGAATCAGTGTTGGCAGTGAGCTCTTCACGTCAGATGGAGGTGATCCGGATAATGAAGCTGTCTTGTCTGTCAAGAAAGGTGATTTGGGATTTGCCTACGGTGCTGGTTTCGATTTTGGACTCAATGCAGCCAGGACTTTCCGTTTAGGTCTTGGTTTCAGGGGTGTCTATGGACTAATAGACATTAGCGATAACAGCAATAATAACTCGACCAACTCGTACTACGTCCTTGACAAAGCACACATCAAAACTTACTCAGCCTATTTGGGGGTTTCCTTTATATTCTGATCACATAAATTTTGGGGGATTCAAATCAATTCCATTTCATATTGACCCGTTTTACAAAAACGGGTTTTTTTTAATACGCCGGTGAGCATAACGACAGGTCTGTTCTCCAGCGCAGCCGGTCATGATTGTTCTCCTTATTCTAAAGTGGGAATCCTATAATTCTTCCCCAGAATTGTATAATGCTTTCTGGGATATCCACCGATATCTTTGCTATCATCTTATAAAATCCACCTATTATGTCATTAGTTTCAGTATTGCTCGTTTTGATCGTTGTAGGCGTTATCCTATGGTTGGTCAATACATACATTCCGATGGATCGGAAGATTAAAAACATCCTGAATGTCGTCGTTGTCATCGTCGTCGTATTATGGCTGCTACGTGCATTTGGCGTTCTGGATTCGCTGAATAATATCCGCATATAATGGTTTCTTTTTCAGAGGGACGAACGTATGGATCTGCACATTGGGCTGTATACGTTGCATACTTATTTAAAGGGATTATATACATGAGATACAAAGGGTAAGGGCGCTGAGAACACCCCCTTTTCAAATCAAATCATTTTACATTTTTAAATATAAATTCCATGAGTTCAGTAAAAGTAGTTTTAGGCGTTTTGGCAGGAGTTGCCATTGGGGCAGCAGCAGGCATCTTGTTGGCCCCACACAAGGGATCTGAGACAAGAAAGAACATTTCTAATAGAAGTGATGCGTATGCACAGAAGTTGAATAATCAGTTTAAAAGTTTTGTCGATAGCCTATCAGGAAAGTTCGAAACAATGACTCAAGAAGTTGATGTCATGGTGGAGAATGGGGCCGGAAAAATGGCAAGGGGAATTGATCATGCGACTGGAACCAAAAGAGTTTAGGATGGCTCCTAATACCATGGGTAACCACCTTGGCAGACATTTATAGGAATCACATTATCTGGATAACCCCGACCTTACTCATCATCAAATGGAAGTAGTGGAAACTCCTGCTAAGGAGATTGAAGAATTGTTTGAAAAGGTAGAAGTCTATAATAAAACTACCTTCGAGCTAGCTAAATTTAAGTCTCCTGAAGTGGCCACTATGGTGGTCACTTCACTTGCATCCAAGTTTGCCCTATTGATTATGATATCCTTGTTTCTGGTGGTTGCCAATATTTGGTGTCTCCATTTATTTACTTGAAATCCTTGGAAAGGCCAATCTAGGTTATTTTTTCATTGCGTTGTTTAACCTGGCTGCTACCTTAATGCTGCATTTGTTTTTTCAGTCTTGGATCCGCAAATCCCTTGTAGAGTCGAACATTAAGCAAATCCTGCAGTAAATGGATACGGAACAAAAAATTATTACTCTGACAGATCTTAAGGATGCGATCCGATAAATGGAGGATAAACATCACCAGGCAGGAAAAGAACTGAAGCATTAGTTAGAGATTACGTATGAAACCGTTTAGCCAATAAATCTCATTAAAAGTACATTTGGTGAAATTGGTGCTTCCGATGATTTAAAACTTAACATGCCAATAAATCTATCGGGCTTGCTGCGGGTGTGGTATCTAAAGCCTTGTCTACTGGTTTTTCCACCAATCCCCTTAGAAAGTTGTCCGGCACCTTTTTGATGTTCGGTGTCACCAAGCTGGTAGCTAATAACTCATCTACCGCACGATTGCTGGCACATAAGGTTGCTTAGGTTGATACGATATAAGAAGTCTCCGGCAGATGTATCTCAACTTCCTGAATAGAATTACAAAGTATGACGCACACGTAAAACTCACTTTCCTGGTTTCTTACACCAGGGATACGTTTTTTTAATGAGGAGTACAAACTGCAGCACATCTATTGCTGATAGTACCAGACAAAGATTTAATCTTCGTTTTCTAGGACCAATAATGCTTTCCATTTAAATTCATGATGGTACACATTTCATGTGATCGGCTCAGCATATATCATGTGTGAAAGTTATAATACTTCAATGTAATTGTATAACCAAGACCTACTTCCTTCAAAGACCTTTGCGGTGTTAAAATTCTTTAATCTTTAAATTCGAAACACTTGAAATTCAAACATCAGTTTCTATCACTCCTGCTCGCATGCGCATTCATCTTCACGGCATGCCAGGAAGATGATTACGAAGAGATCATAGGCCTTTGTCCTGTAGTATTGTCTACGGATCCTGGCAACCTGGCGATTAATGTTCCTCTGGACAAAATAATTACCGTCACCTTTAATACGGAGATGCGTCCTGTTACGATTAACTCTTCATCCATTACAATAGTGGGTGTTGACACCGTTGTGGGTACGCTATCCTATGCAGGTACAACTGTTACGTTTAATCCCTTGATCAATTTATCACCCTTTACGAACTATACAGGGACAGTGACAACAGCGGTAAAGGACATTACAGGAAACGCATTACAACAAAACTATACCTGGACGTTTAATACAGGTGCAGCTGGCGTGAACATGGGGTCAACTTCAAGGTTCGGAATTCTGGCTGCATCAGGTATCAACAACACAGGTTTTAGTGAAGTACATAATGCGGATATTGGTGTTAGTCCCGGACTTCGGACTTCAATCATCGGCTTTCCTCCTGGAGATGTTATCAATGGCGCTGTGTTTGCCTCAGATGACCTCCTTCCTTCAGGTATCGCCACAATGTTGCTACAGGCACATGAAGATCTGACAGTTGCATATTCTTGGGCAAAGAGCGCGGTCTCACCAACAGCAAACATCATATCCGGTGACCTTGGTGGTCGGACGTTAGTGCAGGGCATTTATAAATCATCAACAACCACGTTTATTGAAGATGGAAATCTGACCCTCAATGCAAATGGTGATCCAAACGCGTTTTGGATTTTTCAGATGTCGTCAGATTTTTTCACACAAGGCGGAACAGGCGGTGATGTTATCCTCACTGGCGGTGCCAAGGCTGAAAATATTTACTGGCAATCTGAAGGGGCTGTAATCCTTGGAAATAACACATCCTTTAAAGGGACCATTTTAGGTTTAACAACCATACGAATGAATATGAATGCAACGATTGAAGGCAGATTGCTGTCCCGTACAGGAACAGTAATATTGAGCAATACAAATACTATCCTCAAACCATAAAACTATAATGATGAAAATTGTAAATATAAAACTGTATTCACCTGTGAACTCCTCGTACTATCTAAATGCTGCCGTTCGGATTGTTTCATTAGTGATCATTATCTGGACTGGAATGGTATCACCTTCTTTTGTCCAGGCGCAACAGATACAATACACTAAGCCTTCTTGGTGGTTTGGAGTAGCCGGCGGAGCCAACGTTAATTTCTATCGTGGATCAACTCAACAACTCAATGGAGATTTCACAGCACCAGTGGCTTTTGATGAAGGGAATGGTGTTGGATTATATCTGGCCCCACTTGTTGAATATCATGCTCCCGGGTCAGCTTTGGGTTTTATGCTGCAGACTGGATATGACAGCCGCAGTAGTGCATACAAGACGCAGATTACCCCTTGTAATTGTCCTGCTGATTTGACGACCAGGTTGAGTTATATTACCGTTGAGCCGAGTATCCGACTGGCACCCTTTCATGGAAACTTCTATTTGTATGGCGGTCCAAGACTAGCCTTCAATGTGCAAAAATCCTTTACCTATGAATTGGGCATCAATCCCGATTTTCCTGATCAGGAACCTACGCCGGATGTCAAAGGCGAACTGAGTAATATTAATAAGACGCTGATCTCTATGCAAATCGGAGCAGGGTATGATATTCCCCTTTCATCACAGAATACGAAAACGCAGTTTGTCATTTCTCCATTTGTATCGTTCCATCCTTATTTCGGCCAGGCGCCGCGGGATATAGAAACGTGGAGTGTAACAACCCTTAGAGTTGGTGCTGCCTTGAAGTTTGGACACGGGCGTTTGATTCCAGCACCGGTTGTTATAGAAGTACTGCCTATTGCACCGGAATTTCAGTTCTCCGTCTATTCACCAAAAAATATGCCTGTTGAAGAAGTGGTCACTGAGACTTTTCCAGTTAGGAACTATGTCTTTTTTGATTTGGGTTCTTCTGCGATACCAGACAGATATGTAACACTGACAAAGAATCAGGTAAACGATTTTCGCGAAGATCAGATAGATTTATTCAGGCCTAAAAACCTTCCAGGTCGTTCAGAGCGCCAGATGGTCGTTTATTACAATGTCTTGAATATCCTGGGTGACAGGATGGTCAAAGATCCATCTGCTACGATCACACTTGTAGGCTCCTCTGAAAAGAGCCCTGAAGAGGGTCGCGAAATGGCTGAATCAATCAGACAATACCTTGTCAACGTCTTTGGTGTTGATACATCCAGGATTACTATTGAGGGACGCGACAAGCCTAAAATACCATCTGAGCAACCAGGTGGAACGCTCGAATTGGAGCTCCTTCGGGCGGGTGATCGTAGGGTCTCTATAGAGAGCGGTACTCCAACCTTATTGATGGAGTTTCAGAATGGTCCTAATGCACCACTTAAACCTGTTCAAATCAAAGCACTCCAGCAAGCACCTATGTCCAGCTATACCACCTTTAATGTTGAAGGCGCCAATAAGGCCTTTACATCCTGGTCATTGGAAGTGAAGGATGAAAAGGGTAAGGTGCAGAAGTTTGGTCCTTATTCGTCTGAGAAAGTAGTATTGCCCGGAGAGTCAATTCTTGGAACCCGAACAGAAGGGGACTATAAGGTGACGATGGTCGGTCTGACAAAAGAAGGAACTACAATCAGACGTGAAGTCCCGACCCATGTGGTTCGCTGGTCTCCTGCCGGACAGCGGAATGGAGGGAGATATAGCATCCTGTATGAATTTAATGAATCCAAAGCGATTGCGATGTATGAAAAGTACATCAATGAAATCGTTACCCCAAATATCCAAAAAGGCGGTATGGTGCTTGTCCGTGGCTACACAGATACGATAGGCGATGAAGTAAATAATCATGAATTGTCTCATGCCAGAGCAAATGATGTAAAACGGATGCTGGAGAGTAGCCTGGCAAAAGCAGGTATTACAGACGTAAAAATTGAGGTGAACGCCTATGGTGAAGACGAAAGTATGTCTCCTTTTGAAAATAAATATCCTGAAGAGCGTTTTTACAACCGCACGGTAGTCATTGATATTCTTCCGATGAAGTAATACAGGCCATTTATTACGGTTGAATAATACCTATTACCTAATTTTAAAGAGCAGGAAGTAATCTTCCTGCTCTTCTTGTTGTAACTGTAAAGCGGATACAAAATATGCCTTGCACCCGATCTGACTTCTGGACATTTGTCTAAGGCGCTAATGTCTTGAAGATGTATTGATGAAATGTGGGAATCCTGTAATATTTAAAAGAATTTATATAACGCTGCCGGCTATAATTTAGATAATCTTTACAGCATACAAGGAAAGATCTTAATGTTTCTTTCTGCGGTATGATCGGATTTTCTTTATACAGAAGATGATCAGTTCCATTATTCTAAAATTAATTATTTTGATTATGAACCTACTCCATACCTTTACCAAAGGCCATGCCCGATTTGGCATTTATGCAGCTATAACCTCCTTAGTTTTGTTGTCGTCCTGTGCCACTAAATCTCCTTTTCTGACGTCCGATGTTATACCATCAGCCAGAGGGTATGTCAAAGTTAACAAGGATAATAATGAGAATTACATTATTCAGGTGTCCCTCGAGCATTTGGCGGAGGCCAAGAGGCTCAATCCATCTAAGGCGACATATGTCATCTGGATGGAAAGTGATGGAAACAGCACAAAGAATATTGGTCAGATAAACAGTGCATCTAATCCAAATAATCTAAAGGCATCTTTTAAAACGTCTTCATCCTTTAAGCCAATCCGAATTTTTATTACGGCGGAGGACGATGGAACCACTTCTTATCCAGGTAGTCAGATTGTGTTGTCAACAAACAGGTTGAAAGGATGAGATTTCAGCATAACCCCACTATATGTGTGAAATGTATAAAAGGTTGGAGGAATTGTATAATATCAATAGCGGTGGGTGGATATACTTTTACAACAGAAATAAGGGTCAATTAAAATCCAGTATATGTCATCAAAGGAGGAAAAAATAGCCTGGATACAGGAGAAAAGAAAGATCAAACAACGTTATGTGTTTTTAACCGATAAAGATCTTGCTTTTGAAGATGGTAAAAAAGAGGTTATGCTCGGCAAACTGCAGAAGCGACTTGGTAAAACAAAGGAACAATTGCTGGAGATTATAGCAGCGCTTTGATCATCTGTATTTGGTAAGAGTACCGTTTATCAGGTTATTGGTAAACGGAGCTTTTAAATCATAAAGTTTTAAATAATTTATAAATATATATACATATGAAAACATTAGTCATAAACTTTCTCGTCTCCCTGGTCATTCTGGCTGTAGCTATATTGGGCGGATGTCAGTCCTCAGCCAATAAAATGGACGCTGCAAAGGAGAATGTAGATGAAGCAAAGGAAGAATTGAAAGAGGCGCAAGCGGAAGTCCGGGCAGATGCCATCAAAGTGGCAAATGCAGAAGAATGGAGAGTTTTCAAAAGCGAATCGGAAATTAAAATCAAAGAGAATGAAATTCGTATCGGTGAGCTTAAGGTGAAAATGAAGAAATCAGGAAAGACATTTGATGCAATGTATGAGAAAAACATCAATACCCTGGAACAGAAGAACAAGGATATGAAAGTCCGGATGGACGGCTATGAGACAAATAAAAGTGATTGGGATTCCTTTACCCGTGAGTTTAATCACGATATGGATGAACTGGGTCAGGCGTTGAAAGATCTGACTGTCAATAATAAAAATTAAGGAGAGGGTCTTCTGAGAATCAGGCGGGCTATATGCCTGCCTTTTTCTATTTTAAGCATGCTCAATCGGAGCATCCGGGCAGCGATTATTTTGGAGATGACAGTGAAGGAAGCTGGAGAATAAATTCCGTCAGGTTGGCATCATTTGGCAGATTGAGTTTTCTTCGCAGCCGGTACCGGCTACCCTCAACTCCACGGACAGAAATATTGAGCAGCGGTGCAATTTCTTTAGTGCTTAGGTTCATCCGCAGATAGGCGCAAAGTTTATAGTCATTTGCACTTAATTGAGGAAATCTTTCCCGGAGATGTTTCAGAAAATTGACATGCACCTGGTCAAAGTGAAGCGCAAAATGCTCCCAGTCCTCATCTAGTTTGACATCAAAGTTGAGCAGGTTTACCATTTGTTGGACTTCCTTCTTAGCCATTTGGTCAGACGATTTCCTTAAAACCTTATTGAGGCCCTCCTGTACGGTCAGCAGGATTTCCGCCTTTTGTACCAGATGCATGGTGGTCAATGCCAGTTCCTGGTTTTTATAGGTGATCTCAGCTTCCAGTTTTTCATTTTGGATGTCCATCAATTCAGCTTTCGATTGCTCTACAGCACGCAGGTGAGCGGCCTCTTTTTGCTGATGCGTTTCGGTCATCTGCGCTTTTTCAGTTTCAAACTTTTGTCGCTGACGCAAAATGAATCCCAAAAAGAATCCAATAAACCCCAGTCCATAAATAGTCAATGCAGGATTGCTCCTGTACCATGGAGGACGTATCCTGAAGCTAAAGGATACAACCTGGCTCTGGTGACCATCCTTGATTCGAGCCTGGACGTGAAAAGTATATTTTCCTGGCCCGAGGTTAGTATAACTTTTTTTAGTTTCTGATGACCATGGAGACCATTCGTCATCAAGTCCCTGCAATTGGGTTTTGTACTCAACGAGCGCAGGTGATTTGTATTCAGTTGTTGAAAACGAAAAGCTCAGGTTGTTCATGCCTGCCTGCAATGTTGGCGCGTTTTGAGGGGATTGGAGGTTAGTTCCAGGATGGAAGCCTCCAAACAAAAGTGAGTCACCTGTCCCGTTGGCTGTAATATTGCTCAGGATGATTTGCAGTAAGGTATCGGATTGACTTTCCAGGTCCCCGGAATAATGTAAGAAACCTTGTTCAGTACCTATAATGATGTTGTGTTCATCCAAAGGTAAAATGAATTCAAATCCACCGACTAGTTTCCCAGCGAGCTCTGGAATAACTTTTTTATGCACTTCTTTTTTTAATCCAAAATCATTCACTATGAGCATTCCGGCTTCATGATCAGTGATATACCAGACATTACCTTTTGTATCTTCTTTGAGATATCTCACACGGTGTTGTGTGCCAAGTATCCTGTTGAAGTCATCCGCAGGCACGAATTTATCTTTCGACCTGTCAAAATGAAAGACACCCTTTTCGGTTGCAAAAACGGCTTTGCCGGCTATCTGGAAAACATAGTTGTTGAGGTTTGTAGGTAATCCGTTTTCCTGGTTGAAAAACCGGATTTCTAAGTGATACTTATTTTCCGCGTTCCACCTGACATTGTACACGCCACGGTAGGGATGGGATATCCAGATGGATAGATCTTCATCCATAACCATGATCCGGCATGATTCCTTGAGTCCTTCCAGTTTCTTGTCAAAAACCCATTGTCCGGCTTCTTTGTGATACAATACCAGGCCGGTGTAGGTTCCACCCAGCATATATTCTGTAGACATAGTCACAAAAGTCCAGGCGCCTGGTTCCGCTGAAAGTAATTTTGAATGATTAGCGTTCAGGATGAATGAACCTTCATGATGCCCCATCACCAATTCACCTCCTGAGGGACTTAAACTCCAGACCTGGCCATCGGATCTGCTTACTTTTTCAAAAACAGGACCCAATTCAGGATCATAATATGATTTCCATGGCGCAACATAGGCTCCATTCGAAACACCTAGGTATAGTTGGTTTTCAAATACGGAAGCACTGTAGCCCGTGGCCTGCATTTCGCCATCAGGAAATATACTTGTATACCTGGAGTCAAGGACTACACAGTCAATCCCATTGTCAAGCCCAAGCCAGACATTGCCAGCCAGGTCACTAAAGGTGTGCAATATGTTGTTGTTTTGAAGTCCACTCTTTTTGTTCAGGTGCTGGATCACTCGTCGTTGTCTGTCAATGACGATCAACCCGTCAAGCGAAGTTCCTAATGCAAGATTTCCGTTTGGAAGGGTAGTGGAGGAATAAATACGCCTTTCCTTTAACAGATGGTCATACAAGGTAGTCCAACGACCGGTTGTGCCATTTGCCAGGTAAAAGAGACCCTGTTTCAACGTACTGAGGATGACGGTATCACCCTCCCATGGCAGAGCTCCGGTGATTGCACTCTGGAGACCAGCCAGCTTGAGAAATGGCTGAAAACTATCGTTTTTGAAAATCAAAAGTTCATAGGTGACGGTCTGAACGCTCAAACCTTCACCGATAACAAACATAGAAAGTAAGCTTCCATCCAGCTTATGGATTATCATTTTCCCGCCGGAATACTGGAAAATAACATGGTTGGTTCGAAAAAACACATCCTGGCCATAGATAACGATGTCCCAGACGTCCTCAAAGGCCCGCTGATCTTCAGGAAGTAAATCTACCAGGGAATGGTATGTATGGCAGCCATTTTGACCCGGAAGAAAATAACCAAGTTCACCCTGGGCGCCAACATAGATTTTGTCAGAGGAATCTATAGCTACCGATCTGACTATCGTATGATTGGCCACTGGCAGACATACCCAGTTGGTGCCGTCATAGCGCAATAAGCCCTCGTTGTTTGCCCAAAACATGACCCCTCGGCTGTCCTGATCTGCATCCCAGTTTTGGGTTCCGGCTTTATACGTTTTGTTCGAAAAATTCCACATTGGTGGTATCCCGATGTTCACGGCCTGTGAATAGGCTTCCGGAATTATCCTCAGGAAGATCACCAATAAGATAATGTAGTATATTTTTGGACGGTAACGCATTGGTTTTAACGCAGGAGGCCTGATAATACTGCAATATAGTATAACTTTTAGGTACAAGGTAGTTGGCCTTGTCGTAGTGTTGTCGTAGTGTTGTCGTAATAAAAAAACTGTAGGGATGTAGTAGTGTCGTAATACAAAATTATACTAATCACCCAAAAAGCAGTCATATTTGCTGGATTTTCTCAATGAAGGGAAATTTAATTCTGCTTTCCTAAAATATTTAAACACAATGATTAGAAATCTACTTTCCATCCTGTTTTTGGTTTGCGTAGTGACATTCACAACGGCCCAAACCACTATCCTGGACTTTGAAACCCCAGGTACCAGTACGACATTCCAGTATTTTGGCAGTGCTATCGATGGTTCACTTAACCAGGTCATAGCCAACCCTAATCCCACCGGAGCGAATACCAGTAGTATGGTCGCAGAATACATCAAACCCGCAGTTGCGGAGGTTTGGGCTGGTTGCTTTTCAAATCCGAACCCCGTAACGCCTATCGATCTCATTAGTAATAATATGGTCGCCATCAATGTTCATATGGATCACATCGGATCCGTGAGCCTTAAACTTGAAGGATCAACAGATGGTGGAGATAATTGGGTGGTAACGGTTCCCAACACCAAGGTCAATGAATGGGAGACCCTGGTCTTTGACCCGACCTTGCCTTCGATTGAAGCTCCATTTACTGCTTCAATCGGGCACACCTACACGCGTGTTGTTTTATTCTTTGACTTTGGCACCGCCGGTTCCGGCGTCGATGTGACTTATTATTTTGATGACATCCAGGCCTTACCTACCGGACCGGCTCCGGTGGTAATTCTTGATTTTGAAGCACCCCCTACCAGCACAGTATTCCAATATTTCGGAAGTCCACTGGATGGGACTTTTACTTCTGTAATCGCTAATCCAAATGCTACAGGTATCAACACCAGCAACATGGTGACACAATATGTTAAGCCTGCTGTCTCTGAAGTTTGGGCCGGTTGTTTTTCAAATCCAAACCCCGAAACGCCTATTGAACTCATTAGTAATAATATGGTCGCCATCAATGTCCATATGGATCATATTGGATCCTTGAGTCTGAAACTTGAAGGATCCACTGATGGAGGAGATAATTGGGTTGTAACGGTTCCCAACACCAAGGTCAATGAATGGGAGACCCTGGTCTTTGACCCGACCTTGCCTTCGATTGAAGCACCATTTACTACTGCAATCGGGCACACCTACACGCGCGTTGTTTTATTCTTTGACTTTGGTACCGCCGGTACCGGCGTCGATGTGACTTCTTATTTTGATGATATTGTGGCTTTACCTATTGGTCAAGTGGTCACTACCGTGCTTGATTTTGAAGCCCCTGAGACCAGCACCGGATTTCAGTATTTTGGAAGTGCCCAGGACGGAACTCTCAATAACATTGTTGCTAATCCAAATCCAACGGGGATCAATCAGAGTGCTAATGTGAGTGATTATGTAAAGCCTGCCGTAGCGGAAGTTTGGGCAGGAGCATTTAGCAATCCAGCTCCCACAACACCAATTGATCTCGGCACCAATGGACAAGTGTGCATCAAAGTACATATGGACCATATTGGTAATCTCGCCTTAAAACTGGAGGGATCAACTTCAGGAGGTGCAAACTGGATCACCCAGGTAGCAAATACAAAAGTTGGTGAATGGGAGGAAATCTGTTTTGATGCAAGCGTGCCTTCCATAGAAGCCCCATTTGAGTCAGCATCAGGCACCTATACGACGATTGTCCTTTTCTTTGATTTTGGCACACCCGGTACTGGAACGGATGTCACTTCATACTTCGATGATATCGTTGTTAAAGGAAGTGGAGCTCCGCAACCAAGGACAATCACCTTTAAGGTGGACATGAATGAGTACAGTGAAAATTTTGACCAGGTTTACCTGAGCGGTACATTCAATAATTGGTCAGGGGATGCTAACCCACTCGCCGATCCTGAGTTTGATGGCATATGGGAAGGAAGTATCACCTTACCAAATGGTGCTTATGAATATAAAGTGACACTGGATAACTGGCTTGGACAGGAAAGCTTTATCGGCACAGAAGAATGTACTAAGAAAGACCCGTCAGGACAATTTACAAATCGATTGCTCGCCGTAAGTGCTGACAGGGATATTCCACAGTTTTGCTTTAACAGTTGCTATGAGTGCGGTGAAGAAGTATCGATCAAATTCAGGCTAGGAATGGGCACTGTAACCCCAAATCCGGATGGTGTATGGCTTGCAGGTGGAGGCAACTTTGATGTGCCAGGAGGAAAATTTAAAATGGATGATGCTGACGGTGATGGTATATATGAAATAACCGTGCCACGCAGAAGAAACTTTAGTTCATTCTATACATTTGCAAACGGTCCTTGTCCAGACTATAGCTGCAAAGAAGATCTCACCGGGCTGCCATGTGGCGATCCCAACAATTTCAATGATCGCTTCCTGCCTGTTGTTGAAGCAGATGTAGAAGTAGCAACTTGCTTTGGCGCATGCTTTGATAATGCAGAATGCACAACAGGTACCTATTCACCTGAAAAGGACGCCATGGTCTTCAGCTTGTTTGGAAATCCATCAGGCAATGGCTATGCTATTCTTGATTTTGGTGATGATATCGCTGCTGAAAAACATATTTCACTCAGCAATAGCGTGGGACAAGTGATCAGACAGTGGTTCGTTGCGGATGGAAGCTCAACCTTTAATTTGCAGACCAGCGATTTACAGGCAGGTATTTACATGATTACAGTCAAGGTTGGAAACCGTTTTTACACACGTAAACTGGTACATTGATCATTAATTCAATAACGGTTCATTTTTGTTGACGTTCAGGTTTAATGCATTTAATGTAAATATCATGCGCATCCCTATTCTTATCGCGTTTTTGTTTTCAGCCAGCGTGTCACAGGCGCAGCTTTCCATATCAGGAAAGGTAACAATGGCTCCGGATAACGAGGCAGCCATTGGTGCGACCGTTATGGTGCAAGGCACTGCGACAGGCACAGTCACTGATTTCGATGGGAAATATACCATCTCCGTTCCCGATAGAAAGGCAGTTTTAGTATTCACCTACACCGGGTACTCATCGCAGGACCAGGCAGTAGGCAACCGGAGCAGTATTGATGTTGTGATGGAGGAGTCCGTTTCTCAACTCAATGAGATTGTGGTGACCGGTTACGGTGTACAGAAGCGATCCAATATCAGCGGTAGTGTGTCGACCGTCAATGCGGAAGAAATAGCGGAGAGGCCGATTACACGTGTTGAGCAAGCTTTGCAGGGCCGTGTCGCCGGTGTTCAGGTGGCACAGGTTTCAGGCTCGCCGGGAAGCGCATTGACGGTGAGAGTGCGTGGAGTAGGGACGATCAACAATAGTGACCCATTGTATATCGTGGACGGTATTCCTGTAGATGGATTGGATTTTCTCAATCCAAATGATATAGAGACCATGAATGTGTTGAAGGATGCTGCCTCCGCTGCGATCTACGGATCTCGTGGAGCAAACGGGGTAATCCTCATCACGACGAAAGGTGGCAAAAGGAACCAGGCCGGTCGGATCAGTTATGATGCCTATTATGGTATTCAACGACCGGCCAGGCTCCTTGATTTGTTAGATGCACGTGAATATGCAATACTTCAGAATGAGGCTTATGTCGCTGCAGGAAAAACACCGCTGCCAGAATTTGCCAATCCGGATGCATTGGGAGAAGGTACTGACTGGCAGGAAGCTGTATTTGAAAATGCACCTATCGTCAGCCACCAACTTACTTTTACCGGCGGTGGAGAAAAATCAGCGTATACACTATCAGGAAACTATTTTTCCCAGGATGGAATTGTCGGGGGCGATAAAGCAAATTTTAAACGCGGTACGGTGCGCCTCAACGGTGCGCATGATCTCAAAAGTTGGCTGACCATTGGTAATAATCTTGGATTCACCTGGCTGCAACGTGATGGATTGATCGAAAACAGCCAGTATGATTCACCTGTCATCAGGGCATTGAATATGGATCCGGTGACACCAGTCAGAAAAGCTGATGGGACTTATGCTTATTCAACATATTCAGATACAGATATTGCTAATCCGGTCAATGGGATTGAACAGACTTACAATACATGGACCAGTAACCGGTTTGTCGGTAGTGTGTTTGGGGATTTTAAACTTGCTAAAGGATTGACGTTCCGTACTGCCTACAGCCTGGATGTAACCTTTGCTGTGCAACAGATTTTTTATCCGGAATTTGACTTGAGCAATATTCCTTCTATCAGTGAAGCACCGCCGGCAGAAAAAAGGCTCGTCAACAGTGTTACAGTTGCCAACAATACCTGGAAGAACAACCAATGGGAAAATATTCTGACCTACCAAAAGATGTATAATGACGTGCATGATGTTACGCTCATCGCAGGTACAACGGCTTTACAAAACCGCTATGACAACAGTGGTGGAGCAAATACAAACCTGCCTTCGAACGATCCTGACGATGCGTATATATCCAATACGATTGATCCGATAGCTTCACAGAGTGCATATCAGTCTGCCAGTGAATCCTCTTTGTTTTCCTGGTTTGGAAAAGCAAATTATGTGTACGACGATACGTATTTGTTTTCAGCAACATTCCGTGCAGACGGGTCTTCCCGTTTCGGCACCAATAATCGTTTTGGATATTTCCCGTCGTTCTCTGCCGGATGGATTATGAGCCATGCTGATTTCTGGAATTTGGAACTGATCAATTTCTTTAAAGTACGCGCCAGTTGGGGACAGAACGGTAATGACAGGATTGGTGATTACAGTTACACGACAGTCGTCTATAGTGGACAGAATTATACATTCGGGCCTGAGGAAAATATTACAAATGGAAGTGTTGCCTTAAGTGCCGCAAACCCTGATCTTAAATGGGAGACAAGCACCCAGATGGATATCGGGATCGATATGGAGATGTATGAAGGACGAATCAATTTCACCGCTGATTATTATCTGAAGAAAACGTCAGACATGCTCTATGCAGCTCCTATTCCTTTAGTATCCGGCACGGCTGCACCGATTCAAAATGTAGCTACTGCGGAAAACCGGGGTGTAGAACTGGCTTTGTTGTATCGCAATATTGATCATGATTTCAAATATTCGATCGGTGGAAATATTGCATTTGTTAAAAGTGAAGTAACTGGACTTGGTAAAGGCGGTGAACCCGTGTTATCCGGATATGTTCAATTTGCGAATGCGAATGCAGCTAAAACGGATGTTGGTCACCCACTTGCTTCTTTCTATGGTTATGTCACAGATGGTATTTTTCAAACACCTGAAGAAGTGGAGGCCGCTGCTTTCCAAAATGAGGCAACTGCTCCCGGCGATATTCGATTTATGGACCTCGATGGCAACGGCGTGATTGACGTCAATGATCAAACGTACATAGGTAATCCGACTCCGGAATTTACGTATGGTATTACAGGTGATTTGGAGTGGAAAGGGTTTGAATTGAATCTCTTTTTCACGGGTACACAAGGCAATGACATTTTCAGAAACTTTACTCGCTACGATTTTGCTTACGTCAACAAGCCTTCATCGGTGCTTAATCGCTGGACAGGTCCGGGCACTTCAAACGATGAGCCCCATGTCAGCCTCAATGATCTCAATCAGAATATCCGGATTTCTGATCGCTTCATTGAAGATGGATCCTATATGCGATTGAAAACACTGACCATCGGTTACAACCTTCCACGCGCATGGTTGCAGAAAATGAAGTTTGAGAAATTTAAAATTTACATGACCGCTCAAAACCTGATTACGTTCACTTCCTATTCTGGTCTGGATCCGGAGATCGGTAATGTCGGAGGTAGTCTGGATATCGGTATGGACCGCGGTTTTTATCCGCAGGCGAGGACCGTGATGGGTGGCGTAAGTCTGACCTTTTAAAAATCAATTAGACACCATGAAAAAAATATACATTCCGATGATCCTGATGACCATAGCCCTCAGTGCGTGTGATAAGGAATTTCTGGAGAAATCTCCGATCGTAGGAACCACAGAAGAAAACTTTTATCGCAATGAAGCGGATGCTATTGCTTCTGTCAATGCGGCCTATGCGTCACTGCAGTTCCAGCTATCTCCTGCCGGACATTTCAGATGGTTTTGGGGTGATATCATGTCGGACGATGCTGAGAAAGGCGGTGGCGGAGATAATGACGTGTTTGCGCTATTGTTACTCGAACGATTTCAGGGGCAGTCAAACACAGATCTCCTTGAATCCGAATGGGGTGCTAATTACGAAGGGATTTATCGTGCTAACGTCGTGCTCGAAAAAGTACCACCCATCGAAATGGACCAGGCACTGAAGGCGCGTATTCTGGCTGAAGCTAAATTTATCAGAGCATGGAATTTCTATAACCTCGTGACGATGTTTGGGGGTGTACCCCTGGCTGATCATGTATTAGCCCCCTCAGAATACAATATGCCCCGTGCTACGGCAGATCAAGTATGGACGTTGATTGAAAGTGATCTGACAGAAGCGTCTGTGGCACTCTGGAAAAGAAGTGAATATCCCCTGGCTGATCTGGGTCGCATCACCCATGGCGCTGCGTTATCCCTTTTATGTAAAACCTATCTCTGGCGTCAGAAATGGCCTGAAGCGAAAGTAGCTGCAGAGGCGGTCATCAATTCAAATGAGTATGTGTTAGTTGCCGACTACGCAGATATATTTCCGGTCTATGGAGAGAATAATTCGGAATCAGTATTTGAAATTCAATATATGAATGCTTCCGGTGGTAACTGGGGTAAGAATAATGCCAATGAGGGTACGTTCACAAATGTATTCACAAGGGCTCGTGGACAGTTTGCCGGATATGGATTCAATATTCCGACCCAGGATTTTGTGGATGAGTTTTTTAAAGAAGGATTTGAAGACCCACGGTTAGTCTCAACCGTTTTCAGATTGGGTGATCAAATGGGAGACAGGGGCGTATTTACTATTGATGCCGCAGCAGGCTCACCTTACCTCTATTATTCTAAAAAGTATTTCAACAACAAAAGTGAGGATGCTCCATTTGGTGATCCCAACCCAAATGGCGGGACCAATGACCGGGTGATTAGGTATTCAGATGTTTTGCTCATGCATGCGGAAGCATCCTATCATACAGGCGATGCAGAAGGCGCAAGGAATTCATTAAATCAGGTTCGGGCCAGAGTAAGTATCCCTGATATTTCTTTTTCAGGACCAGCCCTTCTTGATGCCATTTATAGAGAGCGCAGACTTGAACTCGGGATGGAAGCACATCGCTTTTTCGATCTGGTGCGCACAGAACGCGCTCCTGAAGTTTTAGGCAGTATGGGCTTTACTACTGGAGTGCATGAATTATTCCCGATTCCACAGTCACAGATACAGGCCACAAATGGTGCGTTGATGCAGAATAATGGGTATTGATATGTGAGTTGTGAGTTGTGAATCGTGAGTGTTGCTTGTACGGAGCGGAGTCGAAGTATGAGTTATGAATCGTGAATCGTGAGTCGTCAGTGATTAATTGTGAATCGTGAGTGTTGCTTGTACGGAGCGGAGTCGAAGTATGAGTTGTGAGTTGTGAGTCGTCAGTGATT
>JAWXAW010000241.1:0-29865 GCA_034439675.1 Saprospiraceae bacterium | reverse complement strand
GTTACAGTATTCATTATAAGACGGTTACAGCAGGATTGTTAAAGCCAGATACAGGTATGAAGATTGCGCTCATTGATAATTATGATTCCTTCACCCATATTCTCGCTCAGTACTTAAAAGAACAGGAAGGGGTCAACCTGACCATCCTGAAAAATGATGATTTCGAATTGCAGGATCTTGTTCCATTTGAAAAGATTGTTATTTCGCCCGGACCAGGATTGCCAGGTACAGCTGGAAAAATTATTCCTGTCATAAAACACTACTCCGGAATGTTACCTATACTTGGTATTTGTCTAGGACTTCAAGCCATTTATGAGACTTTTGGAGGAAGACTTTTTAACCTGCCAATTGTCCAACATGGAGTTACCTCCAAAGTTCAAATGATGGATGCTGCAGATAGGGTGCTTGCTGGAATTATAAGCCCTTTTGAGGCTGGCCGTTATCATAGCTGGGTTTGTGATCCGACTTTTCTTCCTTCATCGCTGGAGATCACAGCTATCGATCAGTTTGAAAACATAATGGCATGCAGACATAGGGAACATCACACTTACGGATTGCAATTTCATCCAGAATCCATTCTCACTCCCGATGGAAAAACGATGATCAGGAATTTTGTGCAATTGTAGACTTTAGGTCCGTGGATACTTTTTCCTTTTCCGCCTTTTCTGTTTTGTAGGTGATTACCACCCCAAAATGTATGCAAAAATCAAGGGTGCCACAATGAGATGATGGGATTCCCCCCGGATTGGACGGGTGATTACCACCCCAAAATGTATGCAAAAATCAAGGGTGCCACAATCGTTGCATCTGATTCAACAATAAATTTGGGTGTGTGGATATCCAGTTTGCCCCACGTTATTTTTTCATTCGGTACAGCCCCTGAATAGGAGCCATAGGAAGTCGTAGAATCTGAAATTTGACAGAAATAACTCCAGAATGGTACATCGTGCCATTCAAGATCTTGATACATCATAGGCACAACACAAATCGGAAAGTCACCAGCTATACCACCACCGATTTGAAAGAAACCTACACCCTTGCCACCAGAATTGTGACGGTACCAATCCGCAAGCCATACCATGTATTCGATTCCACTTTTCATAGTCACTGCCTTGATATCTCCTTTGATGACATAGGAAGCGAAAATATTTCCCATGGTGCTGTCCTCCCATCCCGGTACGACAATAGGAATTTGCTTTTGGGCAGCTGCCATCATCCAGCTATTTTTTGGATCTATTTCAAAATACTGGTCCAGCACACCACTGAGCAGCATTTTATACATAAACTCATGAGGAAAATATCGCTCACCTTGGGTATCGGCATCCTTCCAGAGTTTATGAATATGCTTCTGCAACCGCCTGAAAGCTTCTTCCTCCGGTATACAAGTATCTGTTACACGGTTGTAATGATTTTCAAGCAAATCCCTTTCATCTTGTGGACTCAGATCGCGGTAATTAGGGACGCGCTTATAATGGCTGTGTGCCACCAGGTTCATGATATCTTCTTCAAGGTTGGCCCCAGTACAGGTGATAATACTCACCTTGTCCTGACGGATCATTTCAGCCAGGCTAAGGCCCAGCTCTGCTGTGCTCATGGCACCTGCCAGCGTTATCATCATCTTACCCCCTTCATCAAGATGCGCAACATACCCCTTGGCCGCATCTACAAGAGCTGCAGCATTGAAATGCCTGTAGTGATGAAGGATGAAATCGGAGATAGGTTTATTGCTCATTTTTTGCCAGTTGTGAATTGTGAGTTGTCAGTGTTGCTTGCACTGAGCTTAATCGAAATATGCGTTGTGAATTCAAATTCGTGATACATGAATCGTGATAAATTTCATTTTTCATACTTCGACTACGTTCATCACATCGCTTTTCATTTTTCATTTTTCACGTATCAAGTGTCGTATCCTAGAATCTGTAACATCTCATTTGGTCTTTGCTCCGGACGCCAAAGGGTGTCAATGAAATTTCCCTTTTCGTCCCTGTCAACAAGGATATGCTGAGGTGAAGGAATAAGACAATGCTTTATACCACCATATCCACTGATAGCATCCTGGTATGCACCTGTATGAAAGAACCCTATATAAAGTGGTTCAGGGTCATCATTTTTGTACGTTGGCAGGAAAACCTGTTGATTGAGATCCTCAAAATTGTAATAGTCCGAATGATCACAACTGATCCCTCCGATATGCACACGGGCAAAATCATTATTCCACTTGTTGACAGGTAAAAGGATAAAGCGTTCATTGAGTCCCCAGGAATCAGGAATAGTATTCATCAGGCTGTTATCGATGAGATACCACAACTCAGAATCATTTTGTTGCTTTTGTTCGAGGACGGTGAAGATGGTTGCGCCACTCTCACCGACAGTATATTTTCCAAATTCGGTATAGATGTCAGGATGTTCTATGCCTTCCTGGTCACAGGTAGCTTTGATATTGCTGATGATCTCATCCACCATGTATTTGTAATCGTATTCAAACGACAGGTTGTTACTGATGGGAAAGCCTCCACCGATGTTGATGGCATTAAGGGTTGGACAGATTTTTTTAAGTTCTGCAAATATCTTTAGTGCTTTTTTAAACTCGCCCCAATAATACAAGGTATCCCGTATGCCGGTATCCACAAAAAGATGCAGCATGGTAACCTGCACCCGTTTTTTACGGGCTATTTTTTCTTTATAGTATTTAATGACTTCAGTAGGTCGGATGCCCAATCTGGAGGTATAGTAGGCAGACTGGGGCTCCTGTTCTATCGCCACGCGGATGCCCACTTTAAGATTTCCTTTTATACGTTCAAGGAGTTGATCCAGTTCGTTGGTATTGTCCAGTATGGGTATTGAGTTTTCAAATCCCATTTCATGCAGATGGGCTATCCCATCCAGATATCTGTCTGTCTTGTAGCCGTTGTGGATCAGGTTGATACTCCGGTCTATATCACCGCTGCGATAAAGGCTGACGATAAGATCAATGTCAAATGCGGAAGACGTTTCCAGGTCAACATCATATTCCAGGGCCTTTTTGATGACATGGCTAAAGTGGCAGCATTTTGTGCAGTAACAATAACGGTATTTGCCTTGGTAATGCTGGTTTTTCATGGAACGGTTGAACCAGTTTTTGGCCTTTTTGATCTGATCGCCAATCTTGGGTAGATAGGTCAGTTTAAAAGGCGTACCATACTTGTCAATCAGATACTTAAGGGAAATACCATGAAAACTTAAATCTCCATTATGCAGATCAAAACCTTCCTGAGGGAAATAGTACGTCTGCTGAATGAGGTCAAAATAGCTGTTCTTCATTCTTCGGGTAAAGCAGCCGGGGATATATGACAACCGGCCGGGTCAAAAATATAAAAATCGACGGTGGAACAGGGGATTAATTTTAAATCCAATTGAGTAGTTTCTTCACATATCGCTTACCTGTTTTACACCTAGGCCAGTTAGGTTCCTCGAAATTGAATAGAAAGAAAAGGTTTTAAATCATCCATGGCCTGTAACCGCTGGGTAATAATTGAGCCATTCACTCCAGCTACCCGGGTATAGCCTGGCATTTTTTCCAGTAGCTATTTTGTAGGCCAGGATATTATGGCAGGCACTGATCCCTGAACCACAATAGAAGACCGGTGGTTTTTCGTCATCAGTATCGATGCCCGCAAATTTATGCTGGAGGAAAGAAGGGCTTTTCCAAAAGCCATTTGTGTCCGTATTATCCACAAATGGAATGCAAATCGCCCCAGGAATGTGCCCTGCAACAGGATCTATAGGCTCAGATTCTCCGGTATATCGGATGAAGTCCCGGCTGTCAATAATTTTGTCACTTCCCGATGCAACTTCAAACTTGTCGATGGTCAGGGAAGGATTTTGTTTGAACTCAAATACGCCTTTCTCGGGTGGCGGCCATTGGTTGTCCTGGTTGTAACCTTTAGCTTCCCAGGCTTTTATGCCGCCATTAAGTATGAAAACATTTGTATGTCCGAGCCATTGAAGCAACCACCATGCTCTCGCTGCAGCCATGCTATTCATTTGATCATAGACAACTACCTTGCTGGTTGGATTGATGCCGGTTGCTCTGAGGGTATAGGTGAGTACTTCGGGATCTGGCAGGGGATGTCGTCCGGTAACACCTTTTACCACAGACGAGGAAAGATCATGTTCCATATCCAAAAAGTATGCTCCAGGGATATGCTGCTGCAAGTATTCTTTTCTTCCTTTACTGGTGTCAGCCAGGTAGAACCTGCAATCCAATATTATCAGATCAGGACTACCAATGATTTTGGAAAGGTCTTCTGCGCTGACCAGCAAGTTATGTGGATGAGTATTCATTTAACTTCCGATGGGTTTAGTGAGTCGATGATCTGTGCATAATGATTGGCAGAATCAACGGGGTGAATTACACTTTTAATGATTCCCTTTTCATCTATGACAAACGTAGTCCGATGCACAGCGTCACTGATACGTCCCATAAACTCCTTTTCACCATAGATATCAAAAAGTTTCGCCAGTTGATTTTCACTGTCGGTGATGAGTGGATAGGGTAGGTCATATTTTAATATAAACTTCTGGTGTTTATTCTGGCTATCCTCGCTTACACCATAGATAGCATAACCGAGTTGGGTCAAATGGTGGTAATGGTCCCGGATATTGCACGCTTCTTTTGTGCAGGTCTCTGAGCCATCATGATTGTAAAAAAAAAGGATAAACTTCTTGCCCTGCAGTTTTGCAGTGGTTAATTCCGAACCATCGTGAAGCAGCGACTTAAAAGCTGGGGCTGTTTTTCCTGGCTTCCAGCGGGAGGTCCATGTCCGTCGCATGAGCAGTAATATTTATTTCCTACAAGGTAAACGATTTTTCGAGCACAGCTTCATTACCTCTGTCATCTGTAACTTTAAGGACAAGCTGATGTTCACCAGGTTGAATGTGGCCATCGAATTGATGCGTGAGGATACCGGATTTTCCATCAAGGGACATTAGGATCCATTGCCCATCAACCCAGGCATCATAGAGTAAATCACGACCGCGGTCTTTAGCGTTGAAATTGTCTGAGATCTTAAATGCCATTCTCTGCCACCCGGTCATTTTAGGGCCAAAGTGCAGGGTTGAAATCTTTGGTGCAATGGTGTCAACCATGATGGTGTAGGTGCTGATGACCCTGACACCAGTGCTGAGGTTGTTACCAATCCAGGTGGCTCCGCAGTTGGCTATGTTGCCGTTTGGTTCACATCGTGCGATGAAAGCTTTGTCACGCAAAGCGGCAGGCACAGCAAGTCCCTCGATGTTGATTTCGTAATAGTAATGGACTGGTGCATCAGCCGGTGAAATAGCAAAATGGGGACTGTAACAACCCAGGCCATCAGAAGGAATAACCTCGATATTGAGTGGGGTCTTTTCATAAAATGAACCTATAGGCCATACCACTTGTATCCCTGGTTTTGAAACAATACTTACCTGTTCCGGTTCAGCTAAAGTTTGATGTAGAGGAAGCGATGGCATTTTTGGTAGAAGGTTCATGTCTCTGACAACTTCAAAGGTAATGGTGGAGATATTGCCATTGAAATCTGCTACTGACAAAGAAACGTTTCTTGCTTGTTCGGCATTCAGATAGACTATGCCTTTGTCTACACCGGTGTAATAGATCGGGAGTTTATTTCCCTCCAGTGGATGACAACGGTGAAAGAATCTGTTTTCATTTATTTTCCGTCGGTAGTCTATGTGGGCATTTAGATACCTTGACTGTTCAAAAGGTATTTCATCCAACGCAAACGCAAAGGAGGGATCATCATCTACCTTACACTGGATGCTATAGATCCCATTCTGATTGGTTGCCCCGTCCTGCATATCATAGGCCTGTATACCAAAGGAAACTTTTGAAGAAGAAAGTTTAACAGGAGCTTCGAAAGTGTATTGACCAGCTGACCGATATATGGGTTGAATCACTTTAGAGTTGATTACCCTGCCGCTTTCGTTGTATTCATACACAATGAGTTGTTGTACAACAGGCGCCCTTTTATCGGCAACATTAAACCCGAAATGCAATGGATTGACAGGCACCTGGTCTTTGGTGTGCCTGATTTCAAAGTGGAGGTGCGGGCCAAATGAATAGCCTGTATTTCCCATATTTCCTATTTGCTGGTCATGCATTATAGGAAATTTTTCTTTATCAGGTGTAACGTCAATTTTAAAAGTTTCTGCTTTGTATTGTTCTTGCTTTACGTATGCCTCTATCTCCGGCGAAAAATTGTTGAGGTGGGCATACACACTTGTAAATCCATTCGGATGCTCTATGTAAAGAGCATTTCCATAACCAAATTCTTCTATGCGAATCCGGCTTATGAATCCTTCATGGGCTGCATAGATCGGATCGCCAGACATGCCATTTTCAGATTTTATGTCAAGGCCGGCATGAAAGTGGTTTGTCCTGAGTTCGCCAAAGGTGCCGGATAATTTAAAATCCCGGTTTACAGGCGAATTGAATTCCCTGACTGGATATTTTCCGCCATGCTCTGCCATAGACATAAATAGGATGGAAAACATGAAAAAAACATAAAATTTCATATGCGGTTTAGAATTCAGATTTAAGGTTTGAAGGATCAATTAGCATTTTCATCAAATTCTCAATTTCAAAAGCTGTCTTGAAGATGGACACAGAGCCGGAATCAGAATTGCTAAAGGCATCCCTCAATTTACCATTTACAACCGGGTGATTCATCAGCAGTTGGTTTGCTGTAATACCTAGGGACCAATTCAGCCAGAATGTTTCCTGACGTCTTCGTTCCTCCGTCAATGAGGTTTGCTGGAGACGAATATCATGATATAAACGAATTATTTCCAAAACATTGTCTATCCCTGTTCCTTCCTGGGCAGAACAGGTAGTGATTTTTGGCTCCCACCCCAGGCGAAGTGGGGAAAAATAGTGAAGCGCATTTTGGTATTGTTGTTTAGAGAGTCCGGCTAATGAAGCGAGAGCACCATCCTCTTTATTGACAATAACAATATCTGCCAGTTCAGTGATCCCCCTTTTGATGCCTTGCAATTCGTCCCCGCCTCCCGGCTGCACTACAAGGATAAAGCCATCAGTAAATTGCCACGCTGTGTGTTCAGATTGCCCTACGCCGACCGTTTCTAAAAAAATGAGGTCGTAGCCAACTGCTGCCAACAGGGTTATCATTTCATAACTTCTGCGTCCCATTCCCCCCAGCACTGAACCGGCAGGGCTCGATCTGATAAATGCAGAGGGGGTGGCAGATAAACCTGACATTCTTGACTTGTCGCCAAGGATACTTCCATGGCTCAAAGAACTGGTCGGGTCTATCGTGATAACACCTACTTTATATCCTTTTGAAATTGCCAAAAGGCCGAGTGCCTCGATTAGGGTACTTTTCCCGACACCAGGTGCACCACTTATCGCGAAGCGAATGGAAGGATCATGAACACGAAGTTTTTCTTCGCACAAAATCAAAAGATCAATAGCTCGATTCCGGTCATCGGGGCGCTCACTCTCAACTAAAGTAATGGCCTGACCGAGGGCTATCCGGTCGCCAAGGATTAATTTTTCAAAAAATGAGTTGATGCTTCGGTCCATTGAAATTAGTGCCACTCAAATGAATCAGACAAATATATGGGTATTTTATACATTATAGTTATCTGATAATCAATTGTTTAAAATGTTAAATTCGTTAAGTTAAAGCGTTAATGGTTCATTCGGGGCACCTTAACGCTTCTATAATAGCCCTTGAAAGGTAAAGAGGGTTTATTTGTTTCATAGAGTATATCGCTAAGGTGGGCGGACTCTATTTTAGTGAATCATCGCCAAAGTGGCAGAAATTCAATACATCCAACCGCCCGCCTTTTATTTTTATAATCGTAATGCGTTCCAGATTTTTTGTGTCCAGGACCTCGTAGGGTATTCAATGCTATAGGATCCGGAAAGGGGATCCACTCCTTTGTACATTGAACTCTCCAATTGCAATAAGTGGTGGATATTCCGGTTTGTCCGCCGGTAGAAATCAGGTGTACCTACAAGGGATTCATGGCGGATGCACATAGTATGGGTGCCTGCCAGAGATGCTGCAAGTCCCGACATAGATGCTCTGATCAGAAAGTGGTCAGGTGACTCTTGAGCTGATTCATCTATATAGCATTCAAGGTATTGGTCAGTGATATCACCGGATCCCTGAATCAAATGAGCTTTAAGATTATGCCACAATAAATGAAGCACCCTTGTCTGGATGATATGTTTAAAATAAGCTTTATCCGCTTCAAGCGACAGAATGCTTTGCTCAAAGAAATCAGCAGGTTGAAATCCAATCTTTGTCCAGTCACCCATATCCTCAATCATCCGGTTTATTACACCAGCCGTATTGACGTCCCAAATTCCTGAGGATTCAATCCGGTACACAAAACGAAATGAACTAATCTTTGTATGATCCGGATCAATTTGGCTAAGCAGTTTTGCAATAGGCGGAGATGAGGCTTCTCGATTTATTCTTAGGAAATCTTTGACTCCAATTTTTTCCAATAACAGGGATCTACTTTCTTTAAAATCCTTAAACTGATAGGATACTGAAATCAAATCCCGGAATACACCATTGAACCACTCTTCGTTGAACCAGGTTGCAGCATCCGCCGAATAAAGGATGAGAGACTGTGTATCCTGCCGGAGGGCCTCGAGTATTTTTTGATTGATTGAAGATGCCTGTTGACCTGAAGTTGAAATCCACTCTGCCATGATGGGTGGCTGAGTGAATAATGAAGCCGGGAGGGATATTGTTTCATCGCTGACATCATCACTATGCACCAGTGGTATCAGCGGTTCGCTGGGCCACCATTCCGATTGCAGTGATGCAACAGATTTTTGTCTGAGGTCCGATTCGATCCGCGTGATCCATTTTTCTTTCGAAACAGGTTCAAATGTATATGCCCACTCCTTCATGCTGTGGACAATATTAGGCATAACCCGTGAAAGAAGGAAAAGTACGCTTCCTTTAACCTTCGGAATTTCATTATTTCAAAGTGGTATCTTTATACAATGAGTTCGCCGCAAACGCCTGTATATCTCGATTATCATGCCACCACACCTTTAGATGCAAGGGTTCTGGAGACAATGCTGCCTTGGTTTACTAGGCATTTCGGTAATCCGGCAAGCCGTTCACATAGCTATGGTTGGAAAGCGAGCGAAGCTGTTGAGATCGCCCGAAGTCAGGTAGCAGATCTTTTGCACACAGATTCAAAGGCTATCATTTTTACGTCAGGCTCCACAGAAGGGCTAAACATGGCCATCAAAGGACTCGCAGAAAATTCAGGCCAGATAGGTAAACACATTGTCACTGTTGCTACAGAACATCACGCTGTTCTCGATACAGTTGATTGGCTGAGCCGCAAAGGGTATGAGATTTCCATTTTACCTGTTGATAGCAATGGGATTTTGAATACCGGGCAGCTTAAGCAGGCTATAAGAAACGATACCATTATGGTGATCGTCATGTGGGCCAATAATGAAACCGGAGTTGTCCAGAATATAAAAGAAATTGGATTCATTTGCCATCAGGCCGGAGTGCCATTGATCTGCGATGCAACTCAGACCGCCGGTAAACTTGATATTGATCTTTCCCAAATTCCTGTCGACATATTGACCATCTCAGCACATAAAATGTATGGACCAAAGGGTGTTGGGGCTTTATACATTAATCCTTCAATGAAGGTGAAGCCTGCTGCCCTAATCCATGGAGGTGGTCATGAAAGAGGGTATAGGTCTGGAACCTTGAATGTGACAGGCATTATAGGATTAGGCGCAGCTAGTGCTTTACGAAGGGAGAATCTTTCTGCTGATCAGGTCCGCATTCATCAATATCGTGATCACTTTGAAAAAACTATTCTTGCTTCTATAGAAGAAGTTTCGGTCAATGGCAGCCTCGAAAACCGCTTATCCACCGTTTCAAACCTTAAGGTCCGTTTTGTAGATAGCCAGGCAGTCATTTCACGGTTCAGAAGTGATCTGGCTATTTCATCCGGCTCTGCTTGTAGTTCCGCCAATCCAGAACCTTCCCATGTTCTTATCGCCATGGGACTGACTCCGGCAGACGCGAAAGGTTCATTCAGAGTCAGCCTGGGCGTTCCTACTACAATGGCAGAGATCGAAAGTGCAGCTAAGATCTTTGTTAAAGCCATTGAAGCGGAACGGGCACAAAGTCCTGTCTGGCAAATGTTTAAGCAAGGTATTGGCTTTGACTGAAAGCGTAGGGGCGATAAACTATTCCTCCCGGGATGTTGTTATCTTTGCCAGATAATAGAAAGAAAGCGGGTTCCTAACCTATAATCTTTTGACTTTTAATCATTAAATCATAAAAGTTATAGTGCTGTTTGTTGCTGATAGTGCCAAAGAAAGGATTTTAGAAGTCCTGACGAGTGAGAACAAATCACTGACAGATTATTTTGTACGCGTGAGTGTCACCAGTGGTGGCTGCTCAGGCCTTAGCTATAAACTTGATTTCGACAACGACCTCAAACCAAGCGACCAGGTCTTCGAAGATAAAGGCATACGGATAGTAACTGACCTCCGTAGTTTCCTCTATGTGCACAATACGATCCTTGAATTTTCAGGAGGACTTGAAGGGAAAGGATTCTACTTCAGCAACCCTAATGCATCACGGACATGTGCTTGTGGAGAGAGCTTTTCGGTCTGAGTTGAAAATCGCTACTTTTTCAATCAGTATTCCAATATTGACCTTATCGTTTCGATCACTTTCCCAACGGAAAGAATCATCTCCTTCTCCAATACTTCATTCAATGGGACAGCAGGCATATCTGTCGATCCGATTGTTTTCACAGGTGCATCCAGAGATGTCCAGCAATGCTCCTGAATACGCGCTGCAACAGTCTGGGCAAATGAATTGGATACAGTATCTTCAGTGATAACAAGACAACGGCCATGTTGCCTGACGGTGTTGTAGATTAACTGCTCATCCAATGGTACGAGACTTCTCAGGTCCAGAATGGTGATGCGTCCTTCAAATTCTTTGGCTGCTTTCAGCGCCCAATGAACACCCATGCCATACGTAACAATACATAGCGCTTCACCTTGGGTAATCGTTTCCTGATTTGCTTCAATCACAATTCGTCCTATGCCCAATGGAACTACATAGTCCTCATCAGGCAGTGGACATTTGGCCGTTTCTGTATTAGCCACTTTGCTCCAGTAGAGCCCCTTATGTTCGAAGATTACTACTGGGTTGGGATCATAATATGCGGCCTTCATCAATCCTTTCAGATCTGCACCGTTGCTCGGATAGACCACTTTCAATCCTTTGATGTTGCATACAACTGTTTCGACACTTGAGGAGTGGTAAGGCCCGCCGCTGCCATATGCTCCAATTGGTACCCGCAGGATCATGCTCACGGGCCATTTACCATTGGACAGATAACATGATCGGCTGACTTCGGTAAATAGTTGATTCAATCCCGGCCATATGTAATCGGCAAACTGCACCTCCACAATGGGTTTCAAACCTACCGCAGACATTCCCACCGTCGATCCTACTATAAAGGCTTCCTGAATGGGTGTATTGAATACACGGTCATCACCAAATTTTTGCGCTAACGTAGCGGCCTCCCTGAATACGCCACCGAGGCGACTACCGACGTCCTGACCATAGAGCAGACATTCAGGATGTTTACGCATGAGTTCTTCTATAGCGATCAGGGCACTATCCACCATTACCTTTACTTCAGCACCCTCTGGTTGTCTGACACCAACTTCAGTTGTTATTGGAGTTGGGGCAAATGCATGTGTGTAAAGATCCGCAGGTATCGGGTCGGCTGAATTGCGGGCTTTTTCAAAGTCAGCTGCAACTGCTTCAATCGCTTTTGTCTCCATTCGTTTGAGTTGCAAGGCAGACCATCCTTCTCCTAGCATTGTTCTTATCAGTTTGGGATACGGGTCCTGTTTTTTGTCTTCTTCCAGATCATCGCGGTACCATTCCATACGCACACCTGAAGTATGATGGTTGAGCAAGGGAACTTTTGCATGAACCAGGAACGGTCTACGTTCTTTCCGGATCATGCCGATCACTTCATGTAAGGTATCATAACACAGTTTGAAATCAGTCCCGTCAATGCTGCGGGTCTCAATGCCTTTAAATCCCAAAGCATATTCAGCCGCATTCATCGCCCGCGTTTCTTTCGCATTGGCCGAAATGTCCCATTCATTATCCTGCACCAAGTATAGGATGGGTAGTTTTTTCAAGGCAGCCATTTGAAAGGCTTCCGCGACTTCGCCTTCCGTCACAGAGGCATCGCCAAAGGAACAAACTACTACAGGCGGTTTTTTCCAGTGACCCAGTTGGCGATGTTCCTGGTATGCAATTCCCATAGCTACTCCCGTCGTAGGAATCGCCTGCATCCCGGTGGCAGAAGATTGATGAGGGATTTTTGGTTTATCTGCATCCTTAAGGCTTGGATGACAGTAATACGCCCTTCCTCCCGAAAAGGGATCATCCTTTTTCGCCATCAGTTGAAGCATCAGTTCAAATGGCTGCATCCCAATGGAAAGCATCATGGCATCATCTCTGTAATATGGGGACAACCAATCATCAGGCGTCAATAGCATCCCCAGTGCAATCTGGATGGCTTCATGCCCTCTGGAGGTAGCATGAACGTACTTTGATACTTCTTTGAAATTAGCTTCAAAATGGTCAGTCATTGCCTTAGCAGTGGCCATATGATTGAATGCCTTCTCCAATATCACAGACCAGCTTACAATCTCAGCTTTATCTTTTTTCTTGTTTTTTTCCTTTGCCATGATGGATCCCAAAGATAGAGATTGAATTGTGGTACAAAAGCAATTAGAAACCTGATAGACGGATGATGCAGATGGATTCCTGTCAAGAGGGTTTATATTTATCACCAAATTGGAAAGCAAATGGATGATTTTAATGGCTTGATCAGCAAAGTACAGAGGTACCAAAGTGTCCTCACCAACACCAAAACCTATCGCGATCGATGGACTTCAAATCTTAAGGATATGATTATCAGCGAATTGCAGAATATGTTAAAAGTGTCAGGTCTGCAGGGTACCGTCGAGGCTTCTGATAAGGTTAGGCATCTGGAGTATATCATTCTTTCTCTAGGAACTGAAGAAAGTGGAATTGCCGAGGTGATTAATGATAAATTGCATAAGCCATTGATCAAGACTAATGGTTCGCTGATATACCAGCAGTTGTATAATGGTAAAGTGCAGGTGATGATTGTCTATCCTTTCATCGAAGGATTTGGAGAGCCGCGTCCGCCGAAAGTCATTTCCATCTACAGGCCGGAAGAAGTTAAGTCTCCCTTTTTACTGAGGCATATGGAGGAATTTATCAAGGAGATAACCCAATGGGAGGATTTCGATGATGAAGACCAGGCCGCAGCCAAAATTGGCTTTAATGTGCAGAGCCTAACAGCCGTAAAGCCATCGGTGACCGAAGGATAATCCTTTCAACCTCCTGGAAGCAAACCTCGTAAAGGAAGACGGATGCAGTGATTTTTGTGGTTGAAGAAATCCTGTCTAAAAAAAAGTAGTCCGAAGTAAAAACAATCCACACTCTGAGTCACTTCCGGCAGGCTAATTAGTTTGTTCCAACCATTTGTCATATCGACAGACCAGTAGATGTCATCTACGATGATGATCGTTTGATCAGTCATGAAAGGCCTCAATGCATGATAGTATTTCCACAAGGCAGCGGATGTATGATGACCATCCAGAAATAGAAGATCGATCTGCTGACCTCCAGGCAACCCATTTGCTATAAATGAATCAAATGATGTGTTGTGAAGATGAATATTGTCTAAGATCAGACTGTCAAACACTTTGTGAGCAGTACTCGCTATTTCAGCATCACCTTCCACCGTATCAACTCTTGATGTTGAATTTGCAATTCCAAGATAAGAGGAGGATATCCCAAGAGAAGTACCTAGCTCAACAATCACTCGTGATTTTGTGAAGACAGCTAATCGATACAAAAATCTACATTGAAAAGGTAAACTTAGCGCATGCCTGGCTATCCTGGATATAGAGTCCGCATTTTTACTCTGGTGAAAAGAAGTGCCTGTGCCGAAATCATTTCTTTCAATGACTTCTTTTGATTGAATCAATTCCCTCCGTTTCCCCTCGATGCTTTCAAATAAAGGATGCGACATCCTTTCATCAGTGCAATACGTGAATAAACTGAACAGAAAGGGAGAATGAAACGAATCCCAGCGTTTTGATCTGAAAAAGTGAGCCAGATATTGGGTTACTGTATAAGTCCTGCTCATAAGGGCAAAGTAAATATTAGTTTATCAGATTCAGGACATTTGGGTCAGATTCCGTCCTCAGGTATGCTGGCCGGCCATTCAGGTTATGGGGATGTCGGTTGAGCGACAAAATTTGAAATGCCAGTTTTAATAGGGAATGTTACATTTGTCTGATATACAATACTATAAAGCAAACCATCATGAAAGCACTTTTTTTACCTACCCTGTTTCTTTTTATTCAGGTATCTACTATATTAGGCCAGGCCCAGTTTACAAACCGAAATGATCTGCTGGCTGAAAAAGATCAGCATAGTGCCGTTCCAGTAGGTATTGCGGATATGAATGGCGATGGTCTGGAAGATATTGTCACACTCAATTTTGGATCCCGGCTTTTTATTCAGTACCAGACTCCTGAGCCATCCCGGCCTTTTGTGCGGTACGAGTTACCGGTGACAATTGATAATGCGGAGCAAAATGATATTTGCATAGCGGATTTTAATAATGATGGTGCAAACGATATTCTTGCAGTGGGTTCTTATGACAGAGTAAAAGTGTTGTACAGCAACCCTTATACATATTCTTTCAACCTCACGTATATAGTCGTACCTCCATTCTTTTCTCAGGGTGCTTCATCGGGTGATTTCAATCATGATGGCTGGGTTGATGTCGTCATACTCAATGATAATGGCTTGAATGTTACCTTGCTCAATGATGGTACAGGTGCACTTGTAGAGCAGGACCTGTTCAATTTTGTCACGGTACCACCGTCCGACAATTCGGGGAACTATGGCTCCGTTTATTCGGACTTTGACATGGATGGGGACAATGACTTCTATATAGCTAAATGCCGTCAGGGGGTCAATAGCCCTGCTGATCCAAGAAGGATTGATGTGCTTTTTGTTAATGACGGACAAGGAAATTACACAGAAGATGCCGCCAATTATGGCCTGGCCGATGGGCGTCAGACCTGGACGGCAGATTTTGGAGATTTTGATAATGATGGTGACCTGGATCTCTTTAAGACGCAGCATGATATCATCAGTGAACTTTATGAAAACATCAATAATGATACGTTTATCAATATCACTTCAACAACTGGGCTGAACATTGGCGGAGTGCCATTGCAAGGTATGCTGAGAGATTTTGATAATGATGGTTTTCAGGATATTTTGGTGAGTGGTGACCGCCTGGATTATTATCACAATAACGGGAATAAGACTTTTACAAAGACTAATCCATTTGGTACTCTGGTTTTCGGAACCTTCGCCTTAGGTGACCTCAACAGGGATGGTTTTACAGATGTTTACGCATCTAGAGTTATTCCTTTCAACAATCCTGATGAGTTGCGTGAGGATATCCTATTTCTGAACGAAAAAAATGATAATCATTATCTTGGACTCAATCTCACGGATACCGCAGGAAATCCTTCCGGTATCGGGGCGATGGCTATTCTCTATGGCCCATGGGGTATTCAGGTCAGAGAAGTCCGCGGGGGTGAGCAGTATGGTGTGTCCAGCGGACATAGCATTATTTTTGGGCTCGGCGATCAAACCACATATGATAGTCTGATCATACGATGGCCTGATGGCACAAGAGAACAATACAACCAGCTTGAAACTGACAAAACCTGGTCGCTGACAAGGGGCGGTTGTTGGAAACAGCCTTTGAACATTCTGGAGCCTTTGGTTGTACTCTGCGAGGACGACTCCATTACCGTTCACAGTGATTCAGGATTTTCCCTGATCGAATGGAGTGATGGTACATCCGCGGACTCGATCATCATCAAAGAAGAGGGTCTCTATTATGCAACCCTTACCGATCTTGATGGATGTATAATACGTACATACCCTCTTGAGGTTGGATTAGATCCTGACACTATCCGAGCCACTATCTTTTACGTATCCAATCCGCAATTATGTGATGGGGAGTCTCTGCTCCTTAGTCTGCCTTCAGCTTTTTCATATGCATGGTCTACCGGAGAAAATACACAGACCATTATTGCAACAACAACAGGTGATTATTTTGCGCAGGTAGAAGGTTATTGTAGGATACAGGAATCTGATACAGTCCAACTTCAATTTCTCATTCCAGAGACCCCAGTGACAACAAATGATACGTTTCTGCCTGGTGAATCAGCAATTCTGACCTCCACCGGAGATCATGTTGAATGGTTTTCTGATCCATTTGGCAACTTTCAGATTGGGACCGGAAATAGTATTCAACTTGATAATCTCACAGATACCCTGACCATCTATGCCCGTAATGCTGCAATCATTGAAGGAGAGGATTTTCAGTTGGGACCGGCACAACACGAGGGCTTAACAAAATATAATGCTGCTTTTATCAACGGAGGCCAGTTGTTTGAAGTCCTGGAGCCAATCACTCTTCATCAAATTACAGTATACACGGATTCAGTAGGCACCAGAAGCATCGATATCAATAATGGACTGGACTTCTATTATGAGTACGAGGTGGAACTTGAAGCGGGTATGACTGTGATTGATTTGGAGATACAACTCCCGATAGGAAATTATACTATAACGACTAATACGGATATCAATAACCAAGTCTTTGGAACAAATAGCCCCTATCTCTGGAGGTCATCGGAGGATGTTGTCTATCCGTATGAAATCCCAGGTGTCATGTCTATTAACAATTCAACTTTCGGAGAAGATTTCTATTATTATTTCTACGACTGGAAAATTTCCACATTGGACAAAGAGTGCATCACAGAAACCGTTCCTGCTACTGCGGTTCTAGACTTGGGTACCGCAACTCATCAACCTGCGGATAAAGATGAGGTAATTTTTGTCGCCCCTAATCCAACAGATGGGCTCATCCAATTAACTATGAAAACCGATGGGGTATGTGATGTGGAATTACTCAGGATGGATGGAGTGCGTGTCCTGGTTCAGCATAACATCACACCTGAAAATAATTCAATACAAATTGATTTAGCAGATCATCCTTCAGGTGTTTATCTGATCAGGATAAATCACAATGGACGGATGATTAGTAAAAAAGTTATCCGCTTATAGGACCACAAAAGGCTTAATGGATACCAGACGGTTTCGGTCAAATAACACGAAGTAATAAACAGCTTCTGAAATCCCTGAATTCAGCTCAATGTTTTCATTCATTGAGCCTTTCTGGAGGATCATTCCATGCAGATCGATAATCCGGTAATGGAGGTTACTCCTTGAATCATATGGGGATGAAAGCCTGATGTATATTTTTCTATTTGTCACCGGGTTTGGTGAAAGTGTGAAAATGGATATGGATTCAATCGGGCTGATAGAGGTAGTCGAAAGATCAATGCTGTCAATCATGATTTGATTGATCACTTCATTGAAGCCCTCGTAGCCCTGATACATAGATTTGAACTGAGCAACCTGCTCAATGGTATCGTTATTGAACAAATCTGCCATCCATCTAGTAGGTAAAGTCTGATACCGAAGTGAAACGGATAGATCTGCTAATCCTTTCTTTCCATTCAGCGGAATCCTGTATTCAATTCTATCCAGTCCGTTATTGCTTTCGGTGGTGAAATCAGGATCCTCATTAACATTGCCCCAGGTGGCAACAGTATCAAATACTGTGTGATTCACCCTGAATCCGGTTGGTAACAGCCTGTTGTCCTTCAAAGGCTTAAAGGCTGCGTTTAGGCGAGTCGTCAGATGGCCACCCAGGTCAGACATGACCATTTCATAGATCTGCACATCGTCACTGGATTTGGACACCTGGTGATGTGGCTCAAAAGGATGATCCCTGCCTACAATATTCCCTTCAGGGTCTAAAGCACCGTTTGAATAAAATGCATCCTGATTCGCAGCTTCTTTAAGATTGATCTGTATCCAGGCTAACCTGCTTGGATAGCCGGAAGGTAGTTTGTGACCTGTTTTGTTTTTTATCGTAAGGGCCAAAAACATGGTGTCGTCAACTATATACAGGGAAGGCACACTGAGTTCGGCGGCATTCGAAAGGCTTATCCTGTTGTTATTTATAGACTCCTCCCAGGCATGGCTACTTTCACCTGAAGGGAGATTCAGGATTTCTTTGTTAGCGTTCATCAGGTCAAGCATGGCAGTATTGGCACCGAAAAACTGATGTAGCCCGTATGGTTCTCTTGGTTCTAATGCAGCAAAATCAGTCGCGATGACGACCCCATCCTCGATGAAAGGCATGTGGCATGTTTGACATTCTTTCCCCTGAGCCGGATAGATGGAATTAAGCCATTCATGATAAGTGGCCTGTTCAACAAAAAAATTTCCGGAAGGTGTGCCGTCCGGTTGAAGTGTTTCTGTGATCAGGGTATGACAGCCGGCGCATACGCCGCTGGAATAGATATGGTCAGAAAATTCTGGTTCAAAGCCAACGTAGATTTGCATCGGCCCTTTAAAGGGATTTGGGTAATGGCCGTACATCAGCCGGTTTGTATCGAGGGTATAGTTGCCGGAAAACCCAGTACCTAGACCTACAGCCGGTTGTTGATGACACGCACTGCAGGAGACTCCATCCAAGCCAAGACTATCCCCAAGCATGATTTCGTATGAGTAGGGTTGGTTGTTACGCTTTGCTTCAAAACTTCCAAGAGGTGCGTGACATTTGAGGCATGTGGTTTCAATAGCTTGTTTAGCAGATGGATATTGGTTGACCTCGTGGGCCATGGTAGCCCTCCAGAAAGGATCTCGCGCGGACAATCCCATCATACTGATCTGCCAGTCATCAAAAATGCTGACATCATTGCCATCTGAGTCGACAAGCGCCTGACCGGTTTCATCTACTCCATGACATCCACTGCAATGGGACGAATGAGCGACTTTTTGGGCTAAAGGAACAGGTCCTCCCCTCGGGCCGGAGGGCTTAACAGGCGATGTTAAACCAAGCAAGATGATTGACGCTAACAGACAAAAGATAATTCCGGATTTTAACATGGGATAAAATTACTTATTTTAAAGGATCAATCGGACAAGCGATTTAGGGTTGATGGAGTGCCGGGAAATGCTTTTATTTGGTGAATCATCTCTTTATACTATTTTAGCAATCTCATTACCTCGTTTGAAGCCTTTTGTGTTGAAACTGGAAAAACATTAATGAAAAAAATTCTTTATCCGACGGACTTCTCCGACACGGCGGAAAATGCGTTCATCTTTGCTTTACAGATAGCAGATCACCTGGGCGCCTCAGTGATCACCTTACATGCTTTCGACAGACCCGATATCAGCGATTTCAATCTGCCAGGGGTGCTAAGAGAGGTCTATGATTCAATAGACCTGGAGGAGTTCGAAAATTATGAAGATGAGATTCCGGTGCTCCGGGATATAGCTACAGACCATGGCTATTACCATGTGCCGATGGTTCATGTCCTGGAAGAAGGCGCGCCAGTCTCAGCCATATTACGGACTGCCAATAAAAACAAGGCAGATATCATCGTCATGGGTGCCACCGGCGCCGGAATGATGAAAGCTTTCTTTTTCGGAACAATTTCCGGCAAGGTCATGGAGGAAGCCCATTGTCCCGTCATTGTGGTACCTAAAGATGCAGCATTTGACGGTCTCATTGATCATATAGGCGTTGCCACTAATTTCAGTAAAGATGATGCAGTGCTCATCGAAGCGCTGAGAAAGTTTCGCGATATCATGCGCAGCCATTTGCATGTCATTCATGTGGATACTTCAACCACTGGCGAAGGGCAGGAACAAATGAAATTTTTTTATGAGCCGTGGCAGAACGATAAAAAAATGACCAGCCATTGCGTCCTCCATAAAGATATCAATGAAGGACTGGAAGCATGCATGGTGGAAAAGCAAATTGACCTGCTTGCGATCCTTTCTCAACGACGTACCTGGTTTGACGAAATATTTGAAAAAAACAGGGCTAAGGAAATGTCATACCAACAGTCTATTCCATTGTTGGTTTACCAACTGGAGTCTTTAAAAAGTAAATAGGTAATCCAGCATTTCCTGGTCGTTCAGATTTCCGGCAGTTTATTGCTTACCAGATTCCCTGATCGCTTTAAACTCCGAACCCGGTTTCCATTTCGGCCAATCCTTGTTATTCCCCAATTCGCTAGCCAGGTTATAATAGAGTGCTGCATCCTGCAAAATTCCTCCTAAGTCAAATATTTCGGGTAGGTATTCATCAGCTGGCAGATGATAAGCAGTAGTCCGGTATTCATCTGACTTTTCTTTGGCATATTCCTTTCCTTTGGTTCGGTGATCAAAACTACCTTCAGCATATAATGCGGGAATACCGATTTTGGCGAAATTGAAATGATCAGACCTGAAGAAATAACCTTTTTCAGGTTCCTGGTCAGGCAGGATATATCTGTTTTGTTTTTCAGCCCATCGTGCTGCATAGGCTTCCAGTTCACTTTGTCCAAAACCAATCACACTCAGGTCATTCATCTCCCCATAACTGGCCATGCCATCTATATTCAGGTTAGCAACTGTTTTGGCAGGCGGAAAAACAGGGTTTGCAGCGTAATAAGCTGAGCCAAGAAGTCCCTGCTCTTCTGCTGTAACCCAAAGGAACACAATACTTCGTTTGAAGGGCCCTGATTCTACCATGGCCTCTGCAATACCCAGGAGAGCAGCGGTCCCTGTTGCGTTGTCCCTTGCACCATTATAGATGGAATCTCCATCCACGACTGCACCGATACCCAGGTGATCCCAATGTGCAGAAAAAATAATGTATTCATCTTTCTGATCCAAACCGGGGATCATAGCGATGACATTTTTTGACACATTTTCCCTGATGTCATTACGGATACTTGCAGCTACTGTGTAGGGGAGGGGTTGAGCCTTAAAACCTGGCTTTCGTGCAGCCATCATGGATTCCCTGAGATCAAGTCCGGCTGAACTGAATATTTCTTTTGCGCCATCAAGGGAAATCCAGCCCTGCATTTCACACGGTGTATAGCCAAGCGATTTCAGGTTGAGTTTCGCACCACTTCCTGCACCCTGGACCACAGCCCACGGATAACCTGCCATCGTGGATTCATGAATGATCATGATAGCCGCTGCGCCTTGTCTGGCAGCTTCTTCATACTTGTAGGTCCATCGCCCATAATAGGTCATTGTATTGCCTTTGAAAAAGGTGCTGTCCTCACCGCCAAGCCCTGGATCATTGACGAGTACCAAGGCCGTTTTTCCTTTCATATCAAGACCGGCATAATCATTCCATCCATACTCCGGTGCCACAATCCCATAGCCACAGAAAACAAGTTCAGAGCCAGTAAGATTGATGTCTCCGACAGGTCTCTGCGTAAAAGCCACATATTGATCCCGCAGTTTCAGAGAGATATTTTTAGTCCCGGTAAGTTCCATGGTTTCGGAGGGATGTCCAGAGATTTCAATCATGGGAACATCTTGTGTATAAACATCTCCATTGCCTGGTTGAAGGCCGATTTTTTTTATTTCTGCCTCCAGGTACGCCACCGTCTTTTCTTCCCCTGCGGTAAAAGGCTTACGACCTTGAAATTCATCAGCGGAAAGGTTGATGATATGCCTGCGTATCGTTTCTTCAGATAGTGCACCTGAAGTATTAGTGTTTTCTTTGCAGGAGCTTAACAGTAATGCCGAAAGCAGACAAAGGCAAATCAGTTTCATATAGCTTGTATTTATGACGAAGGTAAATAAAACCTGTAATCGGGATTTAACATGCTTCAATATCAGATCATGAACTACCGACAAACTATTGATTTTCTGTTTTCCTCTCTGCCGATGTTTCAACGGGTAGGGGATGCAGCAATCAAAAAGGATCTTACGAATATCAGGCTACTGTGTGAAATGCTTGGTCAGCCTCAGACCTTCTTTCCGGCCGTCCACATCGCAGGTACCAATGGCAAAGGGAGTACCTCCCATATGATCGCTTCCGTGCTCCAGAGCACAGGTAAAAAAGTAGGCCTGTATACATCACCACATTACGTTGATTTCCGGGAAAGGATAAAAATCAACGGGGAGATGATCGGCGAATGGAATGTAGTGCAGTTTGTAAATGAATACAAGGATAAATGGACAGGCATTCAACCTTCTTTTTTTGAAATTACACTAGCCATGGCCTTTGATTTTTTCAGAAAAGAAAAAATCGATATCGCTGTTATAGAAACTGGCCTGGGGGGCAGATTGGACTCCACGAATATCATAAAACCTCTTATGTCTGTGATCACAAATATTGGCTTTGATCACATGAAAATCCTCGGAAATACCCTTCCTGAAATTGCCTTCGAAAAAGCGGGAATCATCAAGCAGGAGGTTCCTGTGATTATTGGAGAATGGCATCGTGAAACAGCACCTGTCTTTAAAAACAAAGCTTTAAAGGAAAAAGCGCCTATCCATTTTGCTTCCAAACATCTCATGGTTGATCAAACCCAAAAAACGCTTACGAAACAAAGATTGAGTGTCCGCACCAGGGAAGGAGTTTGGTTGGCTGATCTTGCAACGGATCTTACCGGGCCATACCAGTTGCAGAATGTCAGGACCGTTCTCGAATGCTTTTTTAGATGGAACCAGTATTATCCTGCCAAGAGCATCGCAGACCGGGAGATAAAGAGAGGTCTTGCTCATGTGAAACCCTCCACCAACATGATTGGCAGGTGGATGGTGATACAACGAAAGCCACTAGTGATAACCGATGCTGCGCATAACCATCATGGTATGATGGCCATGTTGCCTGAATTGCTGAAACAACCGGTGCAAAGAAGGCACTTTGTTCTTGGCTTTGTCTCAGACAAGGATATTATCAACATTTTGGCGTTATTCCCAAAAGATGGTCGATATTATTGGTGTGCTCCAGATATTCCAAGAGCAAAACCTGCCCGGGAAGTAGCATCAGATGGAACCGACCTTGGTCTGTACGGCGTGTCTTTTAAGAGTGTAATGGACGCATACCACCATGCTTTAAGCGTTGCAGGTAAGAATGACCTGGTTTTTGTTGGCGGCAGTAGCTATGTTGTAGGAGATTTTCTCACAGGCATTTCAATGAAGATGAAATAAAAAAGCCTGTCTACTGAGGTAAACAGGCTTTTAAGCAAGGGTGACTAGAGGGTCTCGAACCCACGACCTCCAGAACCACAATCTAGCGCTCTAACCAACTGAGCTATAGCCACCGTATACCGTTCCTCGTTTGTTAAAAACGTAAAACGGACGGCAAAGATAATTTTTCTTTAATTCGCAACAGGTGTTTTTTCAATTTTAAAGGTTCTGGAGACAGGGTTGAGTGGCACTTTGGCCAATTGCCCTGTAGAATCAATAAGGCTTAGCTTGATGGTATTGTCACCCTCAGGAAGGCCCTCAATGTAATAGGGTTGCCATTTGTCCATCATGTGTTTTTCGCCGTTGATGTCCGCTTCTACTTTAAAGCCAGCCTGATCTGCATTGATAAGGTAATAGTCCAACATTACTTTTTTGGTATCATCGCCCGTATAAAGTCCTTTGGGTCGGCTGTAAAACAACATTGGCTCTTTGATATCGGCCGAATTGGTAATACGCTTCCCATCCACACTTGCTTTTACAGCTTTGTAGGCAGCCGAGGTTTTAAGGCTCTCATGATATGACCTGGATAGGAAGCAAAGAAGATAATGCTCTCCGTCAGGAATTTCATGCGTAAACGAAGACTCATATTTGGCAACATAAGGTTCGGTATCAACGATCAGATGCAGGTGCTGACCTTCTTTGCTGTTAGCACAATTCTTTTGGGTAGCATCTGACGTCTGTTCGCCTAATTTGTAGCTAGAGCCGGAGATCACTGTGGAGAAGGTGCCGTCCGTATATGCCATCGCTTTAAGGCTGGCATCCTCAAAGTCCTTTGAAGTGCTGAAAGGTGTCAGGGTATATTTGGTCATTGTCGAATCAACAGCATTAGATTCTGCTGCTGCATCCTGACCTGATTGATTCTTACAACTTGTCAGGACAAGAAGAAGACTAAATAGCATTATGATGCTTTTCATTTTTCACGAATTTGAATGGTTATAGAAACTAAATGTGGTAATGTCTACAAATTTACCAATCATTCGCATGCTGGTATAGGTATTATTACGATTTTTACTGCTCAGCAAAACCACTAAGCCAATTAATCAAATGGATTCTGTTGAACTATTGTTCAAGCAACATTACGCTTTTGTCTGTAACGTCATACACATGTATGTACGTGACCGGACTAAAACCGAAGATATTGCCCAGGAGATCTTTGCTGAATTATGGGTCAAACGGGATCAGTTACATATCCATACCTCTGTTCCGGCCTACCTCCGGCGAATGGCTGTCACCAGGTCTTTGAATTATATCCGTGATTCTAAAAAGCATGCCTGGGAAGAACTTGAAGCCACCTCTGAATTTGACCCTGTATTTGCCGGACATCAAGCAGATGCCATCCAGAGTATGGAGGCAGCAGAGTTAAAAGCATTACTTGACCAGGCTATTGAGACCCTGCCGGAGAAATGCCGGATGGTATTCCAACTCAACCGCCAGGAAGAAATGTCCTACGCTGAGGTGGCCAATCACCTGGGAATTTCAGTTAAAACAGTTGAAAATCAAATTGGAAAAGCATTGAAACTTCTACGCCTTGCAATAGCCGGGCATGGGGGGTAAATCACTTATTTGTGTCTAATGGATCAGAATATGGAACAATCAATTGATGCGAGAATAGGCCGGTATCTCTCACGAGAAATGGCAGGGAATGAGCGTGAGGTGTTTGAGCAAGAGATATCAGCTGACGATAACCTGAAGTCTATTCTTCAAGCTACCAGCAGGGTATGGGATCACCATCCTGAGCCAAATGTATTGGATTGGGATGTACAAGCGGGTTGGAACCGTTTTTCTGAGTCTATTCCACAATCACAGCCTTCACCAGTGATCACCAGGAGAATGTTGACCTGGTCTATCGCTGCCACCGCGATCCTGATGATCGGCACATATGCTTTGTTTTTTAGTAACGGTGTACCTGTGACCTATACGTTTGACCAGGTAGGAGGTGACCCGGTGGTATTGAAGGATGGAACTATAGTTTATCTTAATAAGGGATCCGAAATAGTTTCCTACCCTTTTAGGAACAAGACAAGGCACGTGGAATTGAAGGGGGAAGCTTTTTTTGAAGTAACACCTGACCCAAAGCGACCTTTTACCATTGCCACGGCCCAGACCATGACAGAAGTTGTTGGTACTTCCTTTAATATTCGTGAGACCCCAGAGCAGACCCATATTTTTGTGAATACTGGAAAGATCATTTTTTCTTCCCAAGAGGATGCACATGTTGCTATAGCCCTCACTGAAGGTGAAGCTGCTGTTTTTCAAGAAGAAAGAATGGAGGTCATCGCCAATCCTTCTCCCAATGTAAATGCATGGCGCACCCGTCAACTGCGCTTTATTAAAATGCCACTTTCCGCCGTTATAGCGGATGTGTCGGCTTATTTTGACCAGACCATTACCATAGAAAACGAAAAAAGTAAGACTTGTATCATCAATATTCCCCGCCCTTTCGGGAAGGAGGAGATTAGTTCTGTGCTAAAGACAATTGCAGCCAGCATCAATGCCCAACTAATTAAAGAAGGCGATAGCTACATTATCCGCGGAGGAAGAGATTGTTTGTAATCCGATATCCGGGTTATTTGGTCAGGACTAGTTTCTATTTCCACTGGATATTCTCTTAATCCTGATCATATTTATGCTGAATACCGTTTTCATTGCTGTTTTTTCGCCTACTGCTTTACCTTTGCACCCTCAAATCAGATTATGGGGGTGATAAAAACAGATATACTGATCATTGGTACCGGGCCTGTAGGCCTTTTTGCCGTTTTTGAAGCAGGTTTGCTGAAGATGAGATGCCATCTCATCGATGTGCTTCCCCAGATTGGAGGCCAATTGATAGAAATATATCCTAAAAAACCTATTTACGATATTCCCGGTTGTCCTATGATACTGGCCAGTGACCTCGTGGATAATCTCAAAAAACAGATAGAACCCTTTAGACCTGGCTTCACCCTCGGTGAAATAGCAGAAAAGATTGATAGACTGGATGATGGATCGTTCAGAACAACCGGCCACGATGGCACAATAATCGAATCCAGGGTGATCGCTATCGCAGGAGGTTTAGGCTGTTTCGAGCCACGTAAACCCCCGATCGACGGTATTGAAAAATTGGAAGGAAAAGGCGTAGACTATTTTGTCAAAAACCCCATCCATTATAAAGACAGGCGGGTGGTGATCGCAGGTGGCGGTGATTCTGCACTGGATTGGACAATTGAACTGTCTGCGCTTGGAAGTCACATTACACTAGTCCATCGTAGGTCCAGTTTCAGAGGGGCACCTGATTCAGTTGATAAGGTATTAGGGCTTGTAAGTAAAGGCAAGGTAAAGTTGATCACCGATGCCAGCGTGGTTGAAGTCAAAGGGTCCAATGGCTTACAGGCTGTCGTCATTGAAGTGCCGGAAGGAAAGGTCACCCATGAAACAGATTTTTTTATTCCGTTATTTGGCTTGACACCAAAGCTTGGTCCGATAGCAGATTGGGGACTCGGACTGGATAAAAATGCCATTGTAGTGGATCCGTATGATTGCAGTACAAGTGTGGATGGGATATTTGCCATCGGAGATATTAATACCTATCCTGGAAAACTAAAATTGATCCTATGTGGGTTCCACGAGGCAACGATGATGTGCCAGGCGGCATTCAGGTATATGTATCCGGAACAAAAACTTTCCTTCAAATACACTACCGTAACTGGAATTGATGGATTTACCGAATAAATACTTAACCTCCGGTCTCCTGGCGTAGATTTTTAATCTGACTATCCCAAAGCCTTTTCAGGTCATCAACTTCCTTTTCATTGGCGAAGTCAGTGATCTCAAGAACGGTTTCCTCCGTAACAGGGGAGAGGTACATCCTGAATTCAAGGTATTCATGGCGCGGGGCACCTTCCCATTTGAAACGGAGTCTTTCTTCCTCAATGTCATCGACAACTTCTGCATTCTCTTCACTGCCATCCCAGGAAAACGTGTAGACGTCTCCGTTGATATCAACACCATCACAAAACCACCTCACCAGGCACGCGGGTGTGGTCAGAAACTTGTACAATATCGCCGGCGAGGCTTTAAAGATATATTCGAGATCTACGGGTATTCGCTTCATAAGTTTAATTTGATTGAGAGCCCTTTTTAGGGTCTGCTGCATCCAGTTGGGCGTAAATAAAACAGAATTCCTGAATATTACAAACAATTGAACTTTTTTTCCTCTCAGGACATTATGTTTCTGTTATTAAGACTATCCCGCTTTACTTCGCTAGCTTTCAGTAAATAATCTGCAAGTAAGGTAAAATGAGGCCATTAAAAACAAAATAAATGGATGGGACGATAGAAAAGCGTACTTTTGCGCCTCTTTTGGGGGCATCATTAGTTTGGGAACGTTTTTTGCCTCTTCCTTTGACCAGAACATTTTAACGTATTCTATGCCATGAGGCAGCTTAAGATCACAAAATCAATTACAAACAGGGAGAGTCAGTCCCTTGAAAAATACCTTCAGGAAATCGGGAAGGTTGACTTGTTGACGCCTGAAAAGGAAGTTGATCTTGCTAAAAAAATAAAGCAGGGTGACCAGATCGCCCTCGAAACGCTGACGAAAGCAAACCTCAGGTTTGTCGTTTCTGTTGCCAAGCAATATCAGAATCAGGGCCTCTCTCTCAGTGACCTTATTAATGAAGGTAACCTTGGACTCATCAAAGCCGCTCAGCGATTTGACGAAACCAGGGGATTTAAATTTATCTCTTATGCTGTTTGGTGGATTCGTCAATCCATCCTTCAGGCGTTGGCAGAGCAATCCAGGATTGTACGTTTGCCGCTCAATAAGGTAGGTTCGCTGAACAAGATCAATAGGGCATTTTCACAGCTTGAGCAGGAGTTTGAGCGTGAGCCATCATCAGAAGAACTGGCCACGATACTTGAAATATCAGCAGATGAGGTAGAAACGACCCTCGGAGTTGCAGCCCGTCACGTATCAATGGATGCACCTTTCGTTGACGGTGAGGACAATTCATTGCTGGATGTCTTGGAAAACCCAAATACACCCGGTACCGATGCAGGCCTTGAATATCTTGAATCGCTACGCAGAGAAATTGACCGTTCTTTAGGTACACTCACAGATCGCCAAGCTGATGTCATCAAATTATATTTTGGCATTGGCGTGGAACATCCTTTATCACTGGAGGATATCGGAGATCGCTTTGGCCTTACCCGTGAACGGGTGCGTCAGATCAAGGACAAGGCCATAAATAAGCTCAGATCAGCCAGCAGAAGTAAATTGCTTAAAAACTATCTGGGGGCATAACCATGTTCTTTACACAATCGTGTTTTCGTAACAGGAGTAGATTCATTTGGTTATGTTCCTTAATAAAGGTAAAAGCCATTCCAGGTAATCCGGAATGGCTTTTCTTATTGGGGTTCCAGGCTTATTGGAACTTAAAGTGAATTGAGTTTATTATTTTCCAAGAGTAAATCTAGTTCTTTTTGTCCAGGTTTTCCAGGTATTGCATGTTGTCAATATCCAGGGCCTTGGCAAGTTTGCCGATCTTCTTGAGGTCAATATTGCCGATAAAGCTGAGCAAGGCAAAATTTTCGTTTCCACCTACCATCATCAGGAGTTCCTCTACGATGTCGCCATTATCCTTGACCATAAACCTGACATTTTCTCCTTCGCCCCTGGCCGTCATCAGCAATTCGTATTCGCTGGTATTGATGGTCTTGAGCGCATCATTGTAATACTGAAGGGCGTTTTGCTCAGTGTGTAGGATCCGGAGCCCCTTCATGCTTTTAATGACTTCCTGTAGTTCTGGTTCCATATCCTCGATCTCAATTTTAGAGACCATACTGAACATTTTGGGACTGATGTACACTACGCTGAATTTTTCATCATCCATGTACTTGTTGAAGTATTTGGTAATGGCATCTTCCTGTGCGAAGGAAGACAGCGACGTGAAAAGCACGGCTAAAAAAGAAAAACAAATAGATTTCATATTAGTATGAATTGTATGAAAGTGACGAATTGATTTATTTAAACATTTCAGCGTATTCGCCAGCCTTCTGGATGTTGAGCATGGCAGCGCTTTGTGATTTGTTTAGTTTGGCAGAAACAAAAGCCAGAGCTTCACGGACTTCTTCGTACGCTGCATAAGGATCTTCAAATGTTTCAGCCATTTGTAAGGATTGTGTGGATTGCTGACTATAATTCCAGATTCCGATGCTTGCAACGACAAAGGAAATAATGGCCGCTGCACTTGCGATCCATCGATAGAGTGGAAGGATCACAGGACCGGAAGAAGCTAAGGATTGACGATGGTTGTACGTCTTGATGTCGTCAATGGTCAGCTTACTTTTTTGCTGGCGGGCTTCGGAGATCATGGTGAAATACACACCATCCGGGCTGTTGGATCCGTTCAGGTCCTGAAGGAGTTGATCCTCCTCCCGAGAGGAAGTTTCTGCATTCCAGTATTTTTCAAGAAGGTTATTATCCATGAGTTGTGTTGTGTTGATAAAGTCCAAAAGTGTCGGTCTTGCTGACCATGCGTTGTATATGTTTTCTTGCTCTGAAGAGATTCACCTTGACATCATC
>JAWXAW010000240.1:0-3011 GCA_034439675.1 Saprospiraceae bacterium | reverse complement strand
TGTCTCACTCTCTCATTGTCTCACTCTCTCATTGTCTCACTCTCTCACTGTCTCACTCTCTCACTGTCTCACTCTATCACTGTCTTACACCTCTCACTCTATCACAGTCTTACTCTCTTACATGCGGAGCTCTTCGAGAGCGGCGGATAGGCTGCGCTCGATACCATCGCCGGTCCATTGTGGGGCTCCGGGGATAGCTGTAGTCATCATGATTTGTTCTTTGGATTTTCCGGATTTGATTTCACTTGCTACAAACTCAAGTAAAGCGGTAAGATAATCAGCAAAGGCTGCAAGATCATTTTTATTGCCGGTCACTTCGAAGCCTTCGCGGCAATGGCCGAAAATAAAAAGGGTGTCGTTGTCGAAATAGGATTGCATCTGCTGGAGGATTTCAATCCAGTTTTCGATCGAAGCTCCTGTTGATTTATCTATATACGGATAACGTCTGTTAAAAATCAGGTCACCACAGTGAACGACATTGGCTTGCTGAAAATGGATGATGCTGTCCCCATTGGTGTGTGCAGGGCCCAGGTATTGAATATCAATTGTTTCGTCACCGATGGATTGTTGCCATCGGTCTTTGTAGGTCAGATCCGGAAAAAGCTGATCTGCTACATTGTTATTTTTTTGTGCCGCGGTGAGTTGATTGGTCTTAGAATTTTCGTGCGCCAGGATGTGCTTGCTGATACCTTTGAAAGCGATATTGCCGGATGTGTGATCTCCATGGTGATGTGTATTGATCAGCAACTGCACAGGTCCGGGTTGTTGCTTTCCTATTTCCTCCAGGAGGTGTTGTGATTGTTCTTTCCATTGCGAATCAACCACGACGATGCCATCCGGCTGGATGAGCCAGCCGATGGTACCTCCCTTTTCAGTAAAGAAGCCGACATTGCGGCGGAGGAGTTTCATTTGAAATGCAGGGAGATTTACCATAGAGGTCCAGGATGGAAGGGCTGACAAAGCAAGGGCGAAACTACCTGATTGAACGAAAGACCTTCTTTTCATAATTATTGTACTTTTAATACTTCACCATTATTTCTCCAAAAATACAAAACAACTGTTGGATGGTTTTATTAGTGGCTGCGATGAAGAGGCAATTCGCGTGATCACCTCAATGAACACAGCCCATAAATGGAATCCTGCTAAACCAAATGGCGAACCTGTAAAGGCCATGTTTACCCTACCGATCAAATTTGTATTACAATAATCACCATGCTCAATCACTCCATCATGAAGTTTATCATTCTTATTGCGCTATTATCTATTGTTGCCATCGGACATGCAAACGCTCAGGAAGACAGTACTCATGTAAAACCTGTAGAGCGATTGCCTTCATTTCCAGGTGGGATAGAGGAGATGTACAAATTTATTTATTCAGAACTTCGCTGCCCTGCTGATGCCAAAAGATTTAAAATTACGGATCAGGTGATAACCCAATTTGAAGTCAACGCTGAAGGCCATATAGAGGAGATCAAAGTGACTTCCAGCATTGGATATGGATGTGAAGAAGAAGCCATCCGGGTGATAACTGTCATGTAGGAAAAATACAAGTGGATTCCGGGGACCCCTAGACGCAGCGTGCCCGTAAAGTTTACCTTGCCCTTAAAGATTGTCTGTGGTTAATATGCCCTATAGCGATTCGGGATCATAATGATCAATCACTTCAAAACTATGGGTAAGTCGTGCCACCTGATCAATCATTTTACTCACAGTGCAGTATTTTTCAAGAGACATGGAAATGGCCTTTTCTGCTTTTTCAGGTTGAACCTGACCATATAGTTTGTAATGAAGGTGGATGTGCGTGAAGATTTTGGGTATCTGATCCTGCGCTCTGAAGCCTTCCGTCTCTATTTCAATGTGTTTGAGGGGTTGACGCATTTTTTTTAACAATTCGACTACATCTATGGCGGTGCAACCCGCTTGGCTCATCAAAAGGAGCTCCGTGGGTGAGGGAGCGGAGTCCTCACCGCCTATATTCCTGCTTCCTTCAATGTTTACAGTATGTCCGCGCTCATTCGTAGCTTCAAAAAGGACTGACTGGTTGGTTCTCCTCAGGTATATTTTCATGCTACTTCGTCTTTTATTTGCATAGTTAATACTTTGAAATTGGTCAGTTTCAAATATCTTTGCATTCTTCATTCGTATTTTTATAATAAAATCAGGAGTTTATGTGGGTTTTAGCTGTTTTAGGTGCACACTGGTACCTGTCGCTGTTTACACAGACCTTTTTCAACCACAGATATGCCGCTCATCGCATGTTTACCATGAATAAGGGTGTGGAAAAATTATTTTATGTGCTTTCCTTTGTTTTTCAAGGTGCTTCATACCTAAGTCCGAGAGCATATGCGATCATGCACAGGATGCATCATGCCTACGCAGATACCGAATTAGATCCACATTCGCCAAAATATGATGCTAACCTGTTTGCTATGATGTGGCGTACCAGGAATACCTATCTGAACATCTTTGAGCGAACAGTGGAGGTAGATCCAATATTTACAAAAGATTTACCTGATTGGGATAAGTTTGACCGCTTTGCTTCCAACGGGTATGTGCGCCTCCTCTGGGTCGCTATCTATGTGCTGATCTATTTTGCCCTTGATGCACCATGGTGGTTATATCCATTGATCCTCATACATGCTGTGATGGGCCCTTTTCATGGGGTGATCATCAATTGGTTTGCTCATACACTAGGATACATCAATTTTAAAATGAAAGACACCTCGCGTAATCTTTTCCCTGTTGACATCCTCATGCTGGGCGAAGGATTGCACAACAATCATCACAAATATGGTGGCCGTGCAAATTTTGCTGTGAAAAAGTTTGAGTTTGACCCAGTCTATCCGATTATTAAAGTGTTGGATATGGTCAATGTGATCAAGATAAGGAAAGTGGTAGTCGAATAAAGGAGCGTCACTTCGGCTCCGCTCAGTGACCGGAGTATTCTCGTTTATATTGCTAGGTAGAATTACCTTTTGGGGATGAGGGCATGGTCACTTCGGCTCCGCTCA
>JAWXAW010000239.1:0-11195 GCA_034439675.1 Saprospiraceae bacterium | reverse complement strand
GGGTTTACATCCGGGGCAGTGATCATCACTGATTTACAAGGGATAGAAGTACTTAATACGGGTAGGATTCCATTACCGATTACACTGCAACTCGATGACCTGCCAGTTGGTATGTATATCTGCACCGTGCAAGAGGCCGATGGTAAGATGACGAGTATGAAAGTGGTGAAGGGGGAATGAGATAAGTGAGTTGTGAGCAGTGAGTAGTGAGTAGGCACTCTTGCGCTGTCGCAGTAGGATGAGGGATAGCAGGTCGAAGCATCCGCGTACGTCAGATCAAAAAAAGCATGTTTCAGGTACTAATCAATTGAGCCGTTTTCAATGGCAGGTATTGGTTTACATCAACGAAATTTCTTCCGCACAGGGCAAGGATCCCGCCAATTGAATTGACGATCGTAGCGGGAGACACAGTTGGTTTTTTCCTCCCTTTGATCCCTTCATCCCTTCATCCTTTCGTCCCTTGCTCCCTTCCTCCCCTCACTGTCGCCGCTGGCTTGGTTTCCCCACCACCAGCAACGGATGCCTTCCCTTATTTTTCCGTCCCAAAACTGAAAAAGGCAGTATTTTAGCAGCCTGCTTTTAACTAAAGATTTTTTTCAGGTTCAAATCCGATCCAACTCACTTATGATCAGACCATTATATACATTTAGATCAGCTCTCTTACTCCTGCTGATCAGCACCTCCTTTTCAGCTGGTGCGCAGCGTTTCCAGTCTACCATCAACACTTATCTCCGCCTGGAGAGAGCCCAATGGCAATTATCTGATACAGATGTCGGCAACTATACAATTTCTGACCAGTACGACAACGAACAAACCGGAGTCACCTATACCTACCTGACGCAACAAGTAGGTGACATCCGCATCTTTAACGCCGTCAGCAGTATGGCAATCCGTGATGGCAAAGTGGTCCATTTTGCTAACCGGTTTCACCCGAATGCAGCAAAAAAAGCCAATGCGGTCACCCCTTCCATCACGCAGGAACAGGCAATTGAATTAGCAGCCCGTCATCTTGGTCTGAAAAATCCCGAGTCTCCCCAGCTGCTGCAAAAGGAACAAAACCGCCTCCGGTATGTGTTCAGCAACGCCGGCATTTCAAAGGAAGATATCAAGGTGGAACTGGTACTGGTTTTCGGCAGTGAATCACTGCAATTAGCCTGGAACGTCATCATTCATCCAATCGGCACTGCAGATGCCTGGAACGTTCGCCTCGATGCACTTAGTGGAAGCTTTATTGAAAAAAACAACTGGACAACCTATTGTAGTTTTAAAGGAGATCATCAACATGACGTTTTATGCGAGCAAGATGATCTGATTCCATCGGTACCTCAGCCTGTCGTTTCCATGCAATCGGATTCTGGTAAATACTATGTTTTTCCATTGCCTGTCGAAGCACCGTCTTTTGGCGATCCTCAGCTGCTGACCAACCCACATTCAACTGTTGCTTCTCCATTCGGATGGCATGATACGGATGGTGCGGAGGGTGCTGAATTCACGATCACCCGTGGTAACAACGTCTATGCGTATGAGGATATTAATAATTTGGATTTCCCCGGGTATTCTCCTGACGGAGGTGCTAATCTGAATTTCGATTTTCCGATCGATCTCGCGCAGTCAACAATTCAAAACCAGGATCCCACACTGACCAATTTGTTTTACATGAACAATATGATTCATGATATTTTGTTTGCACATGGCTTTGATGAACCTGCAGGCAATTTCCAGCAGACAAATTACACAGCTAATGGGTTTGGCTTTGACTATGTCGTGGCAGAAGGCCAGGATGGTGGAGGTCTTGACAATGCAAATTTTTATACCCCTGAAGATGGCGCTAATGGCAGAATGCAGATGTACATGTGGAATGTTGAAACAAAGGCTACCATGCGCTTGCATTCTCCGGACAGTGTCGCGGGATACTATGTTGCCGTACCCGCTACCTTTGGTCCTTCGCTGGATATGCCGGTAAGTGGATACGCAGCGCTGGTCGTTGACGCCGTAGATCCTTCTTCAAACGCTTGTGATTCTATTCTTAATCAAGTTGATCTGGTAGGCAAGATTGCTATTCTCGATCGGGGCGATTGTCCATATCTGGAAAAGGCCATTGCCGCCGAACTCGCTGGTGCTATTGGCGTCATCGTGGTCAATACGCTGGACACTCCTCCTATTGCTATGGGGGGATCAGGTGGCACCAACATTCCTGCAGTAATGGTATCCAAGGCAGATGGTGAAATGATCAAGTCGATCCTGATATCAGGTGATAGTGTTGAGATCACGCTTGCCCTTACACCCGCTGTACGGGATGGCTCACTCGATAATGGCATCATTGCGCATGAGTATGGCCATGGGCTTTCAAACCGCCTTACCGGTGGCCCGTCAGACCCAAATTGCCTGGGACACGCAGAACAAGGAGGGGAAGGCTGGAGTGATTGGTTATGTTTGATTTTGACTATTGAACCTGGTGATTCCGGAGCTGATGCCCGCGGTATTGGCACCTATGTAAAGGATGAAGAAGCCGGCCTGGGTATCCGCCGTTATCCTTATTCAACAGACATGTCTATCAATCCTTTAACGTATGGGGATGTGGCAAGTAGTTTTGGCCCTCATGCTATCGGTGAAATATGGAGTCAAACGATCTGGGATCTTACCTGGAAACTAATCGAGTCAGAAGGATTTGATCCTGATTGGTTTAATGGCAATGGGGGTAATCATACAGCGATGCGACTCGTCATTGAAGGCATGAAATTGCAAGGTTGCATACCTGGCTATATTGATGCCCGTAATGGCATTTTAGCAGCAGACGAATTACTTTACGCAGGAGCACACACTTGTCAGCTATGGGAAGTATTTGCCAGAAGAGGCATGGGTGCAGATGCTATGCAGGGAAGTGCTGAAAGTTCTAATGACCAGACAGAGGATTTTACTATTCCTAATACCTGTCTGATCGCAACAACCGCACCCACAGCACAATTTGCAGTAAGCGATACGACTAATTGTTTTGGTAAGTTTTCGTTTTTGGATTTATCCACAGATATACCACAGTTCTATGCATGGGATTTTGGTGATGGTGAAATAAGTGATCTTCCTAATCCTACCCATAGCTATTCTGAGCCTGGCCAATACACAGTCACTTTGATCGTGACCAATAATGTTGGTGCTGATACCTTCCTGCTTGCCGTCAACTATTCAGATTTGCCGATTCCGACCGTCACAGGCAATTTGGTTGTTTGTGAAGGGAGTAGTGTTGTACTGCATGCAGATGTATTGGGTGGTAAAACAGCCATCTGGAGTGTAGGTGACACAGTCGTATTTACTGGAAAATCTTTTTTGACGCCAACACTTTCATCACCAGTCACCTATACGGTGATCCAATCAGACGACAAGCCTGCAGGTAGTGTAGGACCGGAAACGAATAATTTTGCAGGCGGAGGAAATCACAACACCGGTTTCGAAGGCAAGCTCCTGTTTGAAACTTTTGTACCCTTAAAACTCATTTCTGTACTTGTATACGCACAAGGTGCAGGTGAGCGTACGATACGACTCTATGATGAGAATAGTGTCGAACTGCAGGCCGTGACAGTCTCTTTAACGAATGGACAAAATAGAGTGACGCTCAACCTCGATATTCCACTACCGGGTCGGTATAGTCTTGCTAACCTAAGCCAGAATTTATTCCGTAACAATGCGGGCGCCAATTATCCATATGAGATAGATAATCTGATTTCAATTTATAGCTCTAATGCAACAGGAGATGAATTGAATTTCTATTATTATTTCTACGATTGGAAGGTACAGGAAGCTACCTGTGTGAGTGCTTCGTTGGAAGTGCCTGTCTCCGTGGAACCAGGTCCGTTTGCCGGTTTTCTTGCTTCAGCCATTGATCTGACTGCTTCATTTACCGATATATCTTCCGGCAATCCGGTTTCATGGGCATGGAATTTTGGAGATGGATCTCCGGTAGACAATACCCAAAACCCTGAACATACTTACCTTGAAGCCGGCGTATATGAAATCGAACTGACCGTTTCTAATGGAAGTTGTTTCAGCACCTATCGCCAGACTTTTGAAGTGGGCAATACAACATCATCACAAGGTCCTGAAGAACTGTTTGGATTGAAGTTATATCCAAATCCTGCTGCAGATGAAGTCACCATTGAGTTCGGCCAGGCTTTCGCAGATAATATTCAACTCCATGTTACTAATTCCACAGGCAGCCTGGTGATGACACGTCCACTCGGAGCCGGCGTTACGAAGTATTCAGTTGCGACAACTTCACTGACACCCGCCACGTACCAGTTTCAATTTATTGGAGAGAAAGGGGTTTCTGTCAGAAGGATCACGATCGTCAGATAAAATATAAAATGGTGAGTGCGTTTATTGTACCATCAAGGACAATAAACGCACTTCTGATTTTACAATGGAGTGCGGTAGGGCACATTGATTTCGGCATTGTCGTTTCGGCTCCGCTCTACGACTGGGAGTTTTACTCGGAACACAGATTATATTTTTGGTTTTAAAGTAGAATATGATTCTGCAGAATGACGTTTCGACTTCGCTCAACGTCTTCGTGATTGAAGTTGGAAATCCCGAAAGGCGTTGAGCGAAGCCGAAACGACACGTGTAATGTCATTCGAATGAGCACTAACTTATCACACTGTGTCATGGGTAAATATTCCGGTCGTAGAGCGAAGCCGAAACGACACGATGGTAACCTCCTAACCTCCTAAGCCCCTAACCTCCTAACCCTCTAATCTCCTGAGCGAATAAACCCATAAACCCATAAACCCATAAACCTATAAACCCATAAACCTATAAACCAATCAACCTATAAACCAATCAACCTATAAACCAATCAACCTATAAACCAATCAACCTATAAACCTCAATAAACCACCGTTTGTATAGCATGGCCCATGATCACCTCTTCAATAGCCTGTGATCCCACATAGAGTTTGTACGTGACAGGTATGTCCGTCAGGTTCATCACGATAGTAGCCATCTGACCATCTTCGTTCCTGAACGATGTACTCAGCAAGACGCTCCGGCTGGATGCAGTGCCTACTCGTTTTGCATTCGGGCGAATGAATTTTGAAAAATGCCCGATATAATAATAAGAGGGGGTGTAAATAAGCTCGCCTGTTCGGGTATCCGCATGTACCGGTGCAAAGCAGAGATTGTTTACATGGTTAGGGCCACCGGTTTCATCGAGTAGAATATTCCAATCTGTCCAGGCCACTGTGCCCTGGTTGAAATCATTGATCATTGATTTTCCATACCGCTCAGCATTCGGCCAATATTGGTATTTGGTTTCATCAAACTTCTCGTTACATCCTTCGGTAAATATCAGGTTCTTTTCCGGATACGATTCCTTGATCTGATCCAGATTGTTAAACATTGGTTCTCCTCCCGTCCAGGTTTCATACCAGTGAAAGCCAATCCCCCAGGCATACTTTGAAGCCTCAGGATCACTGAAGATGATATCTGCCCGGTGATTGATGAGGTCCCTGTTGTGATCCCAAACAATAATTTTTTTCTCGCCCAATCCTTCCTTTGCCAATGTAGGACCCAAATGGTTTTTTAAAAAGTCACGCTCTTCTTCCGCTGTATAAATGCAGGACTCCCATTTTTGTGTGGCCATAGGTTCATTCTGAATAGTTAAACCCCAGATAGGAATGTCTAAGCCTTCGTATGCTTTGATAAACTTTGTATAGTACGTTGCCCACGATGGATAAAATTCGGGCAAGAGTTTGCCACCACGCAGCATATTCTGATTGTCTTTCATAAATGCAGGCGGGCTCCATGGGCTTACATAGAGCGGAATTTTTCCCCCTGCAGTTTCAATGATTTTTTTGATCAGCGGAATCCGGTATTTTTTATCGTGTTCAATATTGAATGTACCTAGCGCTTTGTCTTCATCACTAACATAGGTATAACTCTCCTTACTAAAATCACAACTATGGATGGAGGTTCGAATGAGGGAGTATCCAATTCCTTCATCTTTGTCAAAGTAGGATTTTAAAAATGCTTGTTGCTTGTCCAATGGCAATGTCGCAAATACCTCAGCTGTGGCATCAGTAATAGCACCACCAATGCCCATGAATGTCTGAAACGTTTTAGCTGGATTTACAAAAATAGCTACCTCCGTTTCCAATGGTTGTCCGGCAACTTGAAATGCTTTCGAACCGGTTTGGGTCAGACGAAATGAAGAACTATCGGCTGTCGTATAAATCACTGCCTCGCGACCCTCAATAGCATATGGTGCAGGTAGTAATGGATTGTCTGCCTGGTGTATACATCCTAAGAAGAGTAACCACATTCCAGGAATCCCGTACAATAATTTCATAAAGAAAGCTACGTTAAGATGCTTGCAAGATCAGCATAAAAGTGAAAGATTTAAAACAAAAAGGTGATTATCCGCTGCGGTTTTGGCGAGATATAACTTCGTTCGACCTGTGTGCTTCGCAATCCCGGAGTTAAACGTATAACCTTTTAATATCATATTGTCCCCGGGGTTTTCGGAGCCACGTTGCTGCAAGCAACGAAGTAGAGAAACACAGGGGAGAGGAATTTCGCGGAGCTAGAAATTACGAAGGGTAATAATCCTTTACACCCTTCGCGCAATACTCAGCCCATCCCGAATCGGCAGCATCAATACCGTCACCCTCGGATCCCTGAACAACATCTCATTGTACCTGTGTATAACCCTGGCATCCACATCATTCCGTTCAAAAACCACTTTGCCGCTCCACAATACATTGTCAGATAATATCAACCCCCCGGGCCGCACACGATCAATGACCGCTTCATAATATTCAAGGTATTCCTGCTTGTTAGCATCAATAAAGACCAGATCCCAGGTCTCACTTCTTTGAAGGATTAGTTCCTGCGCCCTCCCGAACAAACATTCTACCTCTTTTTCTACACCGGCCATCGTAAGGTGTTTTTTAATCAGGAATGAAAACTCAGGGTTCGCTTCGATAGTGACCACCTTGCTTTCAGGAGATTTGTAGAGCCCACGGGCAAGACATATCGTTCCATAGCCAGTGAATGTTCCTAGTTCTAACACATGTCTTGCCTGAAGCAACGACGTCATCAGGGTCAGGAATGCTCCCTGGACTCTGCCGCTAAGCATCTGTGGAGCAATAGTATGTAGATGAGTAGATCGTTCCACTTCATTTAGGATCGCATCTTGAACATTGCTGTAGTCGTCCGTATATTTTTGTATTTCAGTCGCGAGCATAACGGGATTGCCAGATAGGATGAATGATGACAGAGGCCAGGATGATACCAGCCCCGATATAAAAGGATGTATTGAGTTCTTTGAAGTCCTTAAGGATGAGAAAGGCCATAATAATACCATACACCGGTTCGAGGTTGATCACCATGATGGAGTCATAGGCCGTGACCGAACGGACCGCCCGGGTGCACAATACCCAGGCGACACAGGTACACACCAGTCCGAGGATTAGCAGATAAATGAAATCCTGTGTGCTGGGTATAAATCGGTCAAGACCAAAGATGAGTTTTTCTCCCCCAATCCATATACACATCGTCAGCCATGCTCCGATCATCTGCAACATCGTCATATGCTCAGGATCAACTTCGTGAATCCACTTTTTTTCATAACTCGAAAAAATAGCCAAGAGCAGGGCAGCGGTGATGCCGAGGACGATTCCCATCAGCACCTCTCCCTGCGCTCGTCCGGCAATCAGAACAATCCCCGGAATGACCATGAGCCCAAATACAACTTCATGCGTTTCCCGTCTGCGACCCGTTATCCATGGCTCTATCATGGCAGTAAAAAAGGATATTGTAGCAAAACAGATTAGGGCTGTTGAAGCATTGGCCAGCTTGATGGATCCAAAGAAGCAGATCCAATGGATCGCCACCATCCCCCCCAAGAGATATAGCTTGCGCTGGCCCCTTATCCAACCCATGTTGAGCCTTCCGGACACAAGCAGGAACAAACCAACTCCGAGGCTGGCGATCAGCGTTCGCCACCACACTAAAGCACTGGCCGACAACGAAATGAGATCACCCAGGATGGCTGTTCCAGCGAGCAGCACCACCGCAATATGGAGATCAATGTAGGCCCGTTTTAAACTCACCGGAGGAATTGTTGTTATCTTTGCACAAGTATACACAAATAGACGAACCCTTCGTTAGTAACCCAATCCATTGAACATGTCCATTCGAATCGGCGATAAGGCTCCAGACTTTTCTCTTTACTCATCTGAAAAACAGTTAATCAACCTGGCTGACTTTAGGGGTAGGAATGTCGTGCTCCTTTTTTTCCCATTGGCTTTCACCAATACCTGCACCAGGGAATTGTGCTCCACCCGTGACGAAATGGAAGTCTATAATGCACTGGATACTGAAGTACTGGGTATCTCTATCGATACACCGCAAAGTCTCAACAGGTATAAAGAGGATCATCAATTCAATTTTACGCTACTGTCCGACTTCAACAAAGACACCATTAAGGCTTATGATGCCATTTATGAGCAATTTGGTCATAATATGAAAGGAGTAGGAAAGCGCGCAGCATTTGTCATCGATGGTGAAGGTATCGTCCGCTATGCAGAAATTCTTGAGGATGCAGGAAAAATTCCGGATTTTGATGCAATTCAAAATGCTCTTCGTAACTTTCAGATAGCTTAAGCCCATTATTACATTATCATTCATAAAAATCACATTTCCCATGTTGTACGATAGCCTTTCCAAAGAACAGGAAGATGTAATTGTTGAAGAGCTGACCACAGATGGTGAACAAACACAGCTCATCGTCCTCAATGATGACTATAACACTTTCGATTGGGTGATAGAGTGCTTTATGGAAGTCCTCAACCATACCAATGAACAATCCGAGCAACTAGCCTGGATCGTACATACAAAGGGCAGGGCAAGTGTTAAGTTGGGTACACTTGAGGAGTTAAAGCCTTATAAAGATGCCCTGACTGACAGAGGCCTCAATGCGATCATCGAGCATGAGAAGGTGAACAGGTGATTGATCCGGAATGCCTGTATATTCCCTTGATGACGAACTGATATTTCCACATCCTGTCCTTCGCGATCCTGATGGCCTGATGGCTGTAGGTGGCGACTTGTCTCCCGAAAGGCTTTTACTGGCGTACAGGTGGGGTATCTTCCCTTGGTATCATGAGGGACAGCCTATCCTTTGGTGGTGGCTTGCACCACGATTGATGGTCAGACCCGGTGACGTGCATGTAGCTCATTCAGTGCGCAATTATATCAACCAAAAGAAATACAAAGTCACCTTTGATCAAGATTTTGCAACGGTCATACATCGATGCAGCTCAGTGAAAAGGGTAGGGCAGGATGGTACTTGGATTATGCCGGAGATGATAGAAGGTTATTCTGTTTTGCATCGCCTGGGATACGCCCACTCTGTGGAAGTTTGGGAAAATGATAAGCTCGTGGGTGGATTATATGGTATAGCGCTTGGAAGAATATTTTTCGGTGAAAGTATGTTTGCCGAAAAGCCAAATGCCTCCAAAGTTGGCTTTATTCATCTTGCTAAGCTACTCGAAGAGAAAGGATTTCTCTGGATCGATTGCCAGCAGGACACACCACATATGCGCACACTGGGTGCAGATCTTGTGGAAGAGGATGATTTCCTCAAGATCCTCCGTAAAAATCATAGACACATTTAGCAATATCTAAAACAGGTAGGGGTTTAGTATTTTGAGTGCAAGGTCAAAAAACAGGTAGGGGTTCAAAATTTTGAACCCCTACCTGTTTTTTGACCTTGCAATTGCAATCATGCTCGTCGTAGGCTATACCTGCGTCTCGAGCATCAAACAAAATCGAATTCATCTGAAAATCAATCACAGCCACCTGCTGGCGGCAGGTAACAAATCAAAGTCAGGCAGCTACACATAGCACTACCACCACTTAATAATCTTGTGTTCTATTTCTTGAAATGAGCAATGATCAACCCTGCCAATTCTCTTCCCACATTCTCCTGCGCCTCTGCGGTTGAACCACCAACGTGCGGTGTTAATGAAATCTTCGGATGCGCGAGGATATCAGCCCTCGGTGTTGGTTCTCCAATGAATACATCAAGGCCTGCGCCACCAATTTGCCCGGAGTTCAATCCTTCAAGTAATGCGTCTTCATCAAAAACGCCGCCACGCGCTGTATTGATTAGAATCACGCCCTTTCTGAGTACAACTAATTCTTCCTTGCCTATCACAGGTTTGTCGGCCTTTGGAATATGTATGGTGATGATATCTGATTGTTTTAAAAGATCATGGGTATCCGTAGTTTGGATATCCACTGAAATGGTTTGATTTGTCCCATACACGCTGATCACAATGGTAGCTTTTTGAACAAAAGGATCAGATGCGACTACTTTCATGCCCAGCCCTAAAGCAATTCGTGCTACTTCCTGTCCGATACGTCCAAAACCGATGATCCCCATGGTTTTGCCCAGTAGTTCATTGCCTTCGCTACATTGTTTTTTCAGTTTAGCAAATTCAGTATTACCTGTCAACGGCATTGCCCTGTTAGCCAGATGTAATTGACGCATCAATGTAAACGCGTGACCGGTAACCAGTTCAGCAACGGATCTGGAGGATGCAGCAGGTGTATTATACACCCCTAATCCTTTTTCTCTGGCGTAGGCAACGTCAATATTATCCATACCCACACCACCTCGTCCGATCACTTTCAGGTTGGGACATGCATCGATCAGTGGTTTACGGACCTGTGTTGCACTGCGCACGGTGATGGCATCAAAGGTCTTTAACTGTGCTTCGAGTTCTTCCGCTTTAAAATGGGTAGTCACGACTTCAAAGCCTGCATTTTCAAGCATAGCCTTTCCTGTTTCATCTATGCCGTCATTGGCGAGTATTCTGATCTTGCTCATGGTATACGTTGATATATTGTCCAATAAATTGAATGAGGTCCAAAGATCGGGAATTTCTTATACTGGACCTTCAACTAAAAAAGGAAAAGAGGTAGGGTTTAAATGATTAAAGAGATAGGGGTTGAATATTTTCAACCTCTATCTCTTTAATCATTTATGAATATTTGCCGTTGCAGGAGTTTGCTCCTGCAACAAGTTTCCTATCACTGACCTCCGGATTTCAGTTGCTCGATCTCCTTGTCCTTCTCTCCCAATTCTTTTTTCAATCGTTCAATTTCCTTATCCTTCGCCTCATCCTTCGCCTCATCCT
>JAWXAW010000238.1:0-2770 GCA_034439675.1 Saprospiraceae bacterium | reverse complement strand
GGAAACACCTAAATTTTCAATTGTCATAGTTACTGTTTTTGGGGTTTGTATTCTTCAGTTTATAGTTTTTAGTAATAAGTCTTTTGTATTCCGTCTTCAGCCGACAGTCCTCAGTCGAGATTTGACACTCAACAATTGACTGCTGGCTGTTGACTGTTGACTGTTGACAAGAAAAAAGGGAAAGCCTCCATTTCCTCCATATTGCCCTCAAAATATTAGGATCACCCCTCATCCTTCGATGTCCTCCCCGCTACCTATCTTTGTCCCCCTATGAAGATCGCTGTAGTTGGAACCGGATATGTTGGCCTGGTGACGGGAACCTGTTTTGCGGAAACAGGCAATGACGTCACCTGTATAGATAACAATGCCGATAAAGTGGCCAGCCTCCAGGCAGGGAAGATTACCATTTTTGAACCCGGACTGGAAGTACTCTTTGACCGATGTCGTGAACAAGGACGGTTGCATTTTACAACCTCCCTGGCGGATGGGATAAAAGATGCCCAGATCATTTTCCTCGCCCTGCCTACACCCCCCGGAATGGATGGGTCGGCTGACCTCTCTTTTATACTTGGCGTTGCAGAAGATCTGTCCCACATAATCACCCATTACAAAGTGATTGTGGATAAAAGTACTGTTCCTGTCGGCACTTCCGAAAAAGTGCGTGAAGTCATGCTGAAAAACCTGGCTCCTGAACTTTTTGATGTGGTATCCAATCCTGAATTTCTTCGCGAAGGGGTCGCCGTAGATGATTTTATGAAGCCTGACCGTGTGGTCATTGGTGTCTCTTCCCCACGCGCACAACAATTGATGGAACGGCTGTATAAGCCCTTCGTTCGCCAGGGCAATCCCATCCTCTTTATGGATGAGCGCTCTGCAGAAATGACCAAATATGCGGCCAATGCCTATCTCGCAGCACGCATTTCTTTTATGAATGAAATCGCAAACTTATGTGAACGCACCTGTGCCAATGTAGATCACGTACGAAGAGGTATCGGCAGCGACACACGTATCGGAAAACGGTTTCTATTTCCAGGCGTCGGATATGGCGGTAGTTGTTTTCCTAAAGATGTGCAGGCCCTGCATCTCACCTCTAAAGAGCATCACTACGAATTTAAAATTCTGGATGCTGTAATGGAGGTCAACCGCTTGCAAAAACATATTCTTGCTCAAAAAATACTAGACTATTTCCACGGTGATCTGCGTGGACGTCGTATTGCTATCTGGGGACTGGCCTTTAAACCAAATACAGATGATGTCAGGGAAGCTCCGGCTATCGATATCATCACTGATCTGCTCAATGAAGGTGCTGAAGTGTATGCAACGGACCCGGAAGCTATTCCAAATTTCAGGCAATCCTTCCGTGCTGATGTCACGTATACAGCAGATATGTACGATGTCCTGGAGGATGCTGATGCCCTTGCTATCGTCACAGAATGGAATGAATTCAGGACCCCTGATTTCCAGAAAATCAAATCAAGCATGAAATCCCCTGTCATTTTTGACGGACGCAATATTTACGACCTGGAGGATATCCCGGCCGACTTTTTCTATTCCAGTATCGGAAGGGAAATCATCTATCCTAAATAATACCCTATGCAACCTATTCAGATGGTCGACCTTCAGAGTCAGTACAGACAACTCAAAAAAGAGTTGGATGCACGGGTGATCGGATGTATCGAAAGCGGTGCCTTTATCCAGGGCCCGGAAGTGAAATCCTTTGAAGCTGATCTGGGCAATTATCTCGACTGAGCGCATGTCATCGCCTGCGCAAACGGCACGGATGCTTTACAGATAGCATTGATGGCACTGGAGCTTGATCCGGGGGATGAAGTGATCGTACCATCTTTCACCTTTGTAGCCAGCGTGGAAGTAATAGCTTTGTTGGGTCTAAAACCAATTGTCGTGGATGTGGATCCACGGACGTTCCTGATGAAAATTGAAGATATCGAAGCTTCTCTTTCACCACGCACCAAAGCAATCATACCTGTTCATCTCTTCGGGCAGTGTGTCAATATGAAATCACTCATGGCGATAGCCAAAAATCGTGACTTATACGTGATTGAAGACAATGCGCAATCGATCGGAGCAAGATGCGTCATGACAGATGAAAGCAAAAAAATGTCAGGGACAATCGGTCATATTGGTTGCACATCTTTCTACCCTTCCAAAAATCTGGGTTGCTACGGGGATGGTGGTGCTCTGTTTTCGAAAGATGAACACCTGGCCCACAAACTCAAGATGGTGGCCAATCATGGGATGGAGAAGAGATACTATCATGATATAATTGGTATCAACAGCAGACTTGATTCCATGCAAGCCGCAATCTTGAATGTGAAACTGCCTCATCTTGATAAGTGGAATCAGCAACGTCGCACCGTGGCAGACAAATATGATCTTCAACTCTCCGGTATTGAAAACATACTCACACCTTCGCGTGTAGCCTGGTCAGAACATGTGTTCCATCAATATACCATCCGTGTGACGGATGGCCGCCGTGATGAATTGCAAAAATATCTTGCGGAGCAAAAGATACCATCGATGATCTACTATCCGGTGCCGATGCATGAGCAAGCTGCTTTCAATAAGCTAGTACGTCGTCGTGTACCTTTGTTGCAGACGGAAAAGGTGAGCAAGGAAGTATTGTCTCTGCCGATGCATCCTGATCTAGGAGATGATCAGATTGCGTTTGTGTGTGAGCATGTGGGGAGGTTTTTTAGTGCATAGATTTTTACCCCTTTACCCTCTGAAGTCTTTGCCTCTTTTTCCCCCT
>JAWXAW010000237.1:0-7276 GCA_034439675.1 Saprospiraceae bacterium | reverse complement strand
GCCTACATATTTTGCCCTCGTTTATTTCGGCTACGCCAATAAACGATCCCTGTGTTCTTCAGTCGGTTGTTTCTGCGAAACATCACGCTTCCGAAACCCTGGGATGTTGGTTATTTCCACAATCAACGTATAAACCTATCAACGTATAAACCCATCAACTTATAAGCCATAATCTCTTAAACCCATAAACATATCAACCTACCAACAAATCCACCCAAAATCACAGCTTCCGTCGATCCAGATGTTAATTTTATCTTAAAATACGAACTCCTTCGTACTAAATCATGCCCTTTCCCTATTATTGTATACGAAACGATTCGTATATACTTATGGCAAACGAGATTAGACCCACCGAAGGCGAACTGGAGATCCTCCAGATTCTATGGAAAAAAGGCCCATCAACTGTCCGGGAAGTCAATGACCAGCTCATCGACCTCCAGGCCAAATCCATCGGTTATACGACCACCCTCAAGATCATGCAGATCATGTTTGAAAAGGGACTCCTGCGACGCGATGACTCTCAACGGACACATGTCTATACGGCAGAAGTCAGGGAAGGCAAAATCCAATCCGCACTTTTAGATCGCTTCCTCCATGCAGCCTACAAAGGTTCGGCTTCCAAGCTCGCCCTTCAGCTTCTTGGCAACCATAAGACCACACCCGATGAACTCGCTCAAATCAAAGCCCTTATTGATCAACTCGAAAAAAACAAACCATCATGAACCTAACCAATTCCTGGATGCAGTCCGAATGGACCAAAGCGCTTGGATGGACCTTTGTCCATTCTCTCTGGCAAATTGCCCTGATCGGATTGATACTTTTTGTATTCCTGAGACTAATCCCGGGACGAAGCGCCCATACCCGGTACACCATTTCTACCCTGGCGCTCTGGCTTATTGTGGTGATGGCTCTGGCCACCTTTATCATCATGTTGCCTGACACGAGGGGATTGACAGAAATCACTGGCAGATTGGTTCTGGTGGGTACCACCGAGCCTGTTTTGTTTTCCGATAAAATTTCTGCCTGGCTCGAAGTACGAATGCCTATGATGCTCACCATTTGGTCCGGGGGTGTCACCCTCCTCATGATTAGATTGGCGGTTAGCCTTGGTTGGGTCAGACATATGCACACGACCACCATGCCTGAGGCACAAATTCAGGACGTATTGGATCAGATCATTTCCAGACTCAGGCTAAAAACAAATCCTAAAGCCGGTGAATCTGCTTTGGTCAATTCCCCCGTGACCATCGGACATCTCAAGCCCCTCATTTTATTTCCGGTGGGGATCATCAATCAATTATCACCGAAAGAAGTTGAAGCCATCTTAACGCATGAACTTGCCCACATTGTGCGGAGGGATTATTTGTCTAACCTGGTCCAGTCATTTATAGAAACCTTGTTTTATTATCACCCGATCACCTGGTGGATTTCGGGTATGGTTAGAACAGAGCGTGAAAACCGCGCTGACGATCTGGCTGTGAAATGGTGTGGCGACCATCTGGGGTATGCCAAAGCACTGATGACCGTACAGGAAATGCAAACACGGCAAGGTCCTGTGTTGGCTGTTGGATTTGCCTCCCATAAAGGTGCCATGCTGGCCCGTATTCAACGTATTCTAAATCTCCCATATAAAAATCACAATCAAATGGAAAAAACAGTGCTGCTTAGCTTATCAACATTATGTTTCCTGGCCTTTACACTGACCAGTCATACCAACACAGGGCAACCTGCGACCGAAGTAAAAAAACCACTGACAACACTCTCTGTAACCGCTGAAAAAACGGATTCCATACCTGCAGAAGGAATCTATCGTATTCATAAAAAAACCGAAGACCAGGATATCATGGTTGAAGTGGAAAATGGTGATATCAAGGAATTAAAAATTGACGGCGAGGAAATTCAGCCCTCAGATTATGATGCTTATGATATGGTCATTAATGATTTGTTTGGTGCCGTTGAAGGAACCCCTGGTGCAAAGGGCTTCAATTTTATGATGCCTGCTATCCCTGCTATACCAATGATTCCGGATATGCCATATATGATAGAAGGATTTGAAATCCCGGAGATGCCGGAAATTCCTGAAATGCCTAACCTGGAATGGATGCAATCATTAAACGGACTTAATTTCAATTGGACAGGCGACTTATCAGATTTAGCTGTACTTGAAAGAGAGAGCCTTGGAAACCTCAAGATATTGACAGATAGTTTGCCTGGTGGAAACACGAAAATCATCATCATTAATGGCATGGACTCAACCATAATATGCTCTCCGCAAATGGGTTGGGCGGAAGGCAGTCCTTCTTTTTATTATCGTGGAGAAGGGAAAATGAATGACGAAGAAAGAAAAATACACGAGGAAGCATGGCAAGTTCAGGCAGAACAATGGAGGGCTCAAGCAGATGATTGGCGTGCGCAACAAAACCAATGGCGAGATCAATTTCGTCATCAAGCTGACAGAAGTCGTGCCGAAAAGGAAATCATGCGCGATATAGATAGAAATCAGTACCGTTTGACAGAGGAATCACAACGTGCTATTGAGCGTGAACAGATTCAACAGGAAATCATGCGCGATATAAATGGAAATCAGTACCGTTTGACTGAGGAATCACAACGTGCCATTGAACGAGAACGAAGTCATATGGATGAAATGAAAGATCTAGATGGGTTAGGAAGACCTCGTCTCAGCCTCAGTGATGAAATGGTTAAAGATGGTCTTGTACAGCCAGGTGCCGAAGTTGAAGTCCAGCTAACGCCTGAAAAACTGAAGATCAACGGAGAAAAAATGCCAGAAGTTATACACCAGAAGTATCTGGAATTCTATCAGCAACAACAAGGCGTCGAACTCTCCGGCAATTCAAAGGTGGAGTTCACGACAAAGAGCAAACAACGTATGTAATTCGTCTCCCGGATGCATCTGTCTATCGAATAAACGCTCCGACGCCTTGACAACCGGAGGTATTAGGGCTATCTTTTCAATGAAATCGTAACCGTTTAAACCCAATTCAATCACCTTCCATTATGAAACATGCAACTTTACTAATTGCTTTATGCGCACTGTTTAGCTTGTCGGCAGTAGCTCAATCCACTACTATCGTGGATAACACCACAAAACGTATCACGATCACCACGAAAAAAGTAGACGATACTGGCAAGACCATAACAGAAACCTGGATTGCAGAAGGAGATGAACCAGCGAAACTGCTTCAAGAAATGGCGGTCAACCCTGACATCATCCAACAGGTTACGGTGGAAGGCGACATTCAGAAAGTGGAAGGAGAACGACTTTTTCTATTCAGATCAGCAGGAGACCATGTAACCTTTGAAGGAACACTCGATCCGCTGGCTACACCTCTAAATGAAGACAAGGTGATTGTGATCACCAAAGACATCAATGATCAGGTAATCACAGAAGACCATGTGGGCTACTGGCATGACAATTTAGGAAAGCAAAGGGCATACGGTTTTGTGAATGTTGGTGAAAGGAATTACAATTGCGCAGCTTTAGGTGTTTACGCTGATGCCAAAGGGGAACTCTCCGGAGCACAGATCAGCAGGTTGATCGATAAGGGTGCTGCTCAGGAAGCCGGGCTTCAGCAAGGGGATATCATCCGATATATTGACAATTATGAAGTGAGCGATTTTTCAACATTATTTTCAGCACTGTCCCATTTCAGGCCAGGTGACCGGGTCACAGTAAAATATGACCGCGATGGAAAATCCCTCAAGGCAAAAGCAGATTTAACAGGCTGGTCAGAAATACCAGGATTTGAGCACATGTCAAGATCAGATTGTGGTCAGCCTGAAGTGCCAACCGAGATTAATCCAGATCAATCCACAAGAGATAACCCTAATGGTTTAAGTGATGTCCAAACCCTCGAACTCGAGGACGCACGTATTTACCCAAATCCATCTGACGGCGTATTTTCATTTTCATTCAATACCAAACCAGGCCCTTTAACGGTGGCGATCACCGATGTCAATGGCAAGGTAGTCTATAGTGATCGTAACGAAAATGCATCCGGATCCTATCAGAACGATATCAGTATTAAGGATCTGCCACAAGGCAACTACATCATTACGGTCAATCAAGGGGACAAGTTCTATACTCAGCAGATATCAAAACAATAACGGCTTACTTTCATACCTATATAGTTTTATACAAGGCCGCAAGCACCCGCTTGCGGCTTTTTTTATACCCCTAAATTCCTAAAGAGGACTTAAAATGGTGATTATAAAATGAAGTCCCCTTTAGGGGATTTAGGGGCAAAGAGAATCCTCGCGATCAAAAAGTCAAAAAGATCATATACATGACAAAAATCTTGTAGCCATTTATAAATGGCAGGTAATCAAATTTGCCGCTTTTCTTTTGCCCTAGACCATACCTCCGCCATGTAGTGGTTCAATATTTTGAACCCATACCTTTCATGAAGGAAATAGAATCTGGATATCTTTGCAATCTCACTTTCTCACTTTCTCCCTAACTCACACCCATGTCACGCGGACTTATTAGCATCGGACTTCTAGTGCTCTCCAACATCTTCATGACCCTTGCCTGGTACGGTCACCTGAAGTTTGGCGAAATGAAAGGCTTTCATAAACTCGGCCTGATTTCTATTATCCTGATCAGTTGGGGTATTGCCTTATTTGAATATTGCGCACAGGTGCCGGCAAACCGGCTAGGATATCAGCAATACGGTGGCCCCTTTTCGTTAATTCAGTTGAAGGTTATCCAGGAGGTGATTACACTGATCATCTTTACCGTTTTTGCACTGCTCGTGTTCAAAAACGAAACGTTCAGGTTTAATCATTTTATCGGTTTTGTTTTCCTGCTCCTCGCCGTCTATTTTATTTTTAAAAAATAGGCTAAGGCTAAGGCGAAGGAAAAAAATCAGACACGACTTATAATGTATGAGAAATAAAAAAAACTATTTGTAAGTCCTTTTCATTGCAGCCATTTATGAATGGCAGGCAACCTCGCTTTACCCTCGATTCATGAAGGTATCCTCCCTCTTCATTTTGGTTGCTGAGCGTTTTCGAACCATCTACGGTTGGTGAGCTAAGTCGAACCATCATCTCTTACACCGCCGGTTCTTGCTGACTGAGGCAGTGAAAACTACCAAGACCCCAAATGATATCTGTTGAATCGATACCCACAACCTCTCTTTCCGGAAAACAATCCTTGAGGATGTCAAGGGCTTCCTGGTCTCTTTTATTACGAAACGTCGGAACAATGACATGTAGATTAGAAATGTAAAAATTGGCATACGAAGCGGGCAGCCGCTGGTCATTGTAGTAGACAGGATCAGGCATAGGCAACTCCACAATCGTCAGTGCCCGGTCATCCGGCAACCTCATTTCCTGCAGTTGCTTGAGATTATGTTTGAGCAGAGCATAGTTTTCATCCTGTTTATTATGCTCTATGACCGTGATCACTGAATCTTCCTTAAAAAAGCGTACCGTGTCATCAATGTGTCCGTCGGTATCATCACCGATGATGCCTTCATCGACCCAAAGAATGTGTTCGACCCCATAATAATCTATGAGGTATTGCTCAATCTCTCTTTTAGTCAGGTGAGGATTGCGGTTAGGATTGAGCAGACATGCGGTAGAAGTGATCAATGTTCCAGCCCCGTTAAAATCCACGCTTCCTCCTTCCATGATGATGCCGGGATGGTAAACGGGAATATCATAGGTAGCACCAATCAGGGTGGGGATCACATCATCAAGATCGAAGGGCGGATATTTTCCACCCCAGGCATTATGTCCCCAATCAACAATGACTTTGGGTTGTCTGCTTTCCGGGTTGATCAGGAAAGCGGGGCCATGATCCCTGCACCAGGCATCATTGGTAGGGTTGTGAAAAAACTTAACCCGTTCCATCGGCACATCATGTTGCATCAGGATGTCCCGGGCACTGCGCTCCATCTTTTCGCCTGCAACATTGATATGTACATACTCACCTGCTGTCAGGATTTTTATAAACCGGGCGTAGGATGGATAGATGGTAGAGATTTTACCAGGCCATGTATCTGGATTGTGCGGCCAGCTAAGCCATGTGGCGGTATGCAGGGCAAATTCAGCAGGAAAATAATAACCTGCTGCAGCCGGGTTCAATTCACTCATCTATATATCGTCTTGTAATGGGCTCATAGGAATCAATACGTCGATCCCTGAGGAAAGGCCAGTGGGTCCGGTATTGATCTGTTTTTTCAGTATCTATTTCCACCACCGAGGTTTCTTCCTGCTTGTGTGAAGCCTGGTACACAACAGAACCAAATGGATTTGAAACAAAAGATCCACCCCAGAATTGCATACGACCATCCTGTTCAAATCCAACCCTATTCACACTCACTACATATACCCCATTGGCTATAGCGTGACTGCGCTGGATGGTTTGCCATGCATTGTATTGTTCAGTATTGGTAGCTGCATCCTGTGATGTGGCCCATCCGATAGCCGTCGGATAAAATAAAACTTCGGCGCCCATCAGGGAGGTGATTCTGGCTGCTTCAGGATACCATTGATCCCAGCAGATCAGGACACCAATCGTAGCAAATTTTGTTTTAAAAACTTTATACCCCAGGTCTCCGGGCGTGAAATAAAATTTTTCATAATAGTGGGGATCATCGGGTATGTGCATCTTCCTGTATTTCCCAAGATAGGTGCCGTCAGCATCCAACACAGCGGTAGTGTTATGGTATAATCCCTGTGCCCTCTTTTCAAACAAGGAAGCGATGATGACCACACCCAGTTCGGCAGCAATAGAAGCAAGTGTTTCAGACGAAGGGCCTGGTATGGCTTCCGCAAGAGCGAAATGGTCATAATTTTCTTCATCGCAGAAATACAGGGAGGTGAATAACTCCTGCAGGCATACAATCTGAGCACCTTTCTGATGTGCGGCACGAACACCTTCAATAGCCTTTGCCAGGTTGGTGTCTTTGTCAGCCACGCAACTCATCTGGACCAATCCAATTTTTATTTTACTCATGTGCGTATTGTTGATACAAAAGTAGTGGTTTATTAGTTTATGGGTTTATTAGTTTATGAGTTGATAGGTTGATAGGGTTATGAGTTAATGGGTTTATAGGTTTATAGGTTGATAGGTTGATAGGGTTATGAGTTGATTGTTGAAATACCTCCGACATCCCGGGGTTTCGGAAGCGTGAAGTTTCGCAGAAACAAACGACTGAAGAACACAGGGATCGTTTATAGGCGTAGCCGAAATAAACGAGGGCAAAACATGTAGGCTTATGGGCTTATAAAGGTTTATGAGCTT
>JAWXAW010000236.1:0-5073 GCA_034439675.1 Saprospiraceae bacterium | reverse complement strand
TAAACAAAAACCATGGATGACAGAGACAAGTGTCATTTATTACAAACTTCAAACGGATAAGTATACCTCCAAAACGTTCACCATGTCCTTAGTCAGGGCATAATCTAAATCCCCCGCAGGACTGTCGTTTCAGTACAAGAAGAAAAGCCAGATATCACTATAAAGAAAACCTGGCATAAATGATTAGATACTTTGCCGGCGCAGGTAGTTGAATCCGGCAGGATATTAATGAGTGAGCATGCTGTAAGTACTAGGTGTTAGTTTAGATAAGCTATTTATGACCTTGAAGAGTTCATTTTGGGATTTTACGGTTTTATCAATCCTTTCAGGATTGATGCTCTTCCATAATGCCCTGAATAGTCAGACACCCGTGATCACCGTTCGTTTTGCAAATCCTCAGAACGATTGTGTGACGCAGGAGTATTGCCTGGATGTGGAATTCAGGTCAGGTATTACGGATCAGGAGTTGTTTGGGATGAATGTCCGTTTTTTCTATGACGATGATGTACTCGAATTTGTAGATTTCAGGGATTATCAGGGAGGATACGGCGCGGTCGTTCCAGATCCACCAATCATTTCAACAAGTGAGCCAGCCGGACCAGCCTTGTTTAATTTTTCAGGGGCAGCTGAATTTGTCAATGGCGCCATTCAACTGGTCAATTTGGGTCCGCCTCCTATAATTCTTGATACAGCCGAATGGTCAAAGTTATTTCAGATTTGCTTTCTGGTGGATGATCCAAATGCCAATCTGGACACCTTCTGCCCGTCTGTAGTCTGGGACCTTGAACAGAATCCCTTAAATGGGGGATTCCTTGCTGGGGACGACGGTGTCGTGATGACGATCGTAGACCCTGATCCGAATAATGAATCCTTGTCGGCTGATGAAAATGTAGTCCAGTTCAATTGGGAATATATTGGAAATGGTCAAGCACCTTTTGGACAGCCTGTAGATTCTGTGTGCAGCAATATCAATTGCACACTACCGCTGACCCTTCTTTCCTTTAAAGGGGAAGCAGTAGAGGAAGGAAATCTACTGCAATGGCAAACCTACCAGGAAATCAATGTCTCAGGCTTTCAGGTGGAGCGGAGTACGCCTAAGACATCCTGGAAGAAAATAGCATATCTGGAAGCCACTGGCTCCGACTTGGATACAGAAGATTATAACTTTTTGGATGAGTTGCCTGATCAGGGCAAGAATTATTACCGGTTACGCCAAATAGATCAGGATGGAAGATTTTCTTATTCTAATCTCATCATTATTTCTAATCCAAGAACCTTAAAAAAAGGAGTCCTTTCCGTTTTTCCTAATCCTTCTCATCAGGAAATGATTACCATTTCTCTGCAGCAAAGTGATGAACCAGGAAGCATTGTCCGCATACTAGATCCTACCGGCCAGATTTTAATCAAGAAGCAGTTTGACCATTCAGGCACGAATTTGGATGTATCCAGCCTGCCATCCGGAGTTTATCTGGTCTGTGTAACAACAGATTTAGAAAGCCTGGTCACAAAGATTGTCATTGAGTAATTAAGCCTTTTAAATGTATCCTTAAATAATCAGGACAGCTGGCACCTTTTCCGGCTTTAGCTTTTTCAATAGCCTGAGGAATAATCTATTTAAACTTGCGTATTAAAGTTCCTCATACCCGAATTCGTAGGAAGTTCGAATCAAATATGGAATAGAATTTGCCTAGAAACCTAATTGAATGTTAACCTGTTTGATATTTTTTAAATATCTATATTACAGATAATTACATAATACATATTAATGCATACGAAATTGAATAGATAAATAATAGGATTGAATATGGTAGGATTTTACTTTTTCCTAAGGGTTTTAAATCTTTCAAAGGGGTCAAATGACTTTATTTGGAAGGATTTTGTCTTTTTAGGATGGTTCTTGCCTAAAAGCCCTTTAAAATTGATTTTTTCATCAAAATTCACCTGCAGTGTAAAGGCGTCCCCAAGCCAAAAAATTTCACAGCAGCCTGATGCACAGAGAAAATTTATTAACAAATTTTCTACATATGTCGATTTTACCACACTCGCGTATGGTAGTAAGGAGCCTTTAGGAAGTGAAAATGTAAGCCCGAAAAGTCAGTATTCAAAGGGATTTTGTTTATTTTTACGGCCTATCCTGCTCCGAAGAGGACGGGGTCGTTTTGATACTCTCTTGCAAATGTTAACGAAGCAAGAATTATTGCTATTGGTGCATACCTGATTTTGGTCTAACAAAATCAGGTTTGTTCGTTGAAATTGATTGAGAGTGTTAGCATGATTGTTTTCCTGAAAAGTTTTTAAAGAACTTTAAAGTGAACAAGCAGTAAGTTGAGTTAAAATGAAGAAGCGTAAAGCGTGTTTTTATATGATTGCATTTTTATTAAGAATCCCAATTACATTCAGCATATACCGACTAAACTCCGGTATCGGTTGAGTGATTACCCATTGACCCATTACAATCCCACATGAACAAGAAATTAAGCATAATGAACAACCACACTAACACACCAAACCAGGTGCTCACCATAGCCTTTATTATGGCAATGGGATTGTGTAACCTGGCAATGGCGCAAATTCCGAATGTTTCGGTTCGTTTAGCAAACCCTACCTATGAATGCTCCGTCAGTCAATACTGCCTTGATGTAGAATTTCAAACGGATCTGGATAGCGTCGAGCTCTTCGGTATGAATGTCCGATTTTTCTATAATGACGTCATTATGGAACTGGACAGTTTCACTGATTTTCAGGGTGGATATGGACCAGTTGCTCCTGATCCGCCTTCCGTCCTCACAAGCCCTCCTGGATTTGGAACTACCTTCTTTGGATTTCCGGCTCCGGGCATTGCTGATTGGGTCAATGGCGCCATTCAGTTGGTTGATAATAGCCAGCCTCCGATCTATATTGATACAGTAGGCTGGACAAAAATTTTCCAGATTTGTTTCAGTGTGGAAGGACCAATAGCAGACAGTAGTAATTTTTGCCCTCCGATCGTGTGGGATTTAGAGTTGGATCCAGCCAATGGTGGTTATCTCGGCGGCGATGATGGTGTGGTCATCACTGTGGTAAATGCTCCCCCCGCTATGTCAGGCCCTTCAACAGAGAGTGTGGTTCAGTTTAACTGGATGTATACAGGCAATGGAATAACCCAGCCCTATGGTATTCCTGTTGAAACAGAATGTAGTTCACTTTTCTGTGCTCCTGTCATTGTGTGTCCAGCTGACCTCACATTAGATTGTACTGCATCTACGGATACTTCAAATACCGGATCAGCTACAGCAACTGTAGGTTGCATTACAAATTTCACTATAGATTTTACAGATGAAACCGTGCTTGACCAATGCGGACAGAACTATACTATAAACAGAACCTGGATCGCTGTAAACGATTGTAATGAAAGTGATACTTGCGTTCAGGTTATAACCGTGATTGACACGGTGGCCCCAATACTTATTTGCCCTCCGTTTATTACCATCCAGTGTGATGAAAGCACAGATCCTTCTAACACAGGTATGGCAACCGCCTCTGATGCATGCGATCCAACCCCGGAAGTAACCTACATCGATATCCCAAAATCAGGACCATGTCCTCAACAATATACCATCGACAGGATTTGGTTTGGAACTGATTCATGTGGCAACACAAGCATCTTCTGCCGTCAGGAAATCCAGATTATAGATACTACACCACCTGTGATAACATGTCCTGCAGATCTGACCATGGAGTGTTCAGATCCGCTGCCAAATGATAGTCCAACAGCAACAGATAATTGCAGTCCGACGGACAGTATCACCTACTCATTTGCAGATATAGGATGCGACAATCCAATTCTTGGGTTTAACGATGTATATGATATAAACAACTGGACGCCCATCGCACTTTTTGGTGGCAGTGTCATCCCAATGGGAGACTCCATGGTGATGCTTGAAAGTCCTGATGGAAATATTCCATGTCCGAATGGGGCATCCGTTTTATTTCAAATTGTTATACCAAGCACAGGTCAATTAGTATTTGACTGGGATTTTATAACAAGTGATGTTAATGGCCCCCTCTATGATCCTTTTGGCTATAATCTCAACGGAACCTTCTTTCAGCTAACAGATGATAATGGCCCAGATGTACAGTTTGGAACTGCCACTGTCAATGTTACCGCCGGAGATATCTTTGCCTTTGAACAAAACTCAATCGATTGTATACTTGGTTCAGGTGCTTCAACCATCGTGGAATTTTTCGCCTGTATTGAACAGTTTGACCCAGTTTGTTCGCAATTGATTGTGCGGACACACACTGCCACAGATCAGTGCGGCAATTCGGCCAATTGTGTTCAAACCATTTATCTCGAGGACACGACCATTCCAACAATTACCTGCCCTGCAAACCTTACTATTGAATGTAGTGAATCTACGTTGCCAGATAATACCGGTTTGGCTGTAGCCACTGACAATTGCGATGCAGCCCTGGCCATAACGTATGATGATGTTACGGCTTCTTCCATGACCTGTGCTCAGGAGTATTCAATCACCAGGACCTGGACGGCTACTGACAATTGTGGAAATAGTACAGCTTGTATACAGACAATCATAGTGGATGATAGCACGCCTCCAACCATTACAACCTGTACAGCCAATATAACGATTGAATGTGACGAGAGTACTGATCCTTCCATTACCGGATTGACGAGTGCGACGGACAATTGCGATCCTGCACCCATAGTCACGTTTAGTGATGCCACGGTAGGCGGCGCATGTCCACAAGAATATACAATCACCAGAACCTGGACAGCAACAGATGCATGCGGTAACGGAACAAATTGTACACAGATCATCACCGTAGACGACAGTACCCCACCAACGATCACAACTTGTGCTGCCAATATAACGATTGAATGCGATGAAAGCACCGATCCTTCCAATACCGGATTGACGAGTGCGACAGACAATTGTGATCCTGCACCAGTGGTTACGTTTGGTGATGTAACAATAGGTGGCGCATGTCCTCAAGAATATACCATCACCAGAACCTGGACTGCAACGGATGCCTGTGGTAACGGAACAAATTGTACTCAAGTCATCACCGTTG
>JAWXAW010000235.1:0-19289 GCA_034439675.1 Saprospiraceae bacterium | reverse complement strand
TATATCTATGCCAAAAACAACCGCGATGACGCTGATTTTACGGAAAAAAGCCTCCGCGAATACCTCGAACTCTATACCAAGTTTAAACTCAAAGTCCGGGAAGCCTATGCCATGGGACTTGATACCATACCCCAACTCCAGACAGAACTGGCTGGCTACCGCAAACAACTCGCAGACAGCTACCTGACTGACAAAGAAATCACTGATCGCCTGGTCACAGAAGCCTACAACCGGATGCAGGAGGATGTTCAGGTGGCTCATATACTCATCAAGACAAATCCAAATGTGGCCACAGATACATTGGCTGCTTACACCAAGATTCAAGCTGCCTACAAAAGGCTCCAAGCTGCCGAGTCATGGGATGTTGTAGTGCGCCAGACCTCAGAAGATAATCCTACAAAAGAAACAGGTGGTGACCTCGGCTATGTCACAGCACTCTTGCCAAATGGCTTCTATGCTTTCGAAACAGCTGCATACGATACTCCGGTTGGAAAGTATTCAATGCCAATTCGTACAAGCCTTGGATACCATGTTGTCAAAGTGACTAACAAGCGCCCTGCACGTGGCGAGTTGGATATCGCCCACATCCTTCTCAGAGTGAAAACGGATGGCAGTGATGACAAGGCTGTAAAAACAAGAATTGATGTTGTATATGCCCAACTCGTGGCTGGCGAAAGATTTGAAGAAGAAGCTAAGAAAGTTTCTGAAGATAAAGCCACAGCAGAACGTGGTGGTGCTATCGGTCCAATTGCAATCAATCAATATGAGAAATCATTTGAGGATGCAGTTTTTGCGCTTGCAAATGATGGTGATTATACCGCACCTGTGCGCACCCGTCTTGGATGGCACATCATCAAGAGAACTCGCAAGCGTCCTACGTTGACACTGGAGCAGGCCAAACGGAAAATTGAAACACAGATCAGCCGCGATGAGCGCATCACCTCTGCACGTCAGACGATGGTTGCCCGCATCAAGAAAGAAGCTGGATACGCAAAGGATGAAAATGTATATAACCAATTTGTAAGCCTTGCCGGTGCAGATCTTCAGACCTACAAATGGCAGGTGCCTGACATTGCTCCAGCGACTATCATGACGCTGGGTGGTGACAAGTACACTAATATCGATTTTGGAAATTATGTGCGCAACAACGCACGAACCCGCATGGGGCTGCCAAAGGGAACACCAAACGCAGAAATATTTGACAAAGTCTACACGGAATTTGTAAACGAAAAGGCTCTTTTCTATGAAGAGAAGAATCTCGCTGATAAGTATCCGGAGTTTAAATCGCTCATGCGCGAATACGAAGAAGGCATCCTGCTGTTTGAAGCCACCAAGATCAACGTGTGGGATAAAGCAAGCAAGGATTCTACCGGACTTGAAACTTTCCACGCCGCTCATCGCAATGATTATATGTGGGATGAAAGACTGGAAATAGCCACTGTCACACTTGATTCTGCTTCTATGAGCCAGCTCTCTACCATTAAGAAATGGGCTGCTAAAAAACCTTTGAATGTGGTGGCTGAAAAGGCGACCAAAAAGGGAATAGGCATGCAGGTGACACGGAAAGTCTATCAGAAAGAAGATCAACTTCCTGAAGGCATCATCTGGGCTGCTGGTCAAAAAGCGGATCTGCCTGATGGAAAAGGATTTGTAAGTGTTGAAAAAATCATACCACCGACTCCTAAGACAATGGATGATGCCAGAGGATATATCATCGCTGACTACCAGGACCAACTTGAAAAAGACTGGGTGGCTGCGTTGCAGGCTAAATATCCGGTTCAGGTGAACGATGCTGTGCTGATGAGCCTCGTGAAAAAGTAGGCAGTTGCAACTGCACCGGATGAGAAGCCTTCTTTACCCAGGCATATGTTTGATTGTCCTCTGGACGGCAGCTATGTCGTGTAAAAAACCAAATGTTCCCCGTGACAACACTCCGGAGCCCATATTGCTGGCGCAGGTCTTTGATTACAAGCTCTACTTTGATGATATCAAAGACCTGATTCAGGGTTATGCAAATGCTGAAGACAGCATACAACAAGTGCGCAGTCTTACGGAGCACTGGGTACGTGATCGGCTTATCCTGGTAGAAGCAGAAAAAAACTTTCCAAAGGAAGTCAACATGAATAAACTGTTGGAAGATTACCGGCAGTCCCTGTTAAGACATTTTTTTGAACAACGTACACTTGAAGAAAGACTGGACACTGTCATTACCGAAAATGACCTTCTCAATTATTATGAGGCCAATAAGGAGCAGCATCGTCTTGAAGCGGGTATCCTGAGATGCTATTATTTCAAGCTCCAGAAACCACTGGCTCGGGGAGATAAGATACTGCAATGGTGGAAGACATTCCCCCAGCAACATTTTCAGGATGTCATGACTTATACCGACAAACATGCCAAAACCAACTGGCCGGATTCCAGCCAATGGCATGAGATGCAGATGGTAGTTCAACTTTTCCCGGAGGGTACACTTTCATCCGCCGGGATTCGTTCTAATCGTGGAGAAGTCCGTGAGGACAGAGTTTTTATTTATCTTCTCTACCCCCTGGAGGTCCATCATGAACAAGACATAGCACCGTTGGCAAGGATTCGGGAACATGCAGCAAGATTTATCTTGCACCAACGCGAACTTGAGTTGCTGGAGCGGATTAAAAAGGAAATTTACGACCGGGACATCCAAAATGAACGGGTCAAAATATATACAGAATGAACAAGTTGAAATACATGCTGCAGGCGACCATTTTCTTTTGCCTTTGGGCAGTTGGGGTGGTAGCGCAGGAAACCATTATCCTGGATAAGATCGTGGCCAAAGTTGGAGGAGAAGTGATATTCCATTCAGATGTCGAGGAGCAGATGGCGATGATGCGTGAGCGCAGGGCCACCCCGGGAAAGACAGAGCAATGTACAATCCTTGAAAGCCTGATGGCGCAGGCCATGCTGGTCCACTATGCAAAGATCGACAGTGTGCAAGTCACGGATGATGAGGTGGAGGCTGAAATTGATGCCCGTATGAACCAGATTCTGGGGTATATGAACAATGACCGAAAATTGTTTCAGGAAGTGTATGGACAGACGGTGAGTGAAATGAGGGAGCAGGTGAAGGAAGATATGCTGCGCAAACTGCTTGGTGACAAGATGCAGGGAGAGATCATGAACAAAGTGGAAGTGACCCCATCAGAAGTAGTAGTTTTTTTTGGAAAAATACCTAAGGACAGTCTGCCTTATTTCAATGCTGAGGTTGAACTGGCAGAGATTGTGATGTTTCCCGAGATCAATGGAGAAGAGCGGAATAAAGCGCTTGAAAAAATTGGAAAAGTCAAGGACCAATTGAAGGACGGTGCCGATTTTGCCGAACTGGCCAGGAAATATTCAGAAGACGGAAGTGCCAGAGAAGGTGGTGATCTCGGATGGACCACCCGTGGAAGTTTCGTTCCTGAATTTGAAGCAACAGCATTTCAGCTTGAAATCAATCAGACCTCAGAGATTACCGAGTCAGAGTTTGGTTACCACATTATACAATTGCTGGAGCGCAGAGGTAACTCCATACACTCACGTCATATACTTGTACGTCCGAAGATAACAGATGCTGATCTCTCGCTGACGCGCAACAAACTTGATTCGGTTAAGAATCTGATTGTATGGGATTCCATTTCATTTGCGGATGGGGTGCGTAAATTTGGGGACAAGCGGGTTCAGAGTCACAGCAACAATGGCCGTTTAATCAATCCAAAGGCGAATAACACCTTCTTTGAAACTGCAGACGTAGACAGTGAAATTTTCTTCAGTATTGATACACTTAGTCTTTGGGAGATCACTCCACCCATCGAGTACCGAAATCCACAAGGAGATTATTCCTATAAGATCGTACAGCTTCAGGGACGCACTTCACCGCACCAGGCTAATCTTAAACAAGACTATAGCCGTATACAGGATGCAGCCCGGGAAAGTAAACGTAACGAAGTCTTCAGTGACTGGGTTGATGACCATATCCCCAATACCTACATCATGATCGATCCTCAATATCGTGACTGTTCAAACATCGACAGATGGCAGGCGAAGTGGATGTACTAACATGCTATTTTAAGCATCCGCTTAAAATCCCTATCAACGCCACATAGTCTAATGAATCAACATGTAAAGGCAGCCTATGGCTGCCATGCAACCATCAAATAGAGGGTAAAAGCCTAATAAGCAAACATCTTAACCACATCTTCCTCCCCATTTTCAGCCACTACCTTAAACACATATGTACCAGATGTCATTGAATTGCAATTCAATGTATGTCTGCCATCACCATATCCTTTTTTTGCAAAAGTAGAAATGACTTTACCAGACATATCTGAGAGGGAAATACTTAGTTCCTGATCAAAGTTAGATGTAAATGCAATAGTACCGGTGGAGGTGAGGAATACATCCTTCAACAGTTCAATACCTGAAGCTGTTGGATTTTCTGTAGCCGTTGTTTCGAGTATAATGGAGAAACCCTGATAGCAATCATCACTGATGATAATTTCTGCGAATTCAAAGTTGATAAAGTCATCATCAAGGATAAATTCAAAAAACTCATGGGATTCAAGAAAACAAAGAAGTGCGCCTTCCGGTTCGAGAATTTCAAAAACGAGCTGGAACAAAACAGTGGTATCGGGGTAATCATTAGATTGTAAATCCGAATCGATCCAGACGGATATTAGTTCACCGGGATTAGGCTCATTAAAATTTCCTGAACTTTGGCCGGGATGTATGGGATTGTGTATTTCCTTATACTTCATTTTAGTGCCATCAAACTCCATTGAGAATTGCCAGCCGATAACTCCGACAAAATTTTCAGTGATAAAGTTGTAGACTTTCTCTGTATCGGTTAATCCACCCAGCTCAACTTTAAGTTTTAATTCATCCTGTGCAGAAAGTGAAGCAGTGAACAGAAGTAGCGTGTAAAGTAATTTTTTCAGAATGCTAGTGATTTTTAGGTAATTGTTTATAACAAGTAGGGGATTTCAATAAGTAAAAGCACTATGTGGGCTTTATTTTTCGCACATGGACGACCTCATTTGGATCGGTGATCATAGATAGTCCGATTGATCGTCTCCTCGCATTCACGGCATCAAGGTGGTCCAGCTTGTAATAGGTCAGTTGTGTTTGCTCAGGATTAATGTAAACCCACTGCATGCCATAGTGCTGCGGTTCTTCATGAAGCAATTGGAGTTTGTCAAACATATTGGCATACACGTCCCACTCAGCTTCACCTTCGAGACAATATGCTTTTAAGATAGGCAGATAGGTTTCAATCAATGCAGTGTCTGTATTGTGGAGCATGATCCACACAAGTGTTTTGGCTTGTCGGCGGCCTACCTGGGATATTTTAGGCATCCCATTCTTGTTTAGATAATCTATAGCGGTGATATGATTGATTGAATCAAAGACTTCGATTTCTGACCATTCCAGATTTAACTCGGAGAAATCAAAAGTATCAAGTCCCTCAATGTATCCGGTCAGGTAGTATGGAATAAACGTCCGGTATTTCTGATCTTCGAAGTATAAAGAGTCAAGAAAAAATGCATTTCGCGGTTGACCATAATACGAATAGGCTTTTTTAACTTCTGCAGTTAGAAATGTCCAGACCGGAAGACGTTTCAAGGGGGCTAACCTTGGGTCATGTAATACAGTCATTTTTCTATCCCTTGGTGCTGTATTGATCCATGCTTTGAACGTGCGCCCTGCCTCCGAAATATTGTTGTACGCCACGCACGCCAACCCTTTTCTATACAGCGCCTGAAAGGACGTAATGTTTGAATTTTGAATAGTTACTCTTCGGTTTAATTTTCGTCCGGCTTCCGATTTATTATTTCCCAATGTATCCACGCCTTTGGCAAAAGTGATCATCAGCTCATCGGCCAGGTGATACGTAGAATCAAAATATTGACGTACACTATTGACTCTGTCATTGGATAAACGGACATTATCACTTCCTTCGTTGTCCGTGTATCCCGATAAAACAAAAGCCCGACCTTCATGGCCTTCTTTACTCAAATAAAAGCTATCCAACTTTGAAATAGCTGTTTTGTCAAGTAACGATTCATTGGTTTGAAAATGTATATGGACCTGATCTACTTTTTTAATCTCTTCTTCCTTTTTCCGGCGTTCAAAGTAATTGCAAAAGGGAGTAGGGGATATGGTGAAGGGCACATCTTCCTCTGGTATTTTAAGGACACTTACATCGTCTACGAAATATGGAGTAGGATTATCAATCCATCTATGTAGTGAAGGAAAATCAGCATCCATAAACGCACCGATAGTGAGATGTTGAAGTGGACATAACGCCCGGATATATCGCTTGAGCTCAAACCATTCTCCCTTGGGTAAAGTATCACTGAAGTAATATTCAGCCGCTAACATTTCCTCAAAATCAAGGTGTTCAGGTTTTAGGGATAAGAAGAAACCGATATTTGTCAATAATTCGGGATCCTCATTGAGATCTCTGTGAAGGTAAAGCCAAATCTTGATTTCATAAATACTGCCAACTTCAAATGGTTCAATAAGTTTCGAATGTAAATAGCTGGCACATCCGTTCCTATTCCTTATCAGATCATGACAGCTTTCAGCATATCCTAGTTTGACCATACCTTTTCCACTATAAGGGTTGATGGAATTGCCGCAACAAAACGCCTTTTTGAATAAAGTATCGGTTCTGTTTTCAAGATCAAGATGACAGTAGCTATGTATTAACCACCCTGACACTGTCCAATTCCACAAATGATCAATCCCATAATAGAAAGGAGAGAATCCATCCGCAAACTCAGTATGCCCTTCAAAATCTCCATTTCGGACCAGGGATTGACCCTTTGTGATCGTAGACACAAGTATGATCGGAAGCAGGAGTAATATCCTCATTCGTTTTAAGATCAATCCAGGTTCTGTCATTGTTATAGGAAATGGATTCAAAGAATACATTGAATGATAAATATACTCAGATGTGAACAACGTGGATTAGTTTTTAAATACTTCAGCATCCTTCCACTTTTCAGCAAGTTCTTTTTCCATTTCCGGACCAGCGTCTAAAGTGAACAGAAGTTGAGGATATACTAATATGAATTCAGGATGTTGGTATTGAAATTTCACTTTGTTGTTAAATTCATCGATCGAATCCAGGTAGATAGCCTGCCTGCTGGCATTAATGGCAGCCTTTAATTCGGCGGGTACTTCAAATACAAACAAGCGATTTCCAAGCTTTATGTGGTACCCCATTCCATATAGTGCCGGTTGTTTAAGATATGATTCATTGTAATAATCCACAAGATCGCTGTAGAGTTGCGGGTGGGTTTTGTAATGTACAATAGCTTCTGACAGTATTGAATCAAGGGGGTTCCGTCCCCATTGCATATTGTGTTTTATTACTATAAAATAAGAGGGGGATGTGCTTGGATTTATTTGACATAGATCAATATCCTTCGGCACGCCATAAGAAGTAAAATAGTTGTTAAGACTTTGTAGATTCAGGGAGTCCAGGAGTTTGATTTCCTCGCCACATATGGCATAGTAGTTTGTGTTTATTTCTCTGCACGCCTGACGAATGGACTGATCTAAGGCATATAGTTTTTGGAAGAAGTAGCATAGGGTTCCTGTTTGAACTCCATTCTTTCTGATACGTGATTTGAAATAGACATATAAATTTTCAGCAGCATGCAAATCAGCTAGCGTTGTGCTGCGAAAATAGAAATTTGTATCTATATTAAATTTGACTATTTCATCAATAATAGCCTTTGCGGTAGTTGTGTCCTCAATACGTATCGAACAGAGAAGTGCATTATGGAGATCTTTCAGGAAGGGCGTGGGTTGGTTGGCAAAAGCATCATTATACAAAGGAATGGCTTCATCATATTTTTCGAGGATGACTTTGCTTTCTGCTAAATGAATTAGCCTGTAGTATTCTCCTGCTTGTGCATTTAGCTTTCCAAAACAGGTAAGCATGCAAAGGAGATAGATGTGGCAAGTCTTGGTCAATCGAGTTGAAATTGTCATTATTAGGTTTTATGCAGTTAAGGGGTGATAAAATAACAATGATTTTTGATTTTTAGTGTGTATAGAGGTAAGGAAGTATTTCATCTATCCCTTAGTAAAGTTTCTATTATTGGAATTCTGACACATCTTCAAGTAAGGTATTCTAGCCATATTCTTTTTTCTGCCTTTTTATAGCAAGACCCTCCCGAAAAGGGCTGAACCCCTTTTATACTTAAACGCCCTTTCAGGGCTTTTAGAAAATTAGCACCTCTGCTGTTTATAACGCGAAGAGACGCAGAGGCGCAGTTTTAATCTGAATATACTCCTCAATTGTCAATTATCAATTCACCTTTTCAACCTTTGATCCATTTCCTCCGCAGCTTTTTGCCCCCGCCCCCTGTGTTGCGCACACGTTCTTCCTTTCGCATGCAATCCCCGGGGAGGCAAGATTTGCTTCCCAATCCAGGTCTGGTACATATTCAGTGATACCACTGAACTTAATTCTTTGTCCACTTTTTTATAGATATAGTTTGTGCTTTTCATTCTGCCCTATGCCCTATGTCTATTACCCAAAAGAAGATTTACATTTACACTACATGACCTCATCACGCATCATCAACTTTATCGCCATCCTTTGGTTCTTCCTTGGCTTCTCCTATTATCCTAAGTGGGAAAAACCATGGTCTGAAGCCACCATCAGCTGGGATGTCAGTGGATACTATCATTACCTTCCCGCCATCTTTATCTATAAGGATATCCGGCAGCAAAACTGGATGAATGACATCAATCAAAAGTATCTCCCGTCCCCTGCTTATGATCAAGCCTTCGGGCATCAGAACTCAGGTAATAAGGTCAATAAATATGCGATCGGTCAGGCGGTCCTTTTCTCTCCATTCTTCCTGCTGGCGCATGGATACACTATCATGACTGGTGCTTATCCTGCAGACGGGTATAGCAAGCCGTATCAGTTTTTCATTTGGTTTGGGAGTCTGGCTTTCTCTATTCTCGGACTTGTACTGATGCGAAAAATATTACTCTTTTATTTCGATGATACTATTGTCACCTGGACACTTGTGGCACTGGCTGTAGGGACACATTGGATGGAATATGCGTCTATCACCAATGGAATGAATCATACCTGGCTTTTCACCTTGCTGTGTGTTCTTATCCTCTCCACCATCAGGTTTTATAAGCAAGCAGATTGGACTTCTATAGTCGGTATCGGAGTTTCTCTCGGGCTTGCAGTACTCACCCGCCCAACAGAGATTGTTTGGACACTGATACCATTGTTGTGGGGTATTTCAAGTTTGAAGGAGCGCTATACGTATGTGTTGAGTCATTGGATGAAATGCGCAGTAGCCGTGATCATCAGCGGACTGATCGTGTTCATACAACTCAGCTATTGGAAATATGCATCCGGAGAATGGATCGTCTACAGCTATGGTGACCAGGGCTTCAACTGGCTGCATCCTAAAATATGGCGGGGTCTCATGGGGGTCAATCTTGGCTGGTGGATTTACACGCCGTTGATGCTGATGGCTATGCCTGGTTGGTATGGTGTATATAAGAAACACAGAACTGTTTTCTGGGCAACTTTCATCACCACTATTCTGGCCATTTACATCACCTTGAGCTGGTCCCATTTTGAAAGCGGTGGCGGACTGGGGCAAAGAAACCTGATACAGATTTATCCATTGATGGCATTTCCATTGGCTGCACTGATCAGTTGGTTTCTTCAATCTAAAATCGGCAAATGGATGTGGATCGGAATACTCGCGCTCAATATCTATTATACAGGTTGGTGGATACATCAGGCGCATAAAGGCGGGTTTTTCCAGGCAGGTCAAATGACCAGAGCCTATTTCCTCAACGTAGTAGGACGAATAAATCCTGATCGCGACTTATTTAAGTTGCTGGAGACGAATGAATATTTCAAAGGCACACCTCTATCAGCGAATACAGTTTTTCAAAACGACTTCGAACAGGATACGGTCTTTTGTTCCATTGCATGGCCATCCGGGGGAAAGGCAACTTGCCTGAATGCAGAGCACCAATTTTATGGTCCGGTCACACTGCCTGTCACTGCTGGTTGTGCTCCATGGATCAGGGTAGAAGCGGACTTCCTTGTTCAGTCCAGAGAATGGGATGTCTGGAAATATGCTCAATGGATCGTTCAGTTTTATCAGGGAGAAAAACCTATCAAAACTAATCTCATCCGTGTGCAGCGCCACTTACCTGTGGATCAGGTCTCGACGCATCTTTTCTTCGACGTCCGTGTTCCGTCAGAGCCCTTCGACCGATGCGTGATGTCTTTATGGAATGCAGGTTCAACTCAATCGCTGCTTATGGATAATCTGAAGGTGAGTTGCTTTAACGAGAGGTGAGGGAATGATGAATGGTGATCCGAATTCCCAAAACTAAAGTCTAGAAAAATCATTTCGAAGCTTTGATGCTGTGGCCCAAAATTGTTTGAGCAGACAGGAAGGCCTCTTTTTGGCCATAAAGACAAAAAGAGGTGTGAGTGGAATACCACCTGGCGAGAAAGCAAACCAGAACCCAATTGCAGATGTACCGAACTTAAGGCGAGTTTTTTGGGCCACGAGGTTTGGATGCTGAGCTGTAGCAAATGGAAGTGAGAGAGGAGATCGAAGTATGGTTCTTTTTTCCGGTAAAAAAGAACAAAAAAAAAGACCGATCCTAACCCCCCTGTTTGGACCGGTCTTAATGAGAAAATCTACATTTGATGTTCCCTATTGACATTATGTATAGCACATTCAATGCCAAACTTTCATTCCCTTGTCCGGCTAATACGACAATTTGACAGAAAAAGGGGCGTGGCATACCTTTTGACAGGCAGGATTAGACGTATTAGGCTTTAAAAATCAAATAGTTATGACTAAAGGTAATATCACGGTACAGACCGAAAATATTTTTCCGATCATCAAAAAATTCCTCTACTCAGACCATGAAATCTTCCTGAGAGAGTTGATCTCCAATGCGATTGATGCCACCTCCAAACTGGAAGCCATTGCAGGCTCGGGAGAGATTGATGGTGAGCTAGGCGACCTGACCATCCATGTCAATGTGGATAAGGCCGCAGGCACGATTACCATCAGTGACAGAGGGATTGGTATGACCGAAGCTGAGGTAAAGAAGTACCTCAATCAGCTTGCGCTCAGCAGTGCAGAGGAGTTTGTCAAAAAGTATCAGGGCAAGACCAACATCATCGGACATTTTGGTCTCGGGTTCTATTCTGCTTTTATGGTCGCTGACAAGGTGGAGGTCATCACCCGCACTTATAAGAAGACTCCCAAAGCAGTACGTTGGGTATGTGATGGTAACCCTGAATATGAAATGGAAGACCACGACCGTAAAGAACGCGGGACAGATATCATCCTTCACATCAGTGATGATAGCAAAGAATTTCTCGAGCATGACCGCATTGAAGGCTTACTGAAGAAATACTGCAGCTTCTTGCCATTCCCTATCCAGATGGGTATGAAGACAGATATCCGCTATGAAGGAGAAGGGGAGGGCCGCAAGAAAATAGAGCAGCAGGTGCCCAATGTCATCAATGACACTCACCCGCTTTGGAAAAAGAAACCGGGTAAATTGACAGACAAGGATTACATCGATTTTTACAAACAACTCTACCCGATGTCACAGGATCCGATGTTCTGGATCCATCTCAATATTGATTACCCCTTTAATCTCACAGGGATACTGTATTTCCCGAAAATCGGCAACCAGTTTGATCAGCAAAAGAATAAAATCCATCTGTACAGCAACCAGGTCTATGTGACAGATGAAGTAAAGGAAATTGTACCTGAATTTCTCACCTTGTTGCATGGGGTAATTGATAGTCCTGATATTCCGCTTAACGTATCGCGAAGCTACCTGCAGAGTGATGCCAGCGTCAAGAAGATCACAGGGTATATGACCAAGAAGGTGGCTGAGCGATTGTCCAAATTATTCAAAGATGACCGCGAGGGATTTGAGAAGAAATGGGATGACATCGGTGTGTTTGTCAAATATGGTATCATCACAGATGAAAAGTTCGCTGAAAAGGCAATTGAATTTGCGATGCTGAAAAACACGGAGGGGAAATATTTTACCGTACAGGAATATAAAGACAAGATCAAAGTAAACCAGACCGATAAATACGATCGGATGGTGGCTTTGTATACGCCTTCTCCGGAGTTACACACTTCCTATATCAAGCAAGCTACAGATATGGGGTACGATGTGTTGCATCTGTACCATATCATCGACAACCATTTTATTCAGCAGCTCGAATATAAGGGAGAGAACCTGACCTTTGTGCGTGTTGATTCGGATACACCAGATCACCTGATTCAAAAGGAAGAGACCAAGGAATCAGTGCTCAATGAAAAGGAACAGGAAAAAGTTAAGGAATTATTTGCAGGGCTGCCGGGTGTGAATGCACATCAATTGATCCTGCGGCCGATGTCTCCTGAAGGACATCCGGTGATGATCACACGTCCTGAGTTTATGAGACGTATGCAGGAAATGCAGGCTTTACAAGGCATGGAAGGAATGGACAAGATGGAGGGTCATTACCAGGTCATCATCAATGCTAATCATCCGTTGATCGCAGACAAGCTGCTCAATATGCGGAGTCCTGAGAAAAAGGTAAAGTTTGCTGCCTATCTCTTGCGATTAGCGAAACTCAATCAAGGTATGCTCAAAGGAGAAGAGATGAATTCGTTTATTAACGACAGTATCGAATTCCTTTCATAGTGTACCAAAAAGAAAAAGATGCAGGTGACCACCTGCATCTTTTTCCTTTAAGTCCCCTTTAAGTCCCCTCTAGGGGATTTAGGGGCAACGGGGCAAAAAATAATACCACCTGACATAAAATCTGGGGAGTGTTTCGCCTTTTTTTTCAAAAAGGTGAGAATTTGGGTGTTATGCCGACCACTTCAAATCTAAAGCCAGGTGGTAATCTGGCTACAAATATACTAAACATATGATATTTTATTATAGAAATAACGTATCTATAATGTTAAATTATGTTATTCCTCAAAAATAACTTAAATTATTAATATTCAAGGTGTTATCGTATAAATGGATCTGAAAACCTTAAATCATTCATATAGTTTTCGTCGGTGAGCGTGTGCAGGAAAGCCACGATTGCAGATTTCTCCTCTTCAGCCAAACCCAGCCTGATAGCGTCACCCGTATCCCAGCTCCTGAATACATTGTCAAGGTTTGGTGATTTATTGATCCCTGAATCATAGTGATTGATTACATCCTCAAGCGTAGCAAAACGTCCATCGTGCATATAAGGTGCAGTCAAGGCAACATTGCGTAGTGATGGTATTTTGAATACACCTACCAATGCGGCATCAAAAACACCCATTCCAACATCTGTATATTCCTTGTCCAGACCTATATCAGCAATGTCCTGTGCCCATCCGAAACCCCCACCATTAGGAGGGATGATAGGATCAAAGAAAAAGAATCCGCCACGGTCATTGAAGTCGGGACCTGAATGACAATTGTAACAATTGCCTTTTCCAAAAAATATATTTCTTCCGGCCTCAGCCTGAGGTGACAAAGACTGTCCTGCTATTTGCTGACGGTCCATTTCACTATCACATCCGATCATACTCTTGACAAACTGAGTCATCGCATCTGCAACACGATCAGAGGTTACCTCATTGCTACTATACGCTTTAGAAAATAACTCCTCATAATATGGAGCAGCTTTGATCTTGGCAACCAGAAAGTCCATGTTCTCCATACCCATTTCCTTATGATTTCGGACGGGTTGTAATACCAGGTCATCAAGGCTCGTAGCCCGGCCATCCCAAAATAAGAGATTATCATCGTACAGATTGCTGATAGGAGGTGCATTGCGGTCGGTCTTCTGGTTGTCGATCCCATCACTTAACCTGACCTGATCAGAAAACCCAATAGATTGCAGGTGACATGATCCACAAGACACAGTATTATTAATAGACAATATCTTGTCATAAAACAACACCCTTCCCAGTGTGGCACCGGCATCTGTGATTCCAAGGTCCTGTCCGACCATGTGGCTATGCATTCCGCCCCAGTTTGGTTTGTAGCTGTAAGAAGTCTCCGGCAGAACCGGATATTCGATTTTAGTCTGAAATGATTCCTTTTGACAGGATATCAATATGATGAGTAAACAGAGGGACAACAGGGTTTGAAATGGTTTCATATCGGGTATGATTTGAATGAAAAATACATATTAATTTTTAAAAATGAAAGCGCAGATAGATCGTTGCAGGTTCGATGACTTCAAGTGAATCACCTTCTACTGTATCCTTTGTATTATTGAAATCAGGGAAATTGGTAAAGATTTGTTGTAGTTCGGATCGGCTCACCGAATAGATAAGACTTGCTTCAGTACCCAGGCTGATGCGAGGATGAACAAAATACCTGAAGTCGATGACCGGCCCGACGCCTGCATTCCATTGGAGTCTCCGTGTGATCACACGATCAAATCCGCTGTCTTCAGTGATATCCTCTTTGGACCATCCTCCTGTAAACTGGACACCAGCTTTGATGAGCCAGTTTTTACTATTGAAGATGTGGCGTGTAATGGCCAGGTTGCCGGAAAAAGAAAGTACATCTGTAACCTCACTATCCAGAAATCCATCATGTGCTGTGTTGGTCTTGTTAAAATCAGGTCTGAAACCCGCCTGAACCGAATACTGCTGACCGGAATACTCCAACACAAATGCAGGATAAGATTTGTTGAGATTTTCCCCGTTGAAAAGTTCATGCAGAATGTCCCCTGCACTGATGCCCAGGTTCCAATGATAATAGGTCGTATCATTTGATTGACTCCATGCGTTGAAGGCAAGGAGTGTTGTAAACAGTGCAGTATATAATATACGTCGGACCATAGCTTAAAGCGGATATCGGAGTATGGTGGTTTGAGGCTGACTACTGTTAAAGGATGTGCCTATAAGATAGATGATCTCATCTTCCGGTATCACATCAGCATAGTTTAAAGCCGGTAAGTCATATGATTTCAAAATAGTGATCAATGGCAGCTGGGTAATGTCTGCAATCTCAAGTCGCAAGAAACCATTGTCGTTGATGACGTATATCGCTTTCTTTTCGTCAGACGATAAGCGGTTTAGTATAATAGTCGAATTGATATCCGTATTGAGTGATCCTATAGGCTCACCGTTTTTGTTAATGATATTTCCTTCCCGGCCGCAGATAAATAATTCATTTCCTTCAGCACAGGTAGATTGCAAATCAGGTTGTAAAATCCGGGCAGGCACATCAACACCGCCCGAAATTTTTCCATCAGCATCTATTGAATATTTTTTTGATGCGGAGGTGCCTATCGTGATCACCGTCAGTGGATCACCATCAAATACAGCTATATTCTGATTACCCGTTATCGCTTGCGTACCATTCAGAAAGGTTAAGTTGTTGCGACTTAACACCTGGAAATTGTTACTGAAATCATCGGTCACTATAAAGACAAATTGATTGTGCACATTGGCGGCCCACAATATCTGGTTAAAATTTTTTGAATTTGAAGCTGTCAGGGCCGGAAAATTATATTTTCTAAGCCACGCTGGAGATTGGTCAAAACCATACACATTGGTCACATTGTCCCACGTAGTCATTTCCAGGGATGGAAAACTGAGAAAGATGTTAGTGACCGAATTTGTCAGTATGCTCGTTTTGTAATTGAGGGTAGACAAAACATTATTGACCCGGTCAAACATGACTGCTTCATCCTTGCCTGCTGTATGGCAGGCTCTGTCATAAAAACCATTGACCACATCGATATCCTGTTGGATACAAAGTGTCGGCGAGTATAAAAACCGGTCATTAACAGCACAATACAATTTGTAACAAATCTGCGGGCTAAACAGCATCGTGGATACGGAAATGCCGGTGACATCCACGTCATTGATCCTTTTGAGCACGGTGACATCCTGATTGATCACAGGTGTAGGACTATTGGGGATAGGTATAGAAGATTGAAGGATGATATACTCTTTAAAACCTGTGACGTTGACCGGATCCCATGACAAATCAGTAAGTGAAAGATTTTGGCTGTATTCAAGGGTCAAAGCGGGGTTATGGTCAGAATCAGCAGGCTCATCAAGGGTACATCCCCCCGAAAAAGCCAGTACAAATGCACCGATAATGCTAATATAATGCCCTCTGAAGTTTGTCATTAAGTGGTGAGATTTGCCTTTTTTAAAAGGATAGACGTAAATCATTTATGCCTGGGTTGGGTTTATAACCATAAATTTGTCTTGTGAAAAGACTTCCCACGGCCCAGTTTGCCGAATTTATTGAATTTTTCCCTCCATTGGAACTTCCGTTAAGCCTTTTGCCGGATATGGGTCTGATTCCCTCAGACCCATTGCCGCTGCCGGGTGTACTACAGGATGCCTATATCCTGCCTTTTGAGAGCGATGAGGTGGATGAGTTTACCGAATATGTGCCGTATGGTCGTATCGCCGGGACAAAGGATTATTATGCTATGATCTATTGGAAAGCAGGAGTGTTACGCTATGAGTTTATACTCGCTACGTACACCGCAGATGGTGATCCGCTGAGTCATGCTATTGTGGGTGGTTTGCGATATGAGGAAGAAGGAATAATGCATTCTGTTGCCATCATCAATGAAGATATGAGTATCGTCATCGCGGAAGGGATGGCACAGACCGAGGCGGCAGGTATGGATCCTGAACAGACACAGACATACCAAATGGAAATTTTACCCACGGGTATTATTACGTACGAAATAAATGAAGAAGACAACGAAGAATAAAGCGGGATCATCACTCCATATAGCAAACCCCAAAGGCCAGAAATTGCCTTATGCTAAATTGCGGGCATTGGCTATTGAGACGATTCAGCAAAGTAAAAGCCCTTCCTGGACACCACGTCAGTTGATTAAAAAACTCAAGATTGCCAATGGCAAGGCTGATATATTACGTGTATTAGATGCACTGGTCAAGCAAGGTAAACTCGCTACAGCAGGTGATGAGACATATACTTCTCTGATGAGACCGAAAGTAGTAACAGACGCTCCGCGACCAGCAAAAGCCATTGCTATAGCAGGAAAAAATGTCCACCAGGGCAGAGTGGATATGACCAGATCCGGATCAGCTTATGTGATCATGGATGATATGGAAGAGGATATCTATGTCCCGGCTAAATTTACAGGGGGTGCAATGCATAAAGACATTGTGCAGGTAGATATAATACCTGGTAGAAAAGGCCGCAAGCCAGAAGGCAGAATAGTGGCAATCGTCAAACGTGCTCTTGAGCAAGTCATTGGTACGCTTAAGCTGTATAAGAAATTTGCTGTGCTGGTGCCTGACAGGATGAACATTCAGTTTGATATCATCATCCCAATAGATAAAATGGCTGAAGCTGTTGATGGTGATAAGGTCGTCGTCAAGATTACAGACTGGAGCCAATCATCTCCTAACGGGGAGGTTATCCATTTGTTAGGTGCTTCCGGAAGTCATGAGTTGGAGATGCAATCTATTTTAATTCACAATGGATTTAATCTGGCATGGCCTGATGAAGTGCTCGACGAATGTCTGCAATTGCCGGATGGAATCTCCGAAGAAGAAATCACAAAACGTCGGGATTTCAGAGGCATTACTACATTCACCATTGACCCTTTAACAGCTAAGGATTTTGATGATGCATTATCTATCCGTACGCTAGAAAACGGGAACACGGAAGTAGGCGTGCATATTGCGGATGTCTCCCATTATGTCAAGCCGGGTACTGCCCTGGATAAAGAAGCCTTGTTTCGATCCACTTCGGTTTATTTAGTAGACAGGGTATGTCCGATGCTCCCTGAAAAATTATCCAATGAGCTTTGCTCGCTTCGACCTCATGAAGAAAGCCTTTGCTATTCAGCCGTTTTCGAAATTGATGAAGATCACAAAGTAGTGGATCGTTGGTTTGGTCGGACAGTAATCTTTTCAGATCATCGGTTCGCTTACGAAGGAGCACAGGAAGTAATGGATGCCGGAGTTGGTCCTTTTGCAGAAGAATTGAAGAAACTAACTGCAATTGCAAGGTCACTGCGTAAGAAGAGATTCAGAGACGGAGCCATTACGTTTGAGACGGATGAGCTACAATTTAAAGTTGATGAACTTGGACAGACCCTGGAGATCTTTGTTAAAGAGCGAAAGGAAGCCCATTTGCTGATTGAAGATTTTATGTTGCTGGCTAACCGTGAAGTGGCAACACTCATGGCCCAGAAAAGTAAATCTCAGGAAATACCATTTCCATACAGGGTGCATGATGTGCCGGATCCTGACAGGCTGATAGACTTTCAGCGTTTTGCAAAAGAGCTTGGCTTCAACCTTCAGATTGATACACCAAAGCAGATTTCAAAATCGTTCAACCGACTTGCAGAAGCTGCTAAGGAAGATGAGAAGTTAAGACTACTGGAACCATTGGCTATTCGTACAATGGCTAAAGCAATTTACACCACTAACAATATCGGTCACTACGGTCTTGCGTTTGATTTTTATACACACTTTACTTCACCGATCAGACGATATTCGGATGTATTGGTGCATCGCATTTTAGATGCAAACCTGCACACCATACATCGTGAAGACAAAACAAATCTCGAAGCAAGGTGCAAGCATATCTCTGATCGTGAACGCGCGGCTATGACTGCGGAAAGGGAGTCCATCAAATACAAACAGATGGAATACCTTAAAGAGAGGGTAGGGCAGGAGTTCTCCGGTGTGATTTCCGGAGTTATCGAAAGTGGAATCTTTGTAGAGCTGGATGACTCAAGAGCAGAGGGAATGATCTCTTTCCGCACGATGGGAGGAGGATTTTATTTGACTGCCCCTTACACCGCCGGATCAAGATCCGGCGACAAATATACCATCGGCCAACCGGTCAGAGTCCGGATCCGTAAAATCGATATGACCGCCCGACAGATGGATCTCGAACTGGTGGAAAATGATCCGGCTGTGAAACACGAAGGAAGAAAGCCAAAGAGTAAAAGGATGGATTGATTTATTTCGCACGGAGTACACAGAATAAAAAAAAATAACGTAGGGGTTCAAAATTTTGAACCCCTACGTTATTTTTTTTTATTCACGTTCTCATGTATGCATGTTCTCATGTATTCACGTTCTCATGTATTCACGTTCTCATGTATGCACGTTCTCATGTATTCACGTTCTCATGTATTCACGTTCTCATGTATTCACGTTCTCATGTATTCACGTTCTCATGTATTCACGTTCTCATGTATTCACGTTCTCACG
>JAWXAW010000234.1:0-10301 GCA_034439675.1 Saprospiraceae bacterium | reverse complement strand
GTTACGCTAAATGAAGTAACTGCTACTGCAATACATTCGGATCAGCATAACATAAAGCGGAATCCATTAAATGGAGACCTATGGCTTTGTAATGACGGAGGTGTGTACCGTAGCACAGATAATGGCAGTACGTGGAGTAATAGAAGTGACGGGTTGGTCATCAACGAATATTATCGAATCAGTGGCACCAATAATGCAGATGATCGCTTGATTGGAGGCGCTCAGGACAATGGACATTTTCTCAGAAATCCATCAGGTGATTTTTTGTGGGTGTTGGGAGGAGATGGCATGGATAATATATTTAACTCAATTAATAATATGAAAGTCTATGCTTGCAAACAGAACGGTGACTTGTGGGCTTCCGGTGATGGTGGCAATTTATTTACACCTTCATTTTTACCTGATCGCGGAGATCGGAACTTTTATCCCTGGATTACGCCGATCGTCCAACAGCCACCTCATTTTGTATTTCCCGAATGGGAAAATCCAGATATCGTGTACGCTTATTCACTCGACGGCATCATGCGAAGCACAGAGAACCCATCCTGGATCAATATTGGTCCTTCAGGTCTCGGTCAGACTTCGGGAGCTAAATCACCGTCTATGGCCATTTGCAGTGATGATCAGGGCTTAACTACATCCCTTTATATTTCAAATGGCAATAATTTTTGGGTGTGTACGAATCCAATGGCGGGCAATCCGATTTGGACAGTAAAACCTTTACCTATAAGTAATACGACGTTCACTAGTTCCATAGCAGTAAATCCTGCTAATCGAAACGAAGTATGGGTAACAATCTCCGGATACGAAGCTGGTGTTAAAGTATTCAGGAGTACAAACTCGGGAACGGCGTGGTCAAATTTGTCGCTTTCCTTACCCAATATCCCAGTATATTCTATCGCGTTCGCTAATACTACCAATAGCCCTTCGGGTGCAGTATATGTCGGGACAGAAATTGGTGTTTTTTATACAGATGATTCTTTACCCGATTGGATTCCGTTCTCAAATGCTTTACCTCATGTGCCTGTCACTGACCTTGAAATGAATTATGTAACTGGTCAAATAAAGGCCGCCACCTATGGGCGTGGAATATGGCAATCAGATCTGTACGAAGCCTGTCCTTCTTTAGTCCTGGTTGATTTCGATATCAATCAGGGACAGTACAATTTTGAATCCTCAAATGCGATATATGCTTATAATCCAATCAGTGGGGGTTTGGGCGTAAATGTGACCATGAAGGCGGCAAATCAAATCAAGCTCCTGCCCGGATTCAGGATTTATCAGGATTCCCGAATGAAAATCAAAATAGGAAACTGCGGATCTGGTATAATAGGCCTTTCTGCTATGCCGGCCACAAAACCCAAAGGGTCAGAAGGTATAAATGTTCAGAAAGTCATTAAAACCAATGATGATTAATTGTTCCTTCTGTACATTGAACACGCTATGTTCCCTCATTCGAGTAACTTTATTCTATGCGCCTTACCTTTTTCCTCTTTTCCCTAAATTGGTATGGCTTCCTATATGCGCAAGATATCCATTACATTTTCCAACATGTAGACCAGCGGAATGGATTGTTGCATAATATGATTTTGTCGATCACCCAGGATGCGAAAGGGTTTATCTGGATTCTAACCCCATATGGATTGCAACGATATGATGGCGTACGCTTTGTTGATTATCCCTACAACCCGGATGACCCCAATGGAATCATACGGGTAGCGACAGGCGATTTATTCATGGACACGCTTCATCATTGTATCTGGATTACAAATCAACAGCTTCAAAAATTTGATCTTGATCAAAAGAAATTCACTACATATGCCCCGGATCAATTATTGGGCGATACCTCCTTTACCTTTACCCGATATGATGGCCCGGATGGTATCGCATGGATGACCGGCCCATTTGGGCTATTTCAATATGATAGTATTCGTCATGGCTTTTATCCCTATTATTTTTATGTCCAATCGCTCTATCCGCAACGAAGTTCTTTCTTTCTTGTAGATCATGAAAGAGGCGTCACCTGGATTAATCTGCTAAGTGGGACGATTGTGCTGGATGAAAAAACAAAGAAGATCTACACGGCGTCCCAACATCCATTATCTCCTGCGCTATTCAGCGGAAGGAATTCAAAAAAAATATTGTTGAGTATCTTGAAAGACAGTCAACGGAATTATTGGTGGAGCACGTACCAGGATTCCTTTTTCCGATATGACTCCAATATCGGAAAACTTTACAGCTATTCGATTAGTGAAATCAAAGAGAGAGAAGGTATAGATTTCAATGATCCGTTAACCTCCGGTTTGACAGCTATGTTTGAAGACAATCATCATGCACTATGGTTTGGAACTAACCGAGTTGGATTGCTACATTACGATCGGGCAAGTAATAGATTTTCGACGGTGGTAGGTGATAAACGAACCAATGCCCGGACACAAGATCAATACAATGTGACTTGTCTGTTTCAGGACCGGGAGGAAAACATTTGGATCGGCTCAGACAAGGGTGTGTATATATTTAATCCTTACCGGCAATATTTTCAATCCATCCATCACGAGCCAACAACGAAGTCCCTCCCTAAAAATGATATTACGGATTTTCTAGAAGCCAGCAATGGGAAGCAGTATGTTGCGACATGGGGTGGAGGCATAACGATATACGATTCGGCGTGGCGATTTGAGAAAACGGTATATTTTTCAGGTCCCCTTGACTACAATTTCGTTTGGAGCTTTGTAGAGTTGGATGACCATTCCATCTGGGCTGGATGCCAACATGGTTTGATTCATAAGTATAATCCCAAAATAGATCAATGGACGACTATTCAGCCGCCAGCGGCAGAAGGGTCTACGATCCGTTGCATGACAAAAGATAAGCTGGGCAATATTTGGATGGGATTGCACAATGGTAAAATCATACAATGGGACAGGGCGTTGAATACGTTTTACCGCTATAATGACAGTATTCCAGGCCTTCCAAATGTCTTAAGCCCTGTTCAGTATATATTTTTTGATGCACAGCAACGTTGTTGGGTATCCACAGAAAATGGATTTAAACGATTCGATACGGAACAAAGGATATATGTCCGGAATTACCTACCTGAACCAAAAAACACCCATTCGATTTCAGCCTCCTTTGTCAGAGGAGTGGATCAATTGAATGACAGCACACTCATCATTGGATCTATACTTGGAGGTTTAAATTATTTTAATGTCCTTACAGAGCGGTTTTCACACTTGACCACACACGATGGATTGCCTTCCAATACAATTTATGCTGTGAGGTCAGATCTCTCAGGGCAAATTTGGTTTACGACGGATTATGGGATTTATAAGTTTATTCCTGAATATCATAAATCGGTCCAGTACAATATTGATCCAGGGGTTGCTACCTCGACATTTAACCTAAATACGTTTTACACCTTGCAAGACGGTCGATGGCTAACGGCGACCTCTACAGAACTTATTTGCTTTCAACCGGAAGATTCCTCAATTCTTAAGCGTGGCGTACCTCATATTGAAATTACCGGGTTGGAGATTTCAGGCGAATCTGTTGATGTAGATTCGTTATTAGCTTTGCATCGCCCTGTCTGGCTAAATCATAACCAGAATTTCCTGACTATTGAATTTGCGGCCATTCACTTTTCGAGTCATCAGCAACTTAAATACTATTATCGGCTCTCGGATATTAACAAGGATTGGGTGGACGCCGAGGACAAATACTTTGCCAATTATACGGATCTGCAGCCTGGGCAATATGTATTTGAAGTGAGGGTCGATAATGGAAATGAAACCTCAGGTATCACAGCCATTGCTTTCATCATAGCTCCGCCATGGTGGAGTACCATATGGTTTCGAATGCTAAGCCTGCTGGTTTTGGCCTCTGTGGTTTATTTTGTATTGAAAAATAGAATTCAAATCATTCGGAAGCAAGCCGAGTTAAAAAACAAAATCGCCGAAACCGAAATGATGGCTCTTAGGTCCCAGATGAACCCGCATTTCATCTTTAATTGCATCAATAGTATCGATGCGATGATCCAAAGTAATGATAAGTACCGGGCGACCGTGTATTTAAATAAATTTGCCCTATTAATACGAAATGTGCTTGACAGTTCGAAACAAAATAAGGTTCCGCTTTCTAAAGACATGGAGACGTTGCGACTGTATGTTGACCTTGAATTATTTCGGCATCAGGATAAATTCACTGCCCATATTACGGCCAATGAAGATCTGATGCAGGGTGATATTAAAGCCCCACCCTTAATTATACAGCCGTATGTAGAAAATGCAATTTTACATGGTCTGCGGCATAGGAATGATCAGGAGGGGAAGCTGACTATAGATGTTAGGCAGGAGAATGAGTATATTGTATACACGATAGAAGATAATGGAGTGGGCAGAAAATTTAGTACCGGCGAAAAAAGTAAAAATGTGGAAGGGTACGGCCTGCAAATGAGTAGTGACAGGATCAGATTATTTAATAATGAAGAAATCGCTTCCGTTCTGATCACGGATTTGGTCGCTGATGGGCGACCCAGTGGGACACGTGTCAAGGTTAATTTAAAAATTCAATAATGCTTACGGCAATTGTAATTGATGACGAATTAAATGGCAGAATTGCTTTAAAGCAGAAACTCCATGATTATTGTCCATCCGTTGAAGTCGTAGGTGAAGCCGAAAATGGAAGAGAAGGCATTGAAAAGATCAGCAAGCTTGAGCCTCAACTTGTTTTCCTCGATATCGAAATGCCGGAAATGAATGGTTTTGAAATGTTATTGAAACTGACTGAAAAGAAATTTCATATCATTTTCACCACCGCGTATGATCATTATGCCATCAAAGCCATCAAGTATGCTGCATTTGATTATCTCCTTAAGCCAATCGATATTGAAGAGCTTAAAATGACGGTTGACCGGGTCATTAAACAAGTCGTGCCAGACCAAACTCAAAAAAAGCTTGAGACCCTGGAGCAAAATTTTATCACCAGGCCATTTTTAAATAAAATTGCGATTCCTACACTCGAGGGACTTTTGTTTTTTGATATTAATTCTATTATCAGGCTTGAGGCGGAAAGTAATTACACACTACTATATTTCAATGAACATCCCCGGTTAATGGCCAGCAGGACGTTGAAGGATTTTGAAGATATCCTTCCGACAGATATATTTTTCAGACCCCACAATTCCCATATCATCAATCTCCATTTTATTAAACGATACCTGAAAGGCGACGGAGGCCAGGTTGAAATGAAAAACGGAGACACTATCCTGGTCTCGAGAAGAAAAAAAGAAGAGTTTCTCAAAAAGATCGGAAGGTAGTAAGTTAAAAGTTAGTAGTTAGAAGTTAGAAAATAGAAGTTGGTAGTTATTCGTTAGAAGTTAGTTGCGGGGCGTATAAAAATATACAATTTCACCCCTTGGCCTCTTAAGCCTTTTTCGCCTCTTCCGCCCAGAAAAATTCACTTTTCACTTTTCACTTTTCACTTTTCACTTTTCACTTTTCACTTAGATCCTCCTCCCCGGCATCACTTGACCACCCTGATGTAAGGTCATGCTGACCACACCTTCAGGATTCTTGCTGAACACCACTCGGGCATCCACAACTTTGAGATAAAACGCATTATCTGATGTTGCGAATAGTTCAAACTGTGATTGCCCTGTGGCCTGTGCAAAAAGCCTGCTTCCATCATGGGTGACGACAATATTGAAACCAGGTGCCAGCTCATAGGTCCCGGTATACGATTGCAGTATTGTCTCATCAACCTTTACTTCTTCAGCCCGATACTCGACACCCACCTTGGCCAACATATCTACCGCATTCGAATTAGCTGGATTCAGCTCCAGTGATTTCTTGTAATTTACAATCGCTTCCGCCTGCTGCCCGTTTTTCATCAATGCTTCTCCGTAGCTGTCGTAAACATTTGAAGAATTTGGAAATTCCATCACATTAATGCCGAATACAGCTATTGCCGCTTCCACTTTTTCCTGACTCAGATAGGTGTAGCCTAAAGTGTTAAGCGCATCTTCATCCAAATAATATTTATCCGGATTTTCAGCTTTCACTTTTATATATTTTGCCTCCATCCCTACAGGTCCATCTTTATCAATCATCTGTTTGATTACATAACTATAGTCGGGCTTCACCTCTTCTAAAGGCGATTGGGGATCAAGTAAATGCATGCCTATGTCACCTGCGTCTGATGAGCCTGAGTTGGTAAGTACCACCACCCCTCTTCCGGTTTCTTTCACGAATCCGGCAAATGTGAGGTATCCGCCTGTACCCCCATTGTGCGCAATGACGTCCCCAAGACTTCCCTGTGATATAAACCATCCAAGACCTGTCTGTTCACCAGCCTTATCGTGCCTTGGGGTATGGGCGAGTTCCATCGCCTTGGACAGCTGGCTTTTAGTGAGACCCAAATTGGCAGCAATAAATAAAAGCATATCATGTACAGAACTGCGGATTCCACCGGCGCCCTGCATGGAATTCAAATCCCAGTTACGGACTGGCACCCCCATGGAATGTCCGACAGCAAGATTGGCTTTCATCTTATCACTCAGGGTGATTCCTGTTTCCTTCATTTTTAAAGGTGAGGTTATGACGCTGGTGATTGCCTCTTCATATGAAGTCCCTGCAGCAAGCGCCTGAATCTGACCAAGCAGCCCCACTGCTACATTAGAATATTCAAATTCAGATCCAACTTCCCTTGTCAGCGCATAGGAGGATAAGAATGTATACATCAATTCAACTGAATAATCAGCAGCGGGATCCGTGGGATCACTTTCCGGCATATTTGAAGGCATTCGTGGCAGCGAGGATGTGTGATCCGAAAGATTGCCAAGGGTTATAGGCTGACCTCCCCCATTAAAGGTGGGCACCTTAACCGAAGTAGGTAAATATTTTGCAATCGGGTCATCGGCTTTCATCTTTCCCTTGACAATATTATCCGCCAAAAGCGTAGCAGTAAACGTTTTTGTAATGGACCCGATCTCAAAGATCGAATGTTCATCAACCGGTTCGCCTCCTACCGTTTTGGTTCCAAAGGAATAATATTGAGGGCCATCTTTATCAATGATCCCAATGACGATACTGGGGTTAAGTCCCAAATCAATTCTGGCTTTTATAGAGGCTATTACATCCTCCGGCAGTTGATTTTTTTGTGCAAAGGCTGTTGTGCAGAGCAACAGGAAAAACAGGGTCTTTAAAATTTTCATGTGGTGTGATTTTGATCAAAGATAAGCGGCAAGGAGCAAGGGGCATGGAGCACGGAGCAAATATTTGGTACCAGGAGCCAGGAGTCCTATGATAGATTTAACAATAGTCATTGATTTTTATGCTCTTACGATACGTAGCCAGAGGCTACGTATATCATTTGTTTTTGTTAAAAAACAAATGATTGATTGCTCCTTGCCCCTTGCTCCTTGCCCTATTCCGGTGACCCATTTTGTACCCAGCAGGTCAGCAGGTCAATCTTATCCTGGCTGAGCTTTGGACCATCCTGCGGCATGGGCATAAACCCGCTTTTATGCTGTACCGCTCCGAGAAAACGGTTACCCTGACTCACATTTCTGGCAGAGCTATAGGTGCTCAGGTTTATATTGTTCGCCATTGACGTGGCATCATGACATCCGGATTTGGCGCACGAGGCGTCAAGAATCGTTTTGATGTCAGACGTGTAGGTTGGGGTCAGCCCTGTACAATCAACTGTATCAGGTGTGTCTTCTTTATTGCAGGAAACCAGTAAAAAAAGGCAAAATCCAGCCATCAACAGGAATCCGGACCCCGGACGGAATGATTGTAGTGTGTTCAAAATGTAGGTTTTAGATGATTGAATTTAAAGATAACACCTGACGGGTATGGACTGTTGTCACACCTTCACTGAAAACAATTTATGTTATCGTGTCGTTAAATAACCTCTGATCGTATAAGATTTGGAGATCTGATTTGTTATAAGCACGTAAATTGTCTGTCTAATTGAAAAACCTGGGTCCCCGACCCTCTATAAATGAAAAAGAATACCATGAGGATTTGGATTATCGCTGCCCTGACCGGAATTATGGCCTATGCCGGTTTTGTTGCGTTTAAAGGCCCGGAAAATGGCGACAAGGAGAAATTAATCCTGAAGGCTGTACTCACCATGATGCAGCAATACCATTTTAAAAATCCACCCCTGGATGACAATTTTTCACACCGCCTGTATGACACCTACATGGACAGACTGGACGGCATGAAACGTTTTCTCATCATGGAAGACCTGGACTTGCTGGATGATTATCAGGACAGTCTGGATGATCTGATCAGAAATGATGACCTTAAATTTTTTGAGATATCTTATAAGCTGATCAACAACAGTATCGAAAAAACCAGGAAATGGTATCCTGAGTTGCTCAGTCAGCCTTTCGATTTTTCCATCAAGGATTCTATTGAAACCGATGGTGAAAAAAGAAACTTTGCCAAGGATGATACAGAACTCAAAGAATTCTGGAGATCATATCTTAAGTATGAAACACTGACTCGCCTCTCTGACAAAATAAAGGAGCAGGAGACCGCAACCGAAGTGCCTGAAGGAGGCAAGAAATCGGTCTCCGAGCTCGAAGCGGATGCCCGTAAAGATGTACTTGAAGTATTTGACGAGTGGTATGAGCGGATGGACAAAGTGCGTCGCTCAGACCGCTTTGAGATGTATGTCAACAGCATCACCAATGTATATGATCCACACTCCGATTATTTCAATCCGAAAGAAAAAGAAGATTTTGATATCAACATGTCCGGTCGTCTTGAAGGGATCGGTGCACGCCTCCAGATGGACGGAGACTTCACCAAAGTGATCGCGGTCATCGCCGGCGGACCGGCCTGGAAACAAAAAGAACTCGAAGTCGATGATAAGATCTTCAAAGTGCAGCAGGAAACCGAAACAGAACCTGTAGACGTGACCGGATGGCTGGTAGACGAAGTAGTAACGCTCGTCAGAGGGCCAAAAGGAACCAAAGTCACGCTGACCGTCCGCAAGACAGATGGGTCAGTGCGTGAGATTACCATACTGAGAGATGAAGTCATCCTCGATGAAGGATTTGCTAAATCTGCCATCCTCGAACTTGAAGGAGCAGTTGGCAATGTTGGTTATATCACGTTGCCAAAATTCTATGCTGATTTTGAAAATCCGAATGGAAGAAGTTGCGCAGAAGATGTGGAAGTCGAGGTAAAGAAATTGATGCAGGCAAATGTGAAGGGTATCATTCTGGATCTACGTAACAATAGCGGTGGATCACTCAATGATGTAGTACAGATGTCAGGCCTGTTTATGGAAGCAGGACCTATCGTACAGGTGAAAGGCAGAGAAGCCGCACCCTATGTGCTCAAGGATAAAGATGAAAAAGTGGTCTATACCGGACCACTGATCGTCATGGTCAATACACAGAGTGCAAGTGCCTCTGAAATTTTAGCTGCTGCCATCCAGGATTATGGTCGTGGTGTTATTGTAGGCAGCCGGTCTACTTTTGGAAAAGGTACTGTTCAGCGCTTTTTTGATCTCGACAAAGCCCTCTCAGGTTATGATGAATTCAAACCCCTGGGTGATGTCAAAATAACCCTGCAGAAATTCTATCGCGTCAATGGCGGTTCTACTCAATTGAAAGGCGTAACTCCGGATATTAACCTTCCTGACAACCAGCAATACATTGATTCCGGTGAAAAGGAAATGGAATACCCGATGGAATGGTCGGAAATTGCACCTGTTCAATTCGGTCAGGACATTGTCGATCTGCATAAAATGGATCAATTGAAATCAAAGAGTGATGCACGCATCAAAGCATCCCCTCAGTTTTCGAAAGTCATCGCCAATGCCCTTCGCATCAAAGATATCCGCAACGAAAGTGTAGTGCCGCTGCAACTCGATGAATTCCGCGCACTGGATATCGCCAGAGAAGAAGAATCCAAAGAGTTTAAAAAGTCCTTTGGCAAAATCGAAGATCTCAAAACACAGAACCTAGGCATCGATTTGCAGTCCATCCAGGTAGATTCCTCCAAGGTCGGCCGCAATGAAGCATGGCTAGAGACCATGGGGAAAGACATCTACCTCGAAGAGACGTTGCTGATCATGAAGGATCTGATGACGTTTAATCATAAGAGCTAACAGCTGTCAGCTGTCAGCTATCAGTTTTAGCAGCGAGTTAACAGCAATAAGCTACCAGCTGCGAGCTTCCAGTGCAAATGAGAAATAAAAAAGGTAGGGATTCAAAATATTTAAAAAAGGTAGGAGTTCAAAATATTCAAAAAAGGTAGGGGTTCAAAATATTCAAAAAAGGT
>JAWXAW010000233.1:0-30149 GCA_034439675.1 Saprospiraceae bacterium | reverse complement strand
TTTATGGGTAGATAGGTTGATAGGTTTATGGGTAGATAAGTTTATGGGTTTATGGGTCTGTAAGTTTTGTGAGGGGATTGCCTGTGGCCTTTTAATACGATGAAGGGGCAGACCTTAAAAAACTGGGTGCCAACTAAACGAGAAAGGCTTTCCGGGTGTTGTAATGTTATGGAAATATCGTCCAGAGAAGTTGAAATGGCATATCGGGGAATATAATTACCCTAAAATCGCTGAAAAACAAATTAAATATTTTCATAATATGAAAATCTTGGTATATTTGCCTATAGTACTACAGGTCTCACTATGATTCGACAACAACTATCCCAAAAGCTGCTCCAAAAGCTTTCTCCCCAGCAGATCCAATTGATGAAACTGCTGCAGATTCCTACTGTATCCCTCGAACAACGTATCAAAGAAGAACTAGAGGCTAACCCTGCCCTGGAGGAACCGGATAACTATAGCGAAACAAATGCGGAGAGCACCCAGGATGAAAAAGAAAACGAATCGGATAAGGATGATAACGATGATTATGACATCGATGACTATATCAGCGATTATATTGAGGATGACCCGGTCAGTTACCATTCAACCGAGCCGGCCAATGAGCAACGGGAGAAAAGCCTTCCTGCGGTAGTCGCCAATACATTTCATGATTATCTCGATCAGCAGTTGGGCATGCTCAACCTTGATTCAGAAGTACACCGGATCATCGCCAACCAGATCATCGGCAGCATTGATGATACAGGCTACCTGAGAAGAGAGATTCCTTCACTCATTGATGACATTCTCTTTGCGTACAATATTGAGGTGATGCCAAAGCAGGTCAGTGAAGTCTTGTCAATGATCCAGCGTTTTGACCCACCGGGAGTTGCTGCACGTGATCTGAGGGAGACGCTGATGATCCAGTTGCAACAGCGGCTCCACATCGCTGAAGAAGCCGGCGAAACAGAATTGGTGCCTGTCTTAAAACTCGGTTTGCTGATCCTGGCCAAACATTTCGAATCGTTTTCTAAAAAGCATTTTTCGAGACTTCAACGTAATCTGGAGATTGATGAGGCCATGCTCAAGGCTGCTCTGGATGAGATCCTGAAACTGAATCCCAAACCTGCCAGCGGGTATACCAGTCAGTTTGATACCCAGACCCAAACGATTATTCCTGACTTCCTGGTCACCAACAGGGATGGTATTCTTGACCTCACCATGGATGTGCGCAATGCTCCGGATCTGCGAATCAATGATCAGTATGTGGACATGCTCCGGGCTTATCAGCATAAGAAAGAACAGAATACGGTCCAAAAAGAAAATAAGGAGGCTATCATATTTATCAAGCAGAAAATAGATTCTGCAAAGTGGTTTATTGATGCCATCAAGCAGCGCCAGAATACGCTCAAGCAGACGATGTATGCGATCATGCAGTTTCAGAAGGAATTCTTTCTCACAGGGGATTCTACAAAGCTGAAGCCAATGATCCTTCGGGATATTGCTGAGATTACCGGACTTGACATCTCCACGGTATCACGCGTAGCCAGCAGTAAGTTTGTGCAGACAGAGTTTGGTACCAAGCGCCTCAAAGATTTCTTCTCTGAATCGATCGTCAATACGGAAGGTGATGAAGTATCAACTCAGGAAGTGAAATCTATCCTTGGCGAAATCATCTCAGGAGAAAGCAAGCGTAAACCGCTCTCCGATGAAAAGCTCCGGCAGATGCTGGAGAAAAAAGGGTACAGCATAGCACGGCGCACCGTCGCGAAATATCGTGAGCAACTTAATATTCCGGTAGCGAGATTGAGAAAGGAGTTATAGGGAATCTAAGGCCAGGTTTAATTTCTCACAAACCATATTCACTTCTTCTTCACTGATGATCAGTGGTAGTGCCAGGCGTAAAGACCTGTCATTAAATAAAAACCAGTCCACCAGAAGACCTTCCTGGCGACATGCCTTGACCGCAGGAAAAAGATGTTCTGGATTTTTCAGTTCGAATGCAAGCATCAAACCTCGTCCTCGGATTACAGACAAAGCCGGATGTGGGCCTAGTCGCTTGCGAATGATCTTTTCGAACAAGGATGCTTTTTCAGGTAAATTATTTTCAACCAGGATGTTGATTGCCTCTAGTCCAGCAGCGCAACACAAAGGATGACCTCCAAATGTAGTCAGATGACCGAGAATGGGATCGTGTGATAATACACTCATCATTTTTTGACTGGAAATAAATGCCCCTAGCGGCAATCCTCCCCCAAATGCTTTGGCCAATAATAGAATATCAGGTACGACACCCTCCTGTTCAAATGCCCACATCGCCCCCGTGCGGCCCATGCCGGTTTGTATTTCATCAAAGATCAGCAAGGTACAGGTCTGATCACAGCGATCCCGTATGGCCTGCAGATATCCCGGGGCGGGCACTATTACTCCTGCCTCTCCTTGAATGGGCTCGATGATCACGGCAGCCGTGTCCATATTGATTTGATTAATATCCTCAAACGTATTGTAGTGGATATGCCTGACGCCAGGCACCAATGGCCTGGAAGATCCTGTATAGGAAAGATCGCTGCGCAGACTTTCAGCACCAGCCGTACTGCCATGATACGCATTTCGACAGGCAATGATCTCGTACCTTAACGTGATTTTTTTAGCAAGTTTCAATGCACCTTCAACTGCCTCTGCGCCAGAGCTAGTAAAAAAGCAACAATTCAATTGATCAGGTAGCAATTGCGCAAGCTTTTCCGCGAGCGCGACCTGCGGAGCCTGGATGTGTTCACCGTAGACCATGGTATGCAGATGCAGGTCAAGTTGCTTTTTGATGGCAGTAATGATTCGCGGATGACTATGTCCCATCGAAGCCACGGCAATGCCGGAGATACAATCGATATAGCCATTCCCGTCTTTATCAAAAAGATAGATCCCTTCCCCACGGCTCACTTCAAACCCATCCGGTGCTGGTGACGTCTGTGCCACATGCCGAAAAAAGGAAGATCTACGTGTTAATTCCATTTATTCCAATTAAACAAAAAGTACACTTAAGGACAAATTATTCAGCGTATGCATTGCAAGAATAACAAGTATCCTTCAGGCGTTGTGTTGAGCGTAGCCGAAGTAGGATTTAGGGGCAAAGTATTTATGGGCCAAATTTACTTTAACTCCATCGCATCCTTTAATTTATCAAAGATGGCTGTGTTTTCATAGATGCCACGAAATGCTTCAGCCCCGGGACCTTCAGCAAAAACAGGAATCATTAAAGCTGTATGACTTTTAGTTGTAAAGGCGACCTGTATGTCATTCAGCTTAGAGCCCGGCTGAACCGCAAAGCCTCCTGTCTCGTGATCACCGGTTACGATGATAAGGGTTGATTTGTCACGTGCTGCAAAATCAAGCGCTGCAGCCACCACCTTTTCAAATTCATGCAGTTCAGTGACGACATAGTTGGCATCATTAGCATGCCCACCCCAATCAATTTGTGATCCTTCGATCATCAGGAAAAATCCATTCGCAGACCGCTCGTTCAGAAAATCTATAGCTTTGGTGGTAGCAGGAACCAGATAATCTCTTCCTTCTGTCACAGGAAGCGGTTCTCCATTAGCTGTAAAGTATCCAATATTCTTTTTTGTCGTGATGTCCAGGTCACTGATTTCCTGATCAAAAAAATTGGTGATCTGATATCCTTTTTCAGTAAGCTCCACAACGAGGTCACGCTCATCCGTTTTTCGTCTGACAAAATAATCCATACCTCCACCGATAAAAATATCGACCGGTGTATTGAGAAAATCAGCGGCAATTGCTTCCATCGCTTCCCTACCCGGAACGTGGGCAATAAACGCTGCAGGGGTCGCATGGGTAACGGAACTACTGGCGACAAGACCAGTGGCCATTTGTTTTTGTTCAGCCATTTCCAGCAAAGTAGGAACAGATTCTTTTCGCGCATTGACACCGATAGCTCCATTATAGGTCTTTACGCCTGAAGCAAAGGCAGTAGCTCCAGCCGCACTGTCTGTCACCAGATTGTCGGATGCATGTGATTTATGGAAACCAATGTTTTTAAAACGCTCGAAGACGGAGGTGTTATTATTCATGTACATCGCACCGGTAATCTGCGGGAGGCCCATCCCATCTCCGATCAGGAAGATGACATTTTGTGGTTTGACAAAGAGTGTAGCCGGGATACCTGGAGGAATGGGAGCTGTATTGCGGGAGGTCGTGCAAGAACCTAGCACAAAGAGTGCCGCGAAAACTATGCTGATGGAGAAACGATTAACCAATGGCGACAAATTTTTTACCGGGAAGTGACTTTATAGCCCCTTTAAATTCAAGGGTAAGAAGGATAGCAGCAAGTTCACCTGGCGTTGTTTTAGATAGAAAGGCTAAGGTATCAATATCTTTTTCCTTGTCCCCAACGATCAGACTGTAAATTTTCTGCTCGCCCTGTGACATTTCTGTAAACAAATTGGTCTGGAGATTCTGCTGCCGGGTCTTTTTGTTCCAAGACATGAGATCGATGACATCCTCTCCCGTCTCTACCAGGTGTGCTTGTTGGTTGCGGATCAGGTGATTACATCCGGCAGAACTTTTATCTGTTTTCCTGCCAGGCACTGCCGCTACATCTTTGTTGTAGTCATTGGCCAGGGTAGCGGTTATCATAGAGCCCCCTTTTATACCTGATTCGATGACTACCAGGACATCACACAGACCGGCTACGATCCTGTTGCGCATCGGAAAATTGACAGCATCTGGACCGGTATCATATGTAAACTCCGTAAGAATACCACCTTTTCCCATCATTTGCTCAGCTACTCCCGCATGGCTGTCCGGATATATAGAACCCATCCCGCTGCCCATCACCCCGATGGTCGGTATGTCATGTTTAAGACAACTTCGATGCGCAGTGATATCTATCCCATAGGCCAGGCCGCTGATCATGGTGATATCGCAAGTGGCAAGGGCCTCTATCATTTCTTCAGTGGTGCTTTTGCCATAAGGTGTTGGTTTGCGGGTACCGATGATTGCTACACATCGTTGAGGCTGCAGATTGATATTGCCTTTGGTGTAAAGCAATAGGGGGGCGTCCGGCAGATGAAAGAGCCTCGTGGGATATACATCATCAAGGTAGAAGGTGTAATCGATTCCCTCTTTTTCCATGCGGATCAGTTCCGCCTCAGCTGTATCGAAGGCATCCCCTGTATTGCATAGTTGTCTTGCAATTTCCTCACCGATACCGGGAATAGTTTTTAAATGTCTTTTACTTTCGGTGAGCACCGATTCAATGGTTCCACAATAGGATATGAGCTGACGACCCAATACGGGGCCGACAAGAGGGATCATGGTGAATGCGATCTCCTCCAGTTTTGTTTTCCTGGTTTTCATCTGGTAGTCCGAAAATAGGGAATTTTCGAATACAGTGTGAGAAAGTTAGAGGATAAGAAAGTAAGAAAGTGGAAGGGTGTGCAAGAACGCCCCTGGATTTCCATGCGGTTGAATGCGTTACTGGGAAAACAGGGGAGGGGGCAGTGTTGGTTCGGATGAGAATGTGAGAATGCGAGAAGTTAAGAGGGAAGATTTAGCTATAACAGTCTTGTAGTGATATACTGCGAAGAAGAGAAAGCACAAATCATGTCAGAGATGATTTGTGCTTTCAAGGTGTTTGACAATGTTTAGTTTGTATGGCGAAGGGCTGGATTAATCGCATAGGCTCTTTCAAGGTATTGGGTGCCCTGGACCTGGTCACCTCCATTGTAGAAAGCTTTGCCTAATCCAAACAAAATGCCGGGGTCATCGGGAGCGATTTTTTCTCCTAGTTTGAGGTAAGTGATGGCCATTGGATGCAGTCCTCTTTGTTTAGAAAACAGTTCATAGCCGGTCTTGTAATAAAAATCCACCAGTCTTTGATGATCCTCTCGTCCGTTGAGGTATTCCATAAATTGCTGAACATATTCTACCTGCGGCCTTGCCATGAGGATGGTGGTAAATTCAGACAATAATTGAGGAAGATTCCTGTGCACTAGGTAACGTTCAGCCACCAGACCTGATTTGATTTGATTGGCACTCAGGTATTCCGGATATATCTTGAGTGATCTGTCCGCGTAAAATTCCGCCTCTTCAAATATTTTTCTTTTCTCTTCTATATCAGCGGTATCCCGTCCTAATTCGTACAAAGCCGTAGCCATAAAACAATTGCTCCTGGCACTGTTTGGAGACACAATGGCTGCAGTCCCATTGAGACTGAGCGCATCTTTCCAGGCAGGAATACGGGTATACGTTTTAAACGTATACGCACCGGAGATCAAAACAATCAAGGCGACCGATCCCCATTTAAACAAAGATTTTTCTGAATTCCATCCATGCTGTATCAGCACCCATGCACTCACAAGTGAAAAAGCAATGGATGGAATAAATATGAATCGTTCGTTCATAAAGGAGCCAACCGGAAAAACCAGATTGGACACAATCGATAAGGTTGCGATAAAGAAGCCTATGCTCCAGGCATAGATGCTTTTTGATTTCCATAATCTGAAAAAAGCATAAGCTATGCCGAGGTACAATGCCAGGGATATCAGTGTGCCGGGCTTGCCAAAATTCATGACTGGAATATGGTAAGGATAATAATCATGTGTCAGCGGATGTGGGAAAACCAGCAGGCGTAAATATTCTCCCAGCGTATAGATGATGGTGGCTATTTTTTCCATGCCATTCATTTCAATGAAAGGGTCATTCATCAGGTCAGTGATGGCCTTGCCGCTGTCAAGGACGTATCCTATGATGTTAGTCCGGATTACCATGTAAGCTACTGCGGCAATCAAGGAAGGGGCCAATGCAAGCAGATAATCCCTTTTGTTGGCATTGGTAAAAAAATACATAGTGAGTGGTATCACGGCCAGAAATGTGATCGCATTTTCTTTGGACATGAGGCCCAGGAACATCGCAATCCCACTGGCCACCAGGTACCATTGATTCCGTGTCGGGAGAAAGCGTAGTGCAAAGTACAAGGCTCCCATGGCTCCAATGGTGGTCATGATCTCGTCCCTGCCTTTGATATTGGCTACCACTTCGGAGTGGACAGGATGCAATATGTATAATACAACGGCCAGGAAGGGGATGCTCAAAAGCCAGGGGGTTTTTTGTTTTTCCGGTATAAGGATTGAAAATATCCGGAAGATCAGTAGGCCGCAGAGGCCATACAGGAGGATATTGATAAAATGACGGATAAAGGTATTGTCCCCAAAGACAGATTGTTCGACGGCAAAGGTGACAATGGACAAGGGTCTGTACCTGGCGCCTGCCACAAGGTCTTTTTGGCCACCAAAATAGCCAGTAAAGCTTTCTGTACTCAGGATTTCCCAGATACCATCGATGCCTTTCTGGGTGAACTTATTGTCAGTGATAACTATCTGATCATCGAGTACATAGCCGTAGGGCAGGCACATCCAATACAAGCTAAAAGCCAGGAGTGGTATGATCAGCGCTTCTTTCCATTTCCTGCCCCAGAATCCGGGAGTAAAGTCAAGTGCGCTATAACTGGTCGGTTTTGTTTTGGATTTGACCGGATTTTTCTTCGGAGAGGTTTTCGCCATGGTGGATAAAGATAAGCGTATGTTGTTTTAACGGCAATATCGGATTTTGAATTAATGTTGAAGAAGATTATCTTTCCATCTAGTAATACACCCAATGAACCGCAGCAGCAGCATATTCATATGGCTAGCGGCATTTTTTGGTTTTCTCCTTCCGCCAGTCAATGCTCAGGTCAATCTCAAGGCAGGCTATAATATATCACTCGCTGATCCGGGTCTTAACCAGGTCGTGAAGGCCTTTAGTAGTTCCCAAAACTATACATCCCCCTTTAACCAGCTCTCTTGGATGCATGGCTTCGAGGCAGGTCTGCGGTTCAAGGCTGATATCCATGCATTTGAAGTAACCTATCAGAACGCTTATCAACGCTTACAAGCAAAGGGGGACCATAATGATGGAACCGGCCCGTATAGTGACAAAATCAGATTGGGCATTCAGAGCGGAGCTATCGGCTACCAGGTCACAGGTGAGGTTTTTGGGATGGGGACTGACCTCCAATACCAATGGTATACTTCCAAGGTAGAATTGTTTGGTGCGATAGAAAAATTTAAGTATGTACAGAACATGCTGGCGCTCAAGTGCTATCTGATGTTCACGCTGGAAGGAAGTGGAGGTATTGATGCAGCCCTGCAACCCTATTATGTCTTGCCATTTGACACCTACGATCTTGATCCCCTCAGCCAATACTTAAGCCAGGAAGCAGGTCCGTCCGGGAAGAAATGGACGCGGTTTGGATTGTCCGTGTTGTTTTATAACGGGAATAAGTAACGGATTGATCTATTCTTTCAACGATGTGTTTAATCAATCCCGGAAAAAATTAAAGTTTCAACCTATTTTTACCTTCCATGTCTTTCAAACTAACGTCCACTTATCAGCCTACCGGCGATCAGCCTGAAGCGATCCGCCAGCTAGTGCGTGGTGTCACCCAGGGGGAGCATGCCCAGGTCCTACTTGGGGTTACAGGTTCTGGGAAGACATTTACGGTAGCTAATGTAATCCAGGAAGTGCAGCGGCCTGTGTTAGTGCTGACCCATAACAAGACACTTACAGCTCAACTCTATGGTGAATTCAAGGAATTTTTCCCGGACAACGCTGTCGAGTATTTTGTTTCCTACTACGATTATTATCAACCGGAAGCCTATTTGTCCGTATCGGATACCTATATCGAAAAGGATCTTGCCATTAACCAGGAAGTAGATAAGCTGCGGTTACGGGCTACCTCCAATCTTCTTTCCGGTCGCCGTGATATCATCGTCGTCGCCTCTGTATCCTGTATCTTTGGTATGGGTAACCCGGAAGACTATAAAGCGGGGATCATCCGTATTCAAAAGGGAGAAACCATTGCCAGAAATGCATTTCTCTATAGGTTGGTAGAGAGTTTGTACAGCCGTACCGAAGGTCAATTGGGTCGTGGAAATTTCAGAGTAAAGGGGGATACCGTGGATATCAGTTTGCCGTATGTGGATTATGGATACAGGATAAGCTTCTATGGTGATGTCATTGAAGAAATAGATATTATCGATATCAATACCGGTCAACGTCATGAGCCTTTGGAGCATGCGGCGATCTTTCCTGCCAATCTTTACGTTGCGCCAAAAGACCGGCTGAAATTTGTCATCCGTGATATTGAGGATGAATTATTTGCACAGGAAGAATATTTCACCCGTGAGAAAAAATATCTCGAAGCCAAGCGGATCCATGAGCGTACCACCTTTGACCTGGAAATGATCCGTGAGTTGGGGTATTGCAGTGGGGTAGAAAATTATAGTCGTTTTTTCGATGGCAGGGCACAGGGGACAAGGCCTTTCTGCCTGCTGGATTATTTCCCGGACGATTTTCTTATGATCGTTGATGAGAGTCACGCAACGTTGCCTCAGGTCAAAGGCATGTGGGGTGGTGATCGCGCCAGAAAACTCAACCTGGTCAACTATGGATTCAGGCTTCCTTCTGCGATTGACAACAGGCCATTGAATTTTACCGAATTTGAAGGATTAATCAACCAGGTGGTGTATGTCAGTGCCACGCCTGCTGATTATGAATTGGAGCGGACAGGGGGTGTCATTGTGGAGCAGATCGTCAGGCCAACCGGCTTGTTGGATCCGCCAATTGAAATTCGTCCGAGTCTCAACCAGATCGATGATCTCATGGAAGAGGTGGATGAAAGGATCAAAGCTGGTGAAAGGGTATTGGTCACCACATTGACCAAACGAATGGCTGAAGAATTGAGTAAATATTTTACCAAACTGAATATCAAGTGTAAATACATTCACTCTGAGGTAGAGACTATGGAGCGTGTCGAGATTCTCAGAGATTTACGACTTGGCGATTTTGATGTATTGGTGGGTGTCAATTTATTGCGCGAAGGGCTTGACTTGCCTGAAGTTTCGTTGGTGGCCATACTGGATGCAGACAAAGAAGGATTCCTGCGCAACGACAGATCGCTTACACAGACAGCAGGCAGAGCTGCGCGCAACGCCAATGGAATGGTCATCTTCTATGCGGACAAGATTACGGAGTCCATGCAGAAGACTATTGATGAAACCAACAGACGCAGGTCAATTCAGATAGCCTATAATGAAGCAAATGGTATCACCCCTCAGACTATTACAAGAACAAGAGAGCAGATCCTCGCCAAAAATTCGATACTCGATATCCGTGAGGGTAATAAGAAGGCATATGTTGAAAGGCCGCTTGAGCCCTCTCTGGCCGCAGATCCTGTATTGGCATTTATGTCACGCGATCAGATCGAACGTATGATCAGCGATACAGAACGTAAGATGAAAGATGCTGCCAAAGACCTTGATTTTATTACCGCTGCGCAATACCGGGATGAGATGCTGGCATTAAAAAAGAGGCTGAAGTAGCAATCAGCTATAAATTGGGCAAACGAATTTTAACCACTTTTAGAAGCGTTTTAATACTTCTTGCAGGTAATTATCTAGTATTTACTTAACGTGAATGCCTCATATTGGCAAGAATAATCTGGGAGCTCGAAGGTGGAAGCTTTTTGAAAAACATCGTAAATTGAAATAAAATCAATAAATGCCCTTCGATCAAAACCTGGTAAAAAACTTCACATCCCCCTGGAAATTTCGTCTTTGGATGATTAAAAGCCTGCCAATGGGCCTGCTGTCAGGAATGTACATCCAATCACTTGATGAACAGGCTTGTGTGGTGGTATTAAAGGAGCGTTGGTGGATTAGAAACCCCTTTGGTTCAGTGTTTTGGGCGGTGATGGGGATGGCGGCTGAACTGAGTTCAGGGGCTCTGGTTTTTGCGCATGCGCGGGGAAAAGGTGTGAAATTTATCCTGATCGGGGTAGAAGGTGAATTTTTTAAAAAAGTAAAAGGTAAAAGTTACTATTTTTGTGAGACCGGGTCAGATGTGCTGCGGAGTATTGAACAGATCGTAAACCCCAACGATACCAGCGTTGTTATATTGCCGGTAACAGCCAGAGATGAGGCTGGGCAGTTGCTTGCCGAATTCAGATTTCGATGGCAACTCAAGAAACCAATGAATTGAATACCCCCTTTTATTTTCTCCTTGCGCTCAAGGGGTTTGAAGTATTTTTCTATTACAGGTTAAAGATTATTGTTAAGTATTTAAAACGCATGAAATGAAGATTGGAGTTTTTATTGATGCTGAGAATATCAGGCGCAGCGGTGGATACGGTATACGTTATGATGTACTGCGTGATTATGTCTTACAGTATGGAGATGCCATCCGCCTCAATTCGTATATGTCGATTGATGAAGCCAGGATGCGGACGGATTATGAGTATAAAGACCGGACAAATGGATTCCTCAGTATCGTACGCAGTTATGGATTTAAAATTATAACCAAAGCCATCAAATGGTTTGAAGATGAGGACGGCCAGCGGATCGGAAAGGCAAATGCCGATCTGGATATGGCTGTGGATATGCTCCTCCAAAGCCAGCATTTGGATACCATCTATTTATTGACAGGGGATGGTGATTTTAAGCGTGTTGTGCAGGCCTTGCAAAACATGGGTATCCGTGTTGAGATTGTTGCGTTCCGTTATATAAGCAGGGACCTTTTGCACGAAGCTGATCAGTTTTTATCAGGTTATCTCGTACCCAACCTCTTGCCTGTTATAGATCAGCGCGTAGAGGATTGGGGCGCCATCGGCTGCAGGGCAAGAGGATATTGTTATTCCGTGCAGGATGGATATGGGTTCATGAAGTATCTGGATATTGATCTCCGCACATGGCGGGATATTTTCTTCCATTTTTCTCAGTTGCCCGAAAGACATTATGTCAATCTGGACGATGTTTTTGAATTTGTCATCGACGAATCCCCAAGAGCTGAAGGGGGCATTCTGGCAACCAAAATGCAATTACTACATACAAGACATTATATCCAGGATAAGGGAGAGAAAACACCGGTGGCGCCTTAGGCACTTAGCAGAGGGCAGAGGGCAGTAGGCAGTAGGCAGTTTGTAAAGTGTTTAATTTACTGCGGCTCCGCGCCATATTTTTTTTGAGCCAAAGCCTTTTAGCTCGAAGAATGTTGAATATTCCTGATGGAATATTTACTGGGCCATAGCGATAAAATCTTCCTCAGTTAGTATCTGTACTGTTCCAAGTTTTCTGGCTTTGTCGAGTTTGGAACCTGCATTGTCACCTACGACTAATATGTCGAGATTGCTGCTGACCGTGCTGATATTTTTTGCTCCTGCTGCCTCTGCCATATCCTGTGCTTCTTTACGCCCCATTTGGGTGAGCGTGCCGGTAAACAAAATTGTTTTTCCGGAAAAGACACCATCTGTAACGAGCTCTTTGGGTTTGTCCTGGGCAGTTTGTTGCAGGTTTACACCAAGGGCATCCATGTCCTGAAGCATCACCACATTTTCATGATCAGAAAACCATTTAATGGCGTTCTGAGCAACGACTGGGCCTATATCTTTTATGGCGGTGTAATCTTCAGTGGTCCATGTTACGAGATCAAGGACGTGGTTTGTTTTTTCAGCGATGAGTTTGGCAGCCCGTTGACCTAGGTGATGGATGCTTAAGCTATGAAGCAATCGATGGATCGGATTCGCTTTTGCTTTTTCAATAGAGGACTGCAATTTGTCAGCAGATTTTTTTCCAAATCCTTCAAGCGCTGCAATCTTATCATAGTCGAGGCGATAGAGGTCAGCCATATTTTTAATCCAGCCGAGTTCATAAAAACGAAGCACATATTTTTCGCCGAATCCATCGATATCCATCGCGTCTTTGGATACATGGAAGATCAAACGCTGCAATATTTGTGCTTTGCAATCCGGATTGGAACACCGCCATGCTGCTGCGTCTTCTTCGCGCGTCAGCAATGTGCCACAGGATGGGCAATGTGTAGGATATTGAACGATTTTCTCTTGCCCCGTTCGCAATTCAGGGAGTGACTTGACGATATAGGGGATTACATCTCCTGCTCTTTCAATCAGTACTTGGTCACCGATCCGCAGATCCTTTGACGTAATGAAGTCCTCATTATGCAACGAGATCGAAGAGATTGTTACACCGGCCAATGAAACAGGTTCAACCTTTGCCACTGGCGTAATGGATCCGATCTTTCCAATCTGGTATTCGATATCAAGCAGTTTGGTCGTGGCTTGCTTTGCCTGAAATTTGTATGCTATAGCCCATCGGGGATGGTGACTGGTATAGCCGCACATATCCTGGAGATCAAAGCTATCGACCTTGATGACCATGCCATCGATCTCAAAAGGATAATCATCCCGGTTGATGGCCCAATGATTACATTGATCAATTACTTCCTGTATGCCATGGCATAATTTTTTTTCACCCCTGGATACTTTAAAGCCAATATTGCCGAGGAAGTCAATCGCATCATGATGTGACTTGATGGAAGGCAGAACATCACGGCCATTCGTATCCACGGCATATCCAAGTTGAAAAATGAAGGCATCAAGTTGTCTGCGAGCAGTCTCCGACGGATCCTTGGTACGCAATCCACCTGTAGCACTATTGCGTGAGTTTGCCAGCAGAGAAAGTCCTTCCTCTAAACGGAAAGCATTGATGGCTTTAAACCTTTTCTTGGAGATGACGGCTTCACCGCGTACTTCAGCCCGAAAGATGCCTTTTGATGAAAAGGCTGCTTCGAGTGGCAATGATTTAATGGTACGGGATTGTACCGTTATTTCTTCGCCCATTTCTCCATTCCCGCGGGTAGCTGCCCTGACCAGCAAATCATTTTCATAAATGAGGGCGATGCTTCCACCATCAAATTTTGGTTCGACGGTATATGTAATGTTTTCGAGTTCAGTGAGTTTCCTGACCTGGGTATCAAATTTGAGAAGATCCTCAGCGTCATAGGAATTGTCCAGCGATAACATGGGAATCAGATGGGTGACCGAAGCGAAATCTTCAGTCAGGTCACTGGAGACACGTTTAGTTGGTGAGGTGGGGGATGCGGAGACCGGATATTTTTTCTCAAGTGATTCGAGCAATTTATATAGCCGGTCATATTCAAAATCACTGATCAGCGGATCATTGATAACATAATACCTGTATTCATGAAACCGTACGAGATCTTCGAGCACCCGGAGGTTGCCCGGATGCAACTCGGTTTCATCTTTATATCCAAGATATTTTTTCGAATCTTCAAAAAAAGCCTGTTGCTGAAGAGTGGTGTAACGCATTTGAGTAAATCGGTATTGATGGGGTGAATTTACACCGAAAAGAAATAAGTGTAGGATCTTTAATGAGTTATTAGTATAGCTTAACCAGTTTATAGGTTAGTGGATTATTTGGCTGATGGCAGTAGTATATTTACTATTCAATTATTAATAAGTGTGTACATATGTAAACGTATCAACCCGTAAACGTATCAACCCATAAACGAATCAACCTCTAAACAAATCAAATTTTAAACCTATAAACCTATAAACTTATAAACGTTTCCATCCATAAACCTTCAGCTTATCATCTTATAAACACCTACATTTAACAAAAAGAATACTCTTAAGCTATGATCAATCTCACTAGCACAGTGTCGCAAGTGCTGACCAGTAAAGCTATCATCCGATTCCAGGATTGTGATCCCTATTGACATCTTAATAATGGCCGCTACCTCGATTACTTTATGAATGCACGGGAGGACATGGTATGGAAGGCCTATGATTTTAATATTTATGATTATAGCAGGGCGACAGGACTGGGTTGGGTGGTGACCCAGAATCAGATTGCCTATCTCAGACCGGCGCTTTTGATGGAGGAAGTCACGATGGAAAGTCAGTTGATGGAATCAAAACCAAAATTCATCACCGTGGAAATGCGGATGTAGGATTCGGATCGAAAGTTAAAGTCATTGCTTTGGGCGCAGTTTATACACGTTGACATCCGTCAGGGAAAAAGCACCGCTCATAGTGCTGAATTGCAGGAGCTATTTGATAAGATATGTATCCCGGTGGAGGAGAAAAATTTTAATGAAAGACTCAAGTCGTTAAATATATAGTGATGTGATGATATGGTGATTATCTATACTCACTTTTCACTTTTCACTCTTTTTCTTTCACCGGAAATGCTATACCCCGGCTTTGCCCCTTTCACCCCTTTATAAAAGCTCCACAGAGTGTCCATGTCTTTCTCCGTATCCGCAGTCGGGTAGAAAGGTTTAAGAAAATGGACTGTTTTGTGTTCGTAATCAAAAAGACAAGGAATAATGGGGACACCGGCTTTGCGGGCCATAAAATAGAAGCCCGTTTTAAGATCACTGACCTGTTTGCGCGTGCCTTCCGGAGCAAGGGCTATGGCAAATTCTTCACTACCGGCAAATAGTTTAGCGACCTGGTCCACCAGTCCAGTATTGTGTTTGCGGTCAACGGGCCTGCCTCCGGTCCACCAGAAGAAAAAGCCAAACGGACTATCGAACAGTTCTTTTTTGCCCAGGTAGAAAATATGACGGTCCATGGCTGACCGGACAAAGAGACCCAGAGGGAAATCTTTCCAGCTGGTATGGGGGGCGACGGCCACTACAAATTTCTTCAGATCAGCGGGAATATCCACTATAATCTTCCAGCCGAGGAGTTTAAGGAGAAGCCTTGAAAGGAATTTCATAGGATAAAGATATAGCATGGGGCACCAAAACGTATTTCTACGAAATATATTTCGCCGAAATACGCTGTCCCCGGCGTTAAACCTTTTCTATCTTCCTTTGTCCAAATCACTGTTTGAATTCATAAATGACAGACGAAGCAATAATGGCAATGGCGACCCGACCCGATACCCGCAATGAAGGGTTCAGGCAACTCGTCATCACCTATCAGCAACGACTTTACCATGTCATTCGGAGACAAGTAACATCACATGAAGATGCTGATGATATACTGCAGAATACGTTTATCAAGGTCTTCAGGTACCTTAACGGGTTTGAAAACCGCTCAGAACTCTATACCTGGCTGTATAGGATCGCATCAAATGAAGTGATCAACCATCTCAAACGAAGTAAAAGGACAAGGGTTGAGGAACTGACAGGAAACGATTCAAGATATTCTGATTCCTATATCAATACCGATGGCCTGTCAGAAACCCTTGAAACGATCATATGTACGCTACCCGAAAGGCAGCAAATGGTTTTTCGGATGAGGTATTATGATGAACTCTCCTACAAAGAAATAGCAGCATTGCTCCATCTCACGGAAGGCGCCCTGAAGGCATCGTATCATCACGCTGTAAAGAAAATTGAAGTAGAATTGAAAGCAAAACAAATTGTCTGATCGAAATGGAAACAGAAGAAGAATTACAGGATGAATTGAAGGATATGCCCTTTGGGCCTTCGGTCAAAAGATCCACCATGGCTCCGGAGGGATATTTTGATAAATTTCCGGATCAGGTTATGACTCGTTGGCTCCAAGAAAAGGAAAATGTCAATCAGTTGAGCAGGCCTTTGTTGGTTAAAAGGATGTCAGCTGCTGCAGCTATAGTCTCAGTAATTTGTCTTGGGATCACATTATGGACTAATCAGACCGCATCTTCTTCGCAAATCGATGACATTAGTTCGGGCGATGCCTATCAGTATATCATGGAAAACATTGACGATTTCGCTCCTTTATTCCTACAACCGGAACAATGGCTCGAAGCAAGTGAAACGATTGTACCCGATCCATCATCCATTGAGGAATACCTTTTGGAAGAAATGGACGGAGAAGAATTTGAATCGATATTTTAAAAAAGTAAATCATTGATAATATGAAAATCAGTATAGGTGCAACATCCTTTTTTCTCCTTATGACTTCACTCACGGTGATAGCACAGCCCGGGCATATGTCAAAGGAAGTGCGTGGACGCATCGAAGCTCAACGCGTTGCCTTTATAACACAGCAGTTGCGATTGACACCCGAAGAAGCAGCCAGGTTCTGGCCTATCTACAATGAATACAGGGATGCTCTGAAAGTGATGCGTGAGGATTTCGAGCGACCGGACCTTGAAAAGCTCACAGAGGAAGAAGCAGGAGTGATCATCGAACAGCACCTTCAGCAAGAGCAGCGTAAACTTGAATTGAAACGGTCTTTGCTTACACGATTAAGAACCGCTATAAATGCAAAAAAAGTGTTGATGTTGCAAAAGGCAGAGAACGAATTTAATCGCGAACTTCTTCGCAAAGTTCAGGAGCACAGGAAACCCTGATGCCGTCAAGTGCAATACAATTCGCTGCGTCTTCAGATGATGAAAAGTGGAAATAGGGGATGTTTATTTGCTAGAATCATCCCATATTTTTTTTATACTCATGTGGTTGAAAGGACTGAATGTGTTGATAAAGGAGCTAATTCCCGGGCATTGTTGAAAAAATATTTAAGTTTTTTTGCCAGTCATATATCCCAATACAGATACATAGTGACATGTATGTGAGGGCTTTATCTATAAAGCAAAAATGGTGTATGATTTAGTCTTTCCATAAGCGTCTATGAATGTGATTATTACAGATGCAGTTGGTGCGTATGTATCTTGGTGGTGAAAGAATGCAATTGTGTTTGGATATCGTATGTTTGGAACCGTTTTGGTTATATTTACCAACGATATTTTTTTAATCCCATACATTCAATTGAATGGAGTACAGAACAAAACCCAACCTGTCTCTTCCCGATTTTGTATCTGTTTTTGAAAACATGATACTCCACGGGAACCCTTCCCATTGGGACGACAAGGACTTTCTCAATCTCATCCAATACTATATCTCCGAATCCCTCACGGAGAAAGCTATGGAAGCTCTCGATTATGCTTTACAGTTTTCTAGTCACCATGCGGATTTCTATGTGATCAAGATCAGGTTGCTGATGCAGGAAGAGGACTTTAAAGAAGCCAACGAAACGCTTGACATTGCACTCAATCTTTATCCCTGTCACCCTGAACTGCAATTGATGAAAATCAAAGTCACCGCACAGCTTGGTGACTTTGAGAAAGCGTTTACCATGGTAGACAACTGCAGCGTTCAGATGACCCTCAATTCTTGCGTGGATCTCTATCTGGCTGAAGCCTACATCTATGAGTGCATGCGCGAATACAGCCTCATGTACAATAAGCTCCGGGATGTCCTGACTATCGATCCAAAGAACGAAGAAGCACTCGAACATATATGGCTCTGCGTAGAATGGTCTCGGCTATACCAAGAGAGTATAGAATTTCACAACGATATCCTCGACCAGGATGCTTACAATTACCTGGCATGGTTTAACCTGGGCCACGCATATAGTTGTGAAGGCGACTATAAGAATGCAATCCGTTCACTAGAGTATAGCTATATCGTCAATCCTGAATTCAAGAACGGATACCTCGATTGTGCTGAACTTTGCTGCCAGATCAAAGATTACAAGAAAGCCCTTGGCATTTACCAGGATCTGCTGCAGCGTTTTGGCCATCAGCAGGAATATCTTGTCCCTGCAGCTGAATGTATGCTCAAGCTCAGGAAATATGCACTGGCTAAAGAGTGTCTTATCGAAGCACTTAAAATGGACCAGTACATTGACGATGTCTATTACCTTCTTGGTATTTGTTATGCCCGGGAAGGTAATTATTCAAATGCCATCAGTTCACTGATCAAGGCGATCAGACTAGATGATCGGCGTGAAGAATATTATGCCGAACTGGCTTATTGCTATGAGAAGACAAAGCAATACGGCAAGGCGGATTTCTATTATAATAAGTCTACCGAAACTGGACCTGAAGAAGAAACATACTGGCTGGCCCATGTCAAATTTCTGATACGCCGTAATAAATTCGAAAAAGCCCTTGATGTTCTTGAAGAGGCTGATGAGCATACCGTAGGTGCAAGACTTTCGTATTGTAAGGCTGCATGTCTATACCGCCTCGGCCAGAAAAAGGAAGCTATCGAATGCCTTGATGAGATCCTTCCTGAGGATTTTGATTCACACAACATATTTTTCAAAATGGCACCTAAAGGAAAAGCCGACCGGGATATACAGTCGATGATCCGATACTATTCGATCGAAAATTAATCTTTCATATCTAGGTGCAAAGAAAAAGTCCTGCTGAAAATGATATCAGCAGGACTTTTTCTTTATCACAATTTGCCGGCAGGCTTAATTAGCAATGCCAATAGCCGGGCTGTTGATTTCTTTAAACGTGTTTAAACCGCACTCCAGGAAAGACTGATAGCCTTTGACATCAGGATCATATCCCCGGGGAGTGGTCAGTACTTTTTCATCCGGACTTAGGATCACATACAGCGGCTGCGAATTCTGATCGAAATTGGCAATCTGAAAATCAGTCCATTTCTGCCCCACTGTCCTGATCTTCTGTCCCGTCACCATGGACTTTACAATCGTGTCCATTGCAAGTTTATCATCCACATAGAGGGATACCAGCACAAAGTCTTCACTGATTTTTTGCCGGATCATCTCTTTTGACCAGATGTGCTCTTCGGTTTTACGGCAGTTAACACATCCATATCCTGTAAAATCCAGCAGGATTGGTTTGTTCTTTTCACGTGCATAGGCCAGCCCTTCATAGTAGTCATGAAAGCAATTAAAGTTATTGGCGCATTTGGAGAGCGAAACATATTGACCAGTGATTTCTTGATCTACTTCACCAAGTGGTTTGAAGAAATTGTAATGTGCAGGAGGTGCCAATCCACTCATCAGATTTAGAGAATTATATGTCCCTGTTTTTTCACTTCCGAACAGACCAGTCGCGAGATACAATCCTAGTCCTGCAAAAGCCAGGCCTAACAAGGCAGGTATCGGCATAACTCTCCTGTTTGGACTGTCATGTGGGAACCTGATCAACCCGAACATATATGCGGCCATAGCTAAAGCAATGATCACCCAAAGTCCCATAAACAGTTCATACCTTAGGAAACCCCAATGCGCGGTCATGTCCGCGATGGAAAGAAATTTTAAAGCCAATGCTAACTCAGCAAATCCCAGGATCACCTTGACACTATTCATCCAACTTCCGGATTTTGGTAGAGAATTGAGCCATGCGGGGAAGGCGGCAAACAAACTGAATGGAATGGCAAGGGCAAGTGAAAATCCACCCATCACCACCAGCGGCCCAAGAAATCCTTCAGATGAAGCTTCAACAAGTGCAGTACCTATCAGCGGTCCTGTACAGGAAAAGGAAACGATAGCCAGTGTGGCGGCCATGAAAAATATGCCGATCATCCCACCCTTATCTGCCATGGCATCACTTTTATTACTCCAGCTGCTCGGCAATGTAATTTCATAAAATCCAAAGAAGGAGAATGCAAATAGAATGAAGATCAGAAAGAAAATCGTATTGGCGATGGGATTGGTGGAAAGCTCATTTAAAGACCCGGCCCCAAACAATATCGTGATGATAAGCCCCAGTACAACATAAATCGCAATGATCGAAGCCCCATACCAAAGGCCGTTTTCCCATCCTTTGCGCTTCGTATCTTTTGTAAAAAAACTCACGGTCAACGGGATCATCGGAAATACACACGGGGTCAGGAGCGCTACAAATCCATTGAGAATACCAAAGATGAACATCCAGAGTAAATTTCCTTTTTCCTCTTTAGGTTTTTCTCCGCAATCGCTTAATGGAGCAACGTAAGTAGACTTCAATGAAGCAATGCGATGATCTATATAACCGTTGTTGTCAACTTTTGGACCCGTCAGATCGGTGCTTTCTTTTATTTCCTGTCCAGTGGCAAGATCAATATTGAATTCAATAAACTCCGGTGCGAGACAACGCGATTGATCACAGGCCATAAATTCAAGTGATCCGCTTACCGTGGCAGCATCCTTCGTTTTTATAGATTGGGTGAGTTTAAGGTCATGTTTGAATTTGACTACCCGCATATCAAAATACTTGTCCAGGCCTTCTGTCCGATTGCTGCTTTGTTCTCCAATCGGCCCTTCGACTGCTACAGTTTCACCAGGAGTGATCATGAAAGAAGTTGGTACAGGCCCTCCTTCGATGAAAACACCCTGCCCATATATATGCCAACCTTCATCAATTTTCGCTTCGGCTATGAGGACGTAAGCATCATCAGTGGTTTTTTCTGAGCGAAATATCCACTTAACAGGATTCAGGACTCCGGATGGTTTTGATACTGATGGAGTCTCATCGTTATTGGTGTTGGAAAATATCGAAGGAGAGGCCTTGGCTTCATCACCGGAGGCTACCTCCGTTATCTTTTTTTTTTCCACGGAAGCATCACTTCCGGACTTTACATTTTCGGATGATTTACTGTTGGAGGCAGTTGTTATTTTATCCGTTGTGCCCTTGCCGGCATCACCGGTGGAGCCCCCCGTTGCAAAGAGTTCAAATTCGGCATCTGTCGGAGCCAGGCAGCGCACATCATTACAGGTCATAAAGTTGATATAGCCTGAAATCGGTTTTGAAGGATCAGTGACTTTTATTTTTTGCTGAATGGTATAATACTTCTGAAACTTAACGACCTCCATCTCAAACACCTGGTCAAAGATCTTCTTGGCGTTTTCAGATTCTTTGCTCTTACCCTCCAGTTTATAGTGTATTCCGGCATCAAAATTGACAGTCGTGGCAATCGGGCCGTCTTCATTTTCCAGAAACTGGGAATAAACCCACCAACCATCATCTATAGTGGCCTTTGCTATAAAATTAAAATCGCCGTTTCCGGCAGGCGTTAAGGTTATAGCCCATTTGACAGGGTTGTATATCTGCGCTGAAACCTGGAGGGTTATAAGGGAAATTAAAAGAAGCAGAGTAGCACGCATACACTTATCGTTTTATTTAACAACCTGGCTAAAAAGGCTGGTAGTCAACTGGAAACCCAACATGTTTTTCAAAAGGCGATACAAAAATAGGATATAAAGGGTTCAGTGGGGGGAGTTTAATAAATCCTTAACTGACCTGATCAAACAAGCCCGTAATGGCCGCATTTCAGATAGATTACTGTCATAAATTATAGTTAATTAAGGGTCAGACAGACTGAAGTGCAGAGGCATATATTGATTGAAAGAGGACAAGTCCATCTGTATTTCCAAGGATTGCTTCAGAGGCCCGTTCAGGATGTGGCATCATGCCAAAAACATTTCTGCCTTTATTACAGATTCCGGCTATATGATCAGTGGCGCCGTTATCACTAAACAGTTCGCCATGAGGATTGCAATAACGGAAAAGGATCTGGTCATTGGCTTGAAGTTCTGCAAGTCCCTGATTATCTGTAATGTATCGTCCTTCAGCGTGTGCAATAGGCATCTTTAGGACCTGGCCCTGGCTGCACTTATTGGTAATCAAGGAATCCGTGGTCTCAACGCGGAGATGGACATTTTTCGAAATAAACTTCTGGTCCCTGTTGCGTACGAGGGCGCCCGGCAACAACCCGGACTCACAAAGAATCTGGAAGCCGTTGCATATGCCCCATACCTTCCCGCCGCTGTTTGCAAAGGAAATAACAGATTGCATGATCGGAGAATACCGGGCAATAGCTCCGGCCCTGAGGTAGTCACCATAAGAAAAGCCACCCGGCAATATTATACAGTCCTCGGAAGAAAAGCCTGCCAGCGAAGTGTCTTTATGCCATAATTTATGCACTTCTGCTCCCAGGACAGTGCCCAGAACGTGTATCATATCGTCATCACAGTTGGAACCAGGAAATACTACGACGCCAAATTTCATTTGCTATTTGCTTGTTGTGTCCCGCAAAGGTATAAAATTGATTGGGTGGTGTCCACATACATTAGACCTGGCATCTAGCATGGCTACATAAGTTCTCTGGTTCTTGCAATGGCCTCGGTTCGGGATCCGGCATTCAGTTTGGTAAAAAGCCTGGATAGATGAGTTTTGATCGTATTGATAGAAATGAATAATTCTTCTGACATCTGTTGGTTTGTACGCCCGTCAAAAATCAACCTGAGCACATCAAGTTCCCGCGCTGAAAGGGGTTCCTTCAGACGTTGATTGATTGAATTGAGTTCCCGGAAGGAAAAATGCTTCTGGTGAAAATTATAAATAGCAATTTCCAGCCCAGCGAGCAGATCTCGCTCCGTAAATGGTTTGATGATGTAGCCTGATGGTTGTGTCAATTTGGCATTGTGCAGTGTCTGGTCATCCGCATGGGCGGTGATGTACAGGAATGGAATATGGTGCTGGTCTCTGATGAGACGTCCGATTTCGATTCCCTCAAAGTGACCGTCAAGGTTGATGTCAAGCAATGCCGCATCAATGGGCTCTGTACTGAGATATTTTTCAGCGGATGCCTTTGTAAAGGCAACTGCGCGAACATTATACTTTGTTCCGGACAAGGCCTCTTTTATCATGGCAGCTACTAGAGCTTCGTCTTCTACGATCAGTATGTTTATCTGGTTCATGGTTTTCAGGCGGCTATTTTCTGAGGAATATGGATGTCAATACGTGTCCCCTTTCCGGAATGCGTTGACCAGGTTGCTCCCAGTCGGTCACAAAGGATATTGATCAGTTTAAGTCCAAAATTTGAGGATGATTCTACAGAAAAATGGTCTGGTAAACCCATTCCGTTATCACTGACTTCTAGATGTATCAAACCTTCAGTTTGTTCAAGAGATACTTTTATTTCACCCTGCCGGCCATCTCGGAAGGCATATTTGAGAGCATTGCTGATCAGTTCATTGATGATGAGCGCCAGGGGAATTACAGTATCGATATCCAGTTGAGGAACTTCAATATTTTTTATAATCGTGATTCTGTTTTTCTCAATATTATAAGAGCTGATCAGATGTTGGAGTAGTTTGTCAAGGTAGTCCTTGATGCTCACGCCCAATAAATTTTCATCCTGGTATAAGTTTTGATGGATCATCGCCATGGATTGTACTCTGTTCTGACTTTCCATGAGTGCTTCTTGTGCCATGGTGTCGTCGACTGATTTCCCATGGAGGTAGAGCAAGGCAGAGATCATCTGCAGATTGTTTTTAACTCGGTGATGTATTTCGCGCAGCAGAATGTCTTTTTCTGCAAGAGCTTTGGAAATGAGTTTGTTTTTATTTTCAAGTTCAGTATTATTCCTCGATTTCAAACGAAGTAGATAATACAATCCTCCCGCGAATACGAGCAGCCCCAAAGCGCCTAATCCAAAAACTACTTTTTGCCGGTTTGATTTTTCAATGCGCAATGTTTTTAGTTCATTTTGTGTTTCAAGGATAGATATGGCCTGGTCTTTTTCTTTAACATCATATTCTGTGATCAATTGGGTGATCCGCTCATCTTTTTCTTTATTGAACATGGAATCCTGAGTAGTTTTAAAATTTTTGTACGCTAGAAGTGCTTTTTTGTATTCACCTTCTTTTTCGAAAATTAAACTTTCAGTTTGGTAGTTGTTCGGCAGATTAAAGCGAAAATTATTTTCTGTTCTGATCTGTATGGCCAATTGATTATGTGCTTTTGCTTCAGCAATTTGGCCAAGAGCCAGGTAGGTCGAGGCGAGTGAACTATGTACATTTCCAACCACATCTGTCGTATGGAATTTTTTATACGAGGAGAGATATTCAAGGTTCAATGCCTTAGCTTTTTGATAATCGCCCATCAGTCGATAGCATTCAGACATGTTTGTGTTGATGACGGCGAGCATGGATGAATCCCGGAGGGATACATAGAGCAGACGAGCTTTTTGAAGGCTTTCAAGAGATTCTGTATTCCGGCTAGCTATGTTCAATTGTATACCAATGTTATTGAGCACATTGGCCATCCATAGCGTATCCTGTAACATTGTAAAATATCGAAGAGCTGTTTGATAATAGTGGATAGAATTTTCCGGCTCTTGCCGGTATTCATAAGCAGCCCCTATATTGTTGTTCATCATGGCTATATAATACGTGTCTTGTATGGCTGTAAAATAGGGCAGGGCCTGCAGGTAATAGGCAATGGCTTGATGGTGACTTCCATTGTAGTAATGATACATGCCTTTAAAATTTTTTCCTTTACCCATTTTCAATGTGTCTCCTGAAAGAATGGCAATGGAATCATAGGTGAGTGCAACAGACAGAAAAGTATTGGTTCCTTCCGTTACTTCTTTACGAATGAGGTTTTGAAGTGAGTCAAGCGTTTGGTCATATTGAGCTTTAATAGGCGCCGGAAATAGGAATGGCAAATAAGCGATAAGTACGAGTTGATTTATCCTTTGCCTCTTAAGATAGTTGTGCATGATCAGTATAGATTTATCAGGCAGCTTTTGTTTGAGGTACCAACACAGTCACGGAAGTGCCTTTTGCCGAACTGATATTTAAGGTAGCTCCGAGTCTTTCAGCTAAAATTTGGATGAGCTTGAAACCGAAATTACCGCCGTCAGGATGCATTTCAGGAAATCCCATGCCATTGTCCCTTACTTCCAGATGAATAAGACCATCTACTAAGTCAATAGTGACATTGATGATCCCTTTTCGCCCATCCCTGAATGCATACTTCAGGGCATTACTAATCAGTTCATTGATGATAAGGGCGAGCGGAATGACGGTATCCACATCGAGATACTGAACTTCAATTCTTTTATGAATTTCGATCCTATCTTTTTCTATGTTATAGGAGTCGATCAGATGATGGATAAGTTTGTCAAGATATTCTTTGACGCCCACGCCCAGAAGGTTTTCCTGCTGATAAAGATTCTGATGAATCATCGCCATTGATTGCACCCGATTCTGGCTTTCCATCAAAGCCGCCTGGGCTGGAGTATCATCAAGTGACTTTCCATGCAGATAGAGTAATGCAGAAATCATCTGCAGATTGTTTTTCACGCGATGGTGAATTTCACGAAGGAGTATATCTTTTTCTTGCAGGGCTTTGGAGATAAGGCTGTTTTTCGCTTCGAGTTGTTTATTGGATTTGATTTTGGTACGAAAGGCATAAAAACTTATTCCAGAAATGATAAGAGCACCCAGCAAACCCAGACTCATAAATTGTTGGTTTTTCCTGGCAGTTTCAAGATGGAGGGTGGTTTCTGCAAGTTCTTTTTCTTTTTCTATCGTCTCATACTTGATGTTGAGTTCATTCATTTGACTGAGTTTCTCCATATGCATGAGAGAATCATGCAAGGCATATTTTATCTGATAGTGATTCAGCGCGTTTTTGAAATCGTTTTTAGCAGCATACGCCGTGGAAAGAGCACCATGACCTGCATATTTTAAAGACAGCAGATCAAGGGTATCAATAGACGAAAGCATATTGGTAAAGGAAAGAATAGCCTCATTATATTTTTTTTCCTCCATGTAGATTTTGCCAAGATGGTAGTAAGAATCGCAGGCGCTGAATTGACTTTTATTCTTTAGATGATAGGGAAGGAAGGTTAACAAGCGGATCCGACGTTCCTCCGGCGATTCATTTAATCTGTTCATGGTACTGTGCTCACTGCTCAGGATATCCAGACCTTGTTCATGCTTGAAGGACAGGTATTCATTTTTAAGTCGGGAGTACAAGTCCAGTTCGCCTTCAACCTCACAGGCTGTGATGTAGTTATACAGCAGAAACAAATAATCCTTTGGATTTTTTTCTATCCGGACGCATTCGAGTGATTTGTTGAAATAGTCTCTTGATTTTGGCCACTCACCCAGGCTTTTATGCATCTCCGCGAGCAGATGATAGGGTATCCACATACTATACAGGTCATTAGCATCTTCATATTTTTTCAACAAGAGGTTCCAATAATAGGTGGCCGAATCATAGTTGGTAGAGCGCATGTGATATCTGCCCAAAAGACTAAACAATTTGTTGGTTCCCTCCTGGTGGCCGGATTGGATAGACCTTGCCAGAGCTAGGTGAGCAAGTTTCAGCGCTTCGGGATTGTTCCCTCTGAATTCTTCCAGGGCACTGCTGCGTTCATACAACCTGATGTAAAGACTATCATAACCAACTGCGGGCAATGCAGATTTGCCTGTAGTAAAATAATAAGCAGCACTATCCTGGTTTTTATAGATGTAGGCCTTCGCTAAAGAAAGGCACAGAGAGGCAATGTCAGCGGGATCTCTAGCTATGGCATATCGCTGTCGAAGTGAATCAATATTTTGACCGCTGATTTTAGCAAAACTCATCAGCCAGAGCAGGGGTACCATGATTAGAATCAGACGCATACCGTTATCGTATTTTCTTCTAAATTAAGCGTCTTATGACAATTGACCATTTTCTTCTTTTATTTGAAATAGGTAAAGGCAAGCCGGTTTAGCAAACCTAAAGCTCAGCAATGACCACGGATCCCGGTTCATCCTTTCAGGTGATTTTGGATCAGGGATCTTTTGGGTATTCATCTCAGCACTTGAAAGCCTTTCGTTGGTGTTAAAAAGCAACACGTATCTTTGTCAGCTATGGAAGGCTGGCAACAGGAATTTGAATGGCTGAGGGTTCGCCATTGGGTAAAGGACCGGTTCGGAAGAAAGGAACTTCCTGATCTCAATGCTGTGCTGTACCTGATAGGTATCCAGGAGTTGGGGAAAAAGCAGGAAAAGTTTACAAAAGAAGAAAAACAGGATCTCATGCATCTCGCTATCTGTCATCTGCTGTCAGAGGATGGGTTTTTTGAGTTTGAGGGCATTGACGCGGATGGATGGCCGCACTGGAAGCCTTTGCAACCGATAGATATTAAAGGACTTCATGCGCAGGAGCAATTGCTGCAGCAAAAAGTAATCGCATATTTTGCACCTTTGTTGTCCAATCCAGAAAATAACTGATCATGTTTCAGCAGCTTAAATCCTTCTTTATCACCGGGTTAGTGTGCATCAGCCTGTTGACACCCGGCTGCAAAGAGAAGGAATACCAGGCAGTTATTTCCACCGAATACGGGGATATGACGATCCTGCTCTATAACAGCACACCCAAACACAGGGATAATTTTGTCAAGTTGGTGAAGGAGGGATTTTACAATGATCTCTTGTTTCACAGGGTCATCGAAAGTTTTATGATCCAGGGCGGCGATTCGGAATCTAAAAATGCTCCTGCCGGTACTAAGCTTGGTGCGGGAACGGTTGGCTATGAAATAGATCCGGAAATCGGAGCACCTCATCTGAGAGGTGCACTTGCCGCTGCCAGAACACCTAATAAACTAAAAAAATCCTCTGGCAGTCAGTTTTACATTGTAACCGGTAAATCGGTTGCTGTTCAGGATCTATTGACGGTTGAACTCTCCAAGAAAATAAAATACAATGATGTTCAGAAGCAACTTTACCTGGACCATGGGGGTTATCCAAACCTGGATATGGAATACACGGTCTTTGGAGAGGTCCTCTCTGGTATGGAGGTTGCTGATAAAATCAGTAAACTTGAAAAGGATCAAAGGGACCGTCCGGTACAGGATGTCCGCATGACTATAAAACTTAAATAATGAAACCACTTACTTTATTTCTACTCACCTTCTCTTTTGCAGGATTTACGGCCTGCATGAATCCACTGGCCAGATTCACGATGAGTGCCCAACATGCAGAAGCACCGGCCTTCGTTGATTTTACCAACACCTCTGAAGGTGCTGATGCGTATGTATGGGATTTCGGAGACGGTATGCAGTCTGCGGACACCACTACCACTCACCGGTATACCCATGCAGGAAAATATGATGTAACACTTAAAGCAATCAAAGGAAAAAAAACCAACACGATGACACAATCCATAGTGATAGATCCTCCAACCAAATGCCTCATTGAAATCACAACTGATTTTGGGGTCATGATGGCGGAGTTATATGATGCAACTCCACAGCACAGGGATAATTTTCTCAAGCTGGCCGGAGAAGGCTTTTATGATGGACTATTGTTCCATAGGGTTATTGACGGATTTATGATTCAGGGAGGTGATCCGAACTCGCGCAATGCAGCAGCTGGAGTAGCCTTAGGATCCGGTGGTCCCGGATACCAGGTACCCGGCGAATTTGTCGATAGTCTTGTGCACATCAGAGGGGCAATCGCAGCTGCCAGGACTAGTGATGGTGTCAATCCTGAGCGTAAATCATCTGGTTCCCAATTTTATATTGTGCAGGGCACTGAGGTGGATGCAAGTATGCTGGACATGCTGGAAAAAAGAAAAGGATTTAAATATTCAGAGGAGCAGCGCGCCGCTTATCTAGAGCAGGGTGGCACACCATTCCTTGACAGGGACTATTCAGTTTATGGAAGGGTGATATCCGGCTTTGAAGTCCTTGATCAGATAGCGAAAGCACCAAAAGATGCTCGTGACAGGCCAAAGGAAGATATTAAGATGACCGTAAAGGTAATCCGGTAATGTCTGTGAAGGCTCCCGCACTTGGGATTGATATCGGTGGATCAGGTATTAAATTCGGATTGATTGATATTGAAAAAGGTGAAATGATCAGCGATCGTATCAAGATAGATACGCCCCGACCTTCTACACCAGATAATGTAGCTGCGGCTATACGTGATGCTATCACAGCACTCAACTGGAAAGGTGATAAAATTGGCGTTGGCTTCCCGGCGATCATCGTAGATGGTGTATCCTTATCTGCTGCAAATATTGACAAGGCCTGGATCGGCACCAATGTGGAAGAGTTGCTGCATAGGTATACAGGTCATAAGTATTACGTCATCAATGATGCGGATGCGGCAGGTGTTGCAGAACGGATGTATGGTAGGATCAATCATATTAAAGGAACAGTTCTCTTACTCACATTAGGTACAGGTATAGGTTCAGCTTTGTTTTATGATGGGATACTCGTTCCGAATACTGAGTTTGGCCACATTCAATATAAAGGTGACATTGCTGAAAACTGGGTCAGCAACCGGGCACGCAAAGAGCGGAGCCTGGACTATGGTACCTGGGCGAAGGAGCTCGCAGAATTTCTGGATTATATGATCCTGCTATTGTCTCCAAGACTGATCGTTTTGGGGGGTGGCATCAGTTTCAGGTTTGACGAATTTGCACACCACTTCAATCATCTGCGTACTCCGGTAGTCAATGCTACTGCCTACAATGATGCCGGGATCATAGGTGCCGCTATAGCCGCTTATCCAGAGTTGATGGAACCATTTGTTTAATAAGGAAGCAGGAGACAGGAAGCAGGAGATAGGAACTAGGAACTAGGAAGCAGGAGATAGGAACTAGGAACTAGGAAGCAGGAGATAGGAACTAGGAACTAGGAAGCAGGAGATAGGAACTAGGAGATAGGAACTAGGAAGCAGGAACTAGGAACTAGGAGGCAGGAACTAGGAA
>JAWXAW010000232.1:0-29138 GCA_034439675.1 Saprospiraceae bacterium | reverse complement strand
TATCAACTTATCAACCCATACCTACAGTCTCACCCCCGTCTTTGGAGAAAGTCGGATAATAGGGCAAATCATTTCTTCCAGGGAAATGCCGCCGTGCTGGAAGGTGTTTCGATAATAGGTGTTGTAGTGGTTATAGTTATTGGGGTACAGGAAATATTTATCCTCTTTGGCGAAGATATAGCTGGAGCTCAGGTTGGGACGAGGGAGTCCTGCTTCATCAGGTTTTTTGATTTCGAGCACATCCTTAACGTCGTATTGGAGATTCTTACCCATCTTATATCTGAGATTGGTGGTGGTATTCCTGTCACCGATGACTTTTGATGGTTGCTTCACGCGAATCGTACCGTGATCTGTACCAATGATGAGTTTGATACCCTGGGCTGCCATCTTACGCAGTGCTGTCCAGACATGTGAGTTTACAAACCAGCTATAGGTCAATGAACGGTAGGCTTTTTCATCACCGGCAAGTTCCTTGAGCACTTCCATTTCAGTCCGGGCATGAGAAAGCATATCAATAAAATTGTAGACGATGACAATGAGATTATTGTGCATCAGGTCCAGGGCCTTTTCACCCAGATCTCTTGCTTGCTCGGCATTTGTGATTTTGAGATATTGCCACTTGATTTCTTTCCGCAGTTTGCGTTGCAATTGTTTCTCGAGCAATTCTGCTTCATGCATATTTTTGCCTCCTTCCTCAAAATCCTCTACCCACATGTCCGGGTAATTTTTTGCGATATCAGCGGGCATCATTCCGGCAAAGATGGCATTGCGGCTATATTGTGTTGACGTGGGCAGTATACTGTAGAAAAAAGATTCCTCTTCCACTTCGTACAATTCTGTAATGATCGGTTCCAGCATCTTCCATTGGTCCCAGCGAAGATTGTCAAGCAACAGAAAAACCACTGGCTGTTTGTCATTGAGATGCGGCAATATTTTAGCCGACATCAGGTCAGGTGACATGAGCGGGGCAGATTCCTTATCCTTCATCCAGGAGAGATAATGACGGGTCACAAATTTGGAAAACTCTGAATTGGCTTCTGACTTCTGCATCGATAAGATATCAATCATCTCTTCGCTCCTGGAGGTATCAATCTTGAGCTCCCAGTTGACGATCTTTTTATAGGCTTGAGCCCAAGAGCTGACATCGAGTCCACTGTTGATTTCCATCAGAATGTTTCTGAATTCAATTTGGTAATCAGAGGAGGTCTTTTCTCTTACTAGCCTTTTATTATCTACGATCTTCTTGAGCGTCAGCAGAATCTGGTTTGGATTGACAGGTTTGATGAGATAATCATCGATCTGGGAACCCAGGGCCTCCTCCATAATATTCTCCGCTTCATTTTTAGTGATCATGACGATCGGCAGTGAAGGTTTAATAGCTTTCAGGCGTTGCATCGTCTCCAATCCGGAAAGTCCGGGCATACTTTCATCCAGGAAGACAATGTCCACATCCCCCGCCTTTTCAAACTCATCGATGGCATCGTGGCCGTTGGAGACAGTAGTAACATTGTATCCTTTCTTCTCCAGGAAAAACAATTGAGGCTTCAGCAGGTCAATTTCGTCGTCTGCCCAGAGTATTTTAATCTTATCCATAAGTAGTAGTACAACGCTTTAAGGTAATGAGTTCATCCAATATGAAAGTATCCAACGATACCCGACGGGCTGATATTTTCCCAATCTTTGCAGGATGAACAAAATGAAGCTCATAAATGATCCGGTATACGGCTTGATCCATATCAGGACCCCACTCATTTTTGACCTGATTGAGCATCCTTTGTTTCAGCGGCTGCGGCGCATCAAACAGACCGGGCTCACACATCTGGTCTATCCGGGATCGCAGCACACCCGCTTCCACCATGCCCTCGGGGCCATGCACCTGATGGGAATGGCTATAGATGAGTTGAGGTCAAAACAGACCGATATCTCGGATCAGGAGGAAGAGGCTGCCCTGATCGCGGTCCTTTTGCATGATATCGGTCATAGCCCATACAGCCATGCGCTTGAGCGCCTGATCATTGATGCGGATCATGAGGCTATTGGCAAAATGATCATGCTTCACTTTGCCGGGTCAATGGGTTCGCAACTGGATCTCGCCTACGAAATGTTTACGGGCAAATATCAACGTCCATTTTTCCATCAACTGATCAGCGGTCAATTGGACCTTGACAGACTTGATTATCTGTCGAGGGACAGCTTTTATACCGGAGTAGCTGAAGGCGTGGTAGGTCATGACCGTATCCTTCGCATGCTGAGGGTTGTTGACAACAAGCTGGTCGTCGAAGAAAAAGGGCTTTACAGCATTGAAAAATTTCTGGTAGCGCGGCGTATCATGTACTGGCAAGTCTACCTCCATAAGACCGCACTTGCCGCCGAACTGATGGCTAAGGGCATCATACGTCTTCTCCGGGAACAGGATCCTACGGAGCGAACCGGATATCTGCCTCCGGAGCTTGAATACTTTTTATCGCGGAAAGTCAACCTGCAGGCATTCAGGGAAAACACAGATGAATTACTCTCCATATTCTCCGATCTGGATGATATTTCTGTTGATTACAGCATCAAGCGATTGCAGGATCATTTTTATACCCCATTGAGTTTCCTGACGTCAAGCCTCTTTCATCGTAAGCTTCATAAACTGCGATGGTCTGAAACGCCTTTTGAAGATGAGATGATCAATGATATCCGTAAAAAATGCCAGGAAAAATATGACTGGTCACCTGAAATTGCAGACAAAATGATTTGGCTGGGCAGCGAGACGAAAGCGGACTATAATCGTGAGGATGATGAAATCAACATCCTGATGAAGTCTGGCGAAATCAGGCCGTTTTCAACTTTCCTGGAGGCGCCGGTGCGGATTGCTTTTAATAAAAAATATTACATCTGCCATCCATTAATAGCATAGGGCAGAGAGCATAGGGCACAGGGCCGCAGAGAGCAAAAAGGGCATAGAGGCATATCAAAGCGCAGCGTATCCGCCTCTTTCGCCTCTTTGGCTCTTTTAGAATTCTAAGATTTTGAATCCTCCAAATTTATTTCTCGCGCAACGGCGCAACGCCGCAGTTTCAATTCGCTTTTCCTTTCTGCCCTTCTGCCCTTCCTCCTCAACCTATAAACCTATAAACCATAACCCAAACATTTCACATCTTTACGGGACAGAAAAAACAGACTAATCATGGGCATGGATACCAAGACCATATTTGAATTGATCAGCAAGGAAGAAAACCGTCAGCGGAAAGGAATAGAGCTGATTGCTTCAGAAAATTTTACGTCTATCGCAGTACTTGAGGCTATGGGTTCCTGCCTGACCAATAAGTATGCGGAGGGATATCCTGGTAAACGCTATTATGGGGGATGTGAAGTCGTAGATGAGATCGAAACGATGGCGATTGACAGCCTCAAAGCGTTGTTTGGTGCCGAGTATGCCAATGTGCAGCCGCATTCAGGCGCGCAGGCCAATTCGGCGGTATACCTGGCGGTATTGAAGCCGGGAGATACTATCCTTGGATTCAATCTTGCTCATGGCGGACACCTGACGCATGGTTCGCCTGTAAACTATAGTGGTCTGACTTTCAACGCTACCCATTATAATGTTAACCAAGAGACTGGCCTGGTAGACATGGATGAAGTGTATAGTCAAGCTACAAAACACAGACCTAAGCTGATCATCTGCGGAGCTTCCGCTTATTCCAGGGAATGGGATTACAAACGATTCAGAGCCATAGCTGATGAGGTCGGTGCATTGCTCATGGCTGATATCGCTCACCCTGCAGGTCTTATTGCCAGTGGACTGTTGGCGGATCCATTGCAGCATTGTCATATCGTGACTTCGACTACGCATAAGACACTACGTGGACCACGTGGTGGTATCATCATGTTAGGGAGAGATTTTGATAATCCCTGGGGCCGAGTGACTAAAAAAGGAGAGCCTATTAAAATGTCTACTATTCTCAACAGCGGTGTTTTTCCAGGCATGCAGGGCGGGCCATTAGAGCATGTCATAGCGGCTAAAGCAATATCGTTTATAGATGCTTCTACACCAGAATTTGTGCTGTATTCCAAACAAGTCATCAACAATGCACATGCGATGGCAAATGCATTAGTGGAGCGAGGATACCAAATCATCTCTGGTGGCACTGACAACCACCTGATGTTGATCGATCTTTCCAAAAAAGGACTCACAGGAAAAGAAGCAGAAGAAGCGCTGATAAAAGCTGACATCACCGTCAACAAAAACATGGTTCCGTTTGACAAAAACAGTCCTTTTGTGACTTCCGGTATTCGGGTGGGTACAGCAGCCATCACTACACGAGGAATGAACCAGGAGGATTGTGTGCAGATTGTTGATTGGATGGATCGTGCCCTTCTGAATAAAAATGATAACTCCGCTCTTCAGACGATTCACCATGAGGTGAATGAGTTTGCGTCTTCGTTTAGGTTGTATCCGGACGAGTGAGCAGGGAGCAGATCGAAGCGCAGCGAAGATCCCGCCAATTGCATGGCAATTGCTGCGGGAGGGCGATGAGTAGTGAGTGGTGAGTGGTGAGTGACGTGAGAAAGGGCGCTGCTTCGCCCCATTGCCAAAAGGTGTGCGGCCATTGGCGGGTGTGAGACAGTGAGATCCAACATTTTTACCCTGCCGGATATACCACATTCTCCAGATAAAGCCCCTCTGCAGGCACACTCCATGCGTGCTCCAGAATAGTCTGCTGGTCAAGAGAATCTTTAAGTTCAGCCAGGCTTATTTTTCCAAGACCGACATTGAGGCATGCCCCGACAATCAATCTAACCATACCCCGCAGAAAGCGATTTGCTTTAATGGAATAGACCGCATGATCATTTGTGAAATTCCATGCTGATTCCGTGAGTGTACATTTGAAATGATCCGCGTCGGATCCGGTTTTGCAAAAAGGTTTGAACTGATGATACTGAAGCAACAAGGATGCGGCTTCCTTCATTTTCTGTTGATCAAACGGAATGTGTTGATGCAAAAAACAAGATAGTCCGTTCAGAAAAGGATCTTTGTGGAAGTGAATGTGATACCGGTAATATCTTTCTATTGCATCAAATCTCGCGTGAAATTCAGGACTCGTTTCTTCGATATGGTGTATGGCAATGTCCTTTGGCAAAAGCGCATTGAGGTGGTATACTAATTTTTCATTGAGCGTAAAATCTTCCACATCCGTGTGCGCGACATATGACCGGGCATGCACGCCTGTGTCCGTGCGGCCACAACCGATGATTTCGATTGGTTGACGAAGGATCAGGCTAAATGCTTCCTCCATTGTCTGCTGCACAGAAGGATCCGATGGTTGTCTTTGCCAACCACAATAAGACGTGCCCAGGTAACTTAATTGAATTTTCCAACGCATGGCAGACAAAGATGATGATTGGATACAAACAATTCACCCTCACCCCTTAAAAAAAGAACCCTGATCTTCATAGCAGAAGACCAGGGCGATAATCATTTTAAATGTCGATATTACTGAAACCAAAATATAACGCTTGATGATTAATCCTGTTGGATAGGTCAACTTACAATAATTAATTCAAATCCAAAGTATGATACTTTTTTCATTGCTAAAAAGCAACGTAAAACGCTCATCGAAAAGACTTTTATAATGACTAAGTGAATGAGCATAAGGAGTCGAATTGCTTAACTTGTATAAGTAGAATAAAAAGTTAAGTATAATTATATCAAGTCCCCTTTTAGGGGATTTAGGGGTAAAACGGCGACACCAACAACGAGCGTAGACTCAATCTATGCTCAACATCATTCTACTATAGGAGAGCGACCAAAAGTCCCCTTTTAGGGGATTTAGGGGTAAAACGGGGACACCAACAACGGCCTAGGCGGCTTTCAGTTTTTTGAGGTGGACCTTGTCCAGCTTTGACTTTGCAAATCGGAGGTCTATTTCAAAAGCCTTGATATCTTTCTTTGAAGGCAAATCAAACATCGTGTCCATTAATATGGCCTCACAGATCGAGCGGAGACCTCGGGCGCCAAGTCCAAAATCGATAGCCTTTTGGGCGATGTAATCAATCGCCCCATCGGTGATGGTCAGCTTCACTCCTTCCAGTTCAAAGAGTTTCCTGTATTGTTTGACCAGCGCATTTTTTGGCTCTGTCATGATCCTGATCAGGGTTTCCTTGTCAAGTGGCTCGAGATAACCGAGTACAGGCAGACGTCCTACCAGCTCAGGGATCAGACCAAAGGTCTTGAGATCCTTAGGCGAGACATAGCGAAATAAGTTTTCCTTGTCCATTTCCTTTTCCTCCTGATTGCCGAAGCCGATCACGTTGGTATTGAGACGACGGGCAATAATTTTTTCAAGACCATCAAATGCACCTCCTGCGATGAAGAGAATATTTTGTGTATTGACCTTCACCATCTTCTGCTCAGGATGTTTACGTCCTCCTTGCGGTGGTACTAACACATCCGTGCCTTCAAGGATCTTGAGCATCGCTTGTTGCACGCCTTCACCTGAAACATCGCGGGTGATGCTTGGGTTGTCACTCTTGCGCGCGATCTTATCGATCTCATCGATATACACGATTCCACGCTGAGCAGCTTCGACATTATAATCACACACCTGCAGCAGTCGTGACAACATACTTTCCACATCCTCTCCGACATATCCGGCTTCTGTAAAAACAGTAGCATCCACAATCGCAAAAGGCACATCAAGCATTCTGGCAATCGTCTTGGCGATAAGGGTTTTTCCAGTACCGGTCTGCCCTACCAACATGATGTTGGATTTTTCAAGTTCTACTTCATCAATACCTGTACTGCGGATCCGCTTGTAGTGGTTGTATACCGCGACGCTAATGAATCGTTTTGCTTCATCCTGCCCTATCACATACTGATCAAGGTATTTTTTAATCTGATGCGGGGTGATGTGTTCAGGTACATCAAACCCATCATCCTTCTTCTTCGTTTTTCCTTCCTGCTCGTACAATTCCTGCTTGACAATATCATATGCCTGCTCTACACACAACTCACAGATGTGCCCTTCAATTCCTGCAATGAGGATCAACGCTTCCTTTTTATCCCTTCCACAGAAAGAACAGCCAAACTGGTCATCACTCGTCTTCATAACAGCGGTATTTATGCAATAACAATAAAAAACTTACTTGCTTCTAGTCAGTACTTCATCTACCAGGCCATATTCTTTGGCTTCGTTAGCTGTCATCCAATTGTCGCGATCTGAATCCCTTTCAATTTCTTCAAAGGTCTTGCCCGTATGCTTAGCCATGATGTCATACAATTCATTCCGCATGCTCTTGATCAGATTGTATGAAATCTCCATATCAGAAAACTGACCTTGCATCCCTCCACTTGGCTGATGTATCATCACCCGACTGTGCGGGAGACATGTTCGTTTACTTTTAGTCCCGGCACAAAGCAAAACAGCACCCATCGAAGCGGCAAGTCCTGTGCAGATAGTGCCTATCTCTGGAGAAACGTATTGCATGGTGTCATAGATGCCAAGTCCTGAAATGACAGACCCACCAGGACTATTGATAAACATCTGGATATCACGCTTATTGTCAGTAGATTCGAGGAACAGTAGCTGCGCCTGGATCACATTGGCTACATAGTCATTGACCGGTACCCCCAGGAATATAATCCTGTCCATCATCAGCCTGGAAAACACATCCATGCCCACGACATTCATCTGGCGCTCTTCGATGACTTGGGGCGTAAAGCCTTGAATATCATGGACTGATGTACGCATATACCGATCAAGATCTGCGCTGGAAATACCGGCATGCTTAGTTGCGTATTTATAAAACTCGTTTGGATTGCTCATGTTTGAAAATAGGTTATTGGATTAGTGCACTAAATTAATGGTATTACCCATGCGAATGTTCATGGTGATCATGAGAATGTTCGTGATCATGATCATGGTCATGGTGGTGATCATGATCTCCGTGATCGAATAATACATGGTGGAGGTCATGGAAAGATTTTTCAAACTCGTCCATCGAGACCTCCTTTTCAACAAACTGGTATTTGGGAATTAGCTGCCTGAAAACAATGTCTTCGAGTGCGTTTTCCTTCATGGTACTCATAAAATATTCGTTAGCATGCAACTGATCCATGAGCTTTTTGATGTCTGTCTGCATGTAGTTGACATTCTGGACAATCCAGTTGGTCACTTGGCGCTGAATGTCCTTTTCAGTCACCTCCAGGCCTTCATCGGTTGATATCCTGGTGAGCAGTAAGGACCATTTAGCATCACGGAAGAGATGTCTCGCTTCCCGTGATCCGGCTTCAATCTGTTTTTCACGCTGTTGGTTGACCCACTTAAACAGGAATGTTTCGGGTATTTCGAATGGATTGGCATTCAGCAATGTCTGCCTGACCACCATTTTTTTCATATCTGTAGCCTGTGTTTCCAGGTTTTCAGTTTCTCTTTTCTCCAGGAACTCACGGAATTCAGCCTCGTCCTGCATCTGCTTGCCGGTGAATTTGGTTAACTGTTCACCTGTGAGTTCTGCATGCTGAGGCCTTTGGATTGACGTAATCGTCAATTTATAGTTGAGCGGAGATCCCGGGTTGGGATCTTCTTCTAGGTGAAGAGTATTCTTTACGATCACCCCTCTTTCATACCCCAGGAATTTTTCCAGATCTACATCAAGGGTCGAACCTTCGTTGAGGCTGATAAGTTGCGTTTTAGCCTCACCCTGAATACGTTCGAGATCGACTACTGTTTCCTCAACATTATGCTCAACACTTCCGTCCTCATTTATCCTGGCAAGACTTACACTTACGCGGTCATGAAGTTCTACTGCACCACCGATCACCGGTACTTCTTCACCGAAGACGCGTCTGTAACGGATGACATCCTCGTCAATAGCAGCCTGATCGACCTTAGGAATGATGACATCCAGTGGGGAATCAAGTTGATATTGAAGGTCAAATATGGGTTTGAGACCCAGATCGAAAACGAAGGTGTAGTCGAATTTGGATTTTGCATCAAAATTGATGGGTTCTGCATCTTCGGCCATCATTGGCGAACCAAAAAAGCCTATTTTTTCATCATCCAGGTAGCCGAATAACTTTTCGTTGAGCAGACCATTTACGGTCTCTTCCAGCATTCCTTTCCCATACATTTTGGTCAGGACACTTTTGGGTGTCTTTCCTGACCTGAACCCTTTGATGGCGACTTTTTTACTATATTTTTTGATATTCTCGTCCAGTTTGGGGCCATAATCGGCATATTCAATCACAAGGGTCATCCTTGCAGTGAGGTCATCCAAGCGTTTAAAATCAATTTTCATCCTGCTATATCCTGTTTAAAAATACGAATGCGTAGTTGGCGAAGTAAAGACGAATGACAGCTTTCATTTTTGCGTATCTGCCTGGGAATCAAGGTAACCCACCCATATGCTGGGATTGTCAGCAAAAGGATAATTCATCCCTTTTGAAAAGCGTGCGGGTGGAGGGACTCGAACCCCCAAGCCTCGCGGCACTAGATCCTAAGTCTAGCGCGTCTACCAATTTCGCCACACCCGCTCAATTCAAAATGGCTGCAAATGTAGGGAAATATTAAATGAAAAATGAGCCTCCTTATCTATTATACTAGTCATATTTCCCTTTACGCTCCATTAACTAAGTTGGCATACTTTTGTTACTACCTTGTGAAATTATGCCTCATATAGCTTCAGGCCTAACGGAAAGTGAACAACTGGCCCTTCAACGCGAGTTCAGAAGGTTGATGAAGGCTTTGCCTGCCCCCCTCGACGAAACCGATAAAAAAAATCTTCGAAAGGCATTTGAACTTGGCCTGGAAGCCCATGCAAAACAGCGCCGCAAAAGTGGTGAACCGTATTTTTTCCATCCTATAGAAGTAGCGAGGATTTGCGTCGTAGAAATAGGCCTCGGTCCCACCGCAGCGGTTTGCGCTTTGCTCCATGACGTCGTGGAGGACACCGATGTCACGATGGAGGACATCAAAAACGAATTTGGTGAGAAAATCGGGCATATCGTTGATGGTCTGACAAAACTTGATGGTCTTTACAATGTACCATCCGAACAAGCTGAAAACTTCAAAAAGGTACTGTCTACTCTTGTTGAGGACGTCAGGGTGGTACTGATAAAGATTGCAGACAGGCTTCACAACATGCGGACGATTGCTCCCATGCCGAAGCATAAGCAACTGAGCATTGCTGCTGAAACAGATTATATCTATGCTCCCCTCGCCCATCGCTTAGGACTCTATAATATAAAATCAGAACTCCAGGATATCATCCTGCGCATACAGGAACCGGAGACTTATGAAGAGATCGAACAAAAGCTGACGGAAGGTGATCAGCAACGCAAGCGTTACATCAGGGAATTTATAAAACCGCTGAAGGAAAAACTTGATGAACTGGGCTTTGACTATAGGATAGTAGGCCGGCCAAAGTCTATTGCCTCCATCTACAACAAACTGAAAAAGAATCAGGTCCCTTTCGAAGAAATCTATGACCTTTTTGCTATTCGGATCATCCTCAACGTACCATCGGAAAAAGAAAAATCAGCCTGCTGGCTTGTCTATAGTATCCTTACTGAAACACATCAGCCTATCCCTGAAAGGTTGAAGGATTGGATCACAACGCCAAAATCAAACGGATACGAATCGCTCCACACCACCGTCATCGGACCTAAAGGCCGTTTTGTTGAAATTCAGATCAGAACAGAGCGGATGGATGAAATCGCAGAGCGTGGATTTGCGGCGCACTGGAAATATAAGAATGTCAATACACAGCAGTACATCTACGAAAACTGGCTGGACAACATCCGCGATATGTTGGATGATACCCATAAAGATGCCCTTGAATTCCTCAGTGACTTCCGCACCAATCTTTATGCAGAGGAGCTATATGTATTCACCCCAAAAGGTGATCTCAAAGTAATGCCCAAAGGTGCAACTGCTCTCGACTTTGCATTTGCTATACACACTGACATCGGGTATCATTCCAGCGCAATCAAGATCAACAATAAGCTGGTGCCGATGGGGTACAAACTCCAGAATGGCGACCAGGTAGAGATCATCACCAATCGCAACCAGAAGCCTAACGAGGAATGGTTACGCATGACTGTAACCGGTAAGGCCAGAGCTAAAATCCGCACGGCCTTAAAAGAATCGAAAAAGAAACAGTCTGAAGACGGTATGGAAAAACTCGAGCGGAAGCTACGGGGTATGAAAGTGGATCTGGAAGAAAATGTAGATCTGATCGCGAGACATTTCGGTTATAACTCAAGGCTTGATCTTTACTATGATATAGCCATTGAACATTTTGATCTTGTTCATTTAAAGGAGCTTGAAATAGAGGGAGGCAAGGTTGTCATTCCTACCAAGCAACTTCCACGCATCGGTGTAACGGACACAGAACCATCCACTTCTCCTGCTTTTGGAAAAGACCTTGTGCAGCCGCGCATCAGCATTGGCGGAGAGGATGCAGAACAATATAAATATGCATTGGCTACTTGTTGCAATCCGGTCATCGGTGATGATATTTTTGCCTATGTGACGTCCAATGCCGGCGTAAAAATCCATAGGATTAATTGCCCTAATGCCACTCACCTCATGGCCAGTTATGGCTACCGTGTGCAGAAAGCTGAATGGGTGACCTCCGGTAATGTGCAATCTGTAGTCAACTTGAAAATAACCGGTGTAGACAGCGGTCCTGGTGTCATCGAACGAGTGACTAATAAGATCAGTTCCGGATTAGGCATCAATATCCGTTCGTTGAGTATTGAAGGAAAAGAAGGTTATTTTGAAGGAAAGGTATCGTTGGTGGTCAACAATAAAAATCAATTGAACATGGTCATCCGGTCCTTAAAAAATTTGCAAGGCATTTCATCCGTATATCGAGAAAACTGATTCAATGAGCCCTATTACATCAAAGATTCCTATGGCCGGCAGGGCATCATTTGAAGAAGTGAAAGACATCTTTTCTGCCCATTTGGAAGCACACCATCTCCGTCGCACGCCTGAACGGTATGCCATCCTTGAAGAAATCTACAGTCGCTCCGATCATTTTGATGCTGAAGCGCTGTATATCCATATGAAAAATTCCAACTACCGTGTCAGCCGAGCCACCGTGTACAACACGCTAGAGCTCCTGGCCAGTTGTGATCTCATCACCAAACACCAGTTTGGCAAGAACCTGACCCAATATGAAAAGTCCTATGGCTTCAAGCAACATGACCATCTCATCTGTGTGGATTGCGGCAAAGTGATTGAATTTTGCGACCCGCGCATCCAGCAGATCAAGACGACCATGGGTGATCTGCTCAATTTCAAGGTGCTGTATCATGATCTTAACCTTTACGGCCGATGCAAAGGCGGATGTGAGAAGTGAAAAGTGAGTCATGTACCTGAGTCCTAAACTTTGGTTTTTACGGGGGTTGAGTGAGTCGAAGCATCATTTTTCACTCTTCATTATTCACTTTTCAATTTTCACTCTTCACTCTTCACTATCTTTGGGTTTTGGGGCCGTGTGCCCTTTATTTTATTCAGATCGCATCAAATGGCTGTAGACGTATTGTTGGGACTCCAGTGGGGAGATGAGGGAAAAGGTAAAATCGTAGACTACCTGGCCCATAAATATCAGATTGTAGGTAGATTTCAGGGTGGCCCCAATGCTGGTCATACGTTGTGGATAGGAGGTAAAAAAACAGTACTCCATACCATACCCTCCGGTATCTTTCATGCACATCTTGTAAATGTTATAGGTAATGGTGTCGTCCTCGACCCTACCACACTGATGAAGGAGATAGATGCCCTTGAAGCGGGCGGTAATGAAGTCCGCAATCGACTGCGCATCGCTAAAAAAGCCCATCTCATCCTGCCTACGCACAAGCTACTGGATATGGCTTCCGAGGCTTCCAAAGGGGAGGCGAAAATAGGATCTACCTTACGCGGCATCGGTCCGTGCTACATGGATAAAACCGGGCGAAATGGTTTACGTATAGGAGATATCCTGAGCCCTGACTTTGATAAAAAATATCAATCCCTCAAAGAAAAACACCTTCACCTGCTGAAGGTCTACCCTGAAATAACATTTGAGCTTCAGGCTGAAGAGGAAAAGTGGTTTGACTCCATAGCCCGCATCAGGGAGCTGGACCTGATTGATGCTGAATATTATGTCAATGAAAGATTGAAAGCCGGAGATTCCATCCTGGCCGAGGGCGCACAGGGGATGATGCTGGATATTGATTTTGGCACATATCCCTATGTGACTTCTTCTAATACAATTTCTTCAGGAGTATGCAGCGGTCTTGGAGTACCACCTTCCGCTGTGAGAGAGGTGATCGGGGTGACTAAAGCGTATTGTACCCGTGTTGGATCGGGACCATTCCCCTCCGAGCTCACTGATGATCAAGGTGAGCGAATCAGAGTCGCCGGAAATGAATTCGGCAGTACTACAGGACGACCACGGCGTTGCGGATGGTTGGATATCCCTCAGCTCAAGTATGCGACCATGATTACAGGTACTACACAACTTGCTATCACCAAACTTGATGTATTGAATGCCTTTGAAACCATCTCGGTTGCTGAGCAGTATAAAACAGCAAATGGGCTTACCCATCAACTTCCTTTTGATATTACGGAAGGCATACTTGGGGTTGCACACACGCATCATACAGGATGGTTGCAGGATATCAATGCGGATTCTTATGAAGGCTTGCCCGAAGCTGTTAAACAGTATCTCCGATATCTTGAAAAACAAATTGGATTACCTGTCGTATATGTTTCTACCGGACCAGGAAGGGAGGAATTGATTGTCCGGTAAGACCAGGTATTGGTTTAGTTTCTTTGAGCTTTGATGATGTATTGGTAATCGAGGGATTCGTTGTCGATGGTTAGTAACGTATATCCGGCTTCCTTTAGCTCCTTCTCTACATCCTTTGTATCAACTCGTTCTTCGATAGCAGGCCCGAAAGGTGTTTCTTTTTTCTTGAAATCAATGATGATGACGTGACCACCGGCTCGGATAGCTTCCTTGAGTTTTGAAAAGTAAGCCACTCTGTCCTGAATGTATGAATACGTATTGACAAGGAGTACGATGTCAACCTCATTGGGGTTGAGTTTAGGATCATTAGCTTTGGCCTGTCTGATGATCAATCTATTTCTGAGTTCAAGGGGGAATCTTGCCTTTTGTTCTTCCATCCACTGGATGGCTTTAGGGTCAATATCTATCGCGATGACAGTGGCCCCTTTATAAGCTATTCGGCGGCTGAAGTAACCTGTCCCTGCCCCGAGGTCGGCAACCACTTTACCTTCTACATTTCCGAGTTGCTGAATGACGAGGTCCGGCTTTTGCCAGATGACCCGATCTGCGCTTTCATATTGCTCAGCCTCATTCTCGTAATCGTTACCATCGCCGACTGTTTCTGTTTGGCCAGATGTTTTATCAATAGGATCACCTCCCTGGGTATTCCACTTGCAACCAGACACGGACAGCAAAGCGATAGCTGTGCATAGGAGAAAAATTGGTTGCTTATTCATGATGTAGGCGCAAAGATACATGAGTCAGGCTAGAGGACAACTATTCTGGTTTCAGGCCATTTTTGCAGGCACGGGCTTTGCGTTTGTCTCCACAAATTTTATGATCTGACTTGCTATGTCAACACCTGTGGTGCCTTCAATACCCTCGAGGCCTGGAGAAGCATTGACTTCCAGAATCAATGGTCCGTTATTAGATCGCAGGATATCTACGCCAGCGACTTCAAGTCCCATCAAATGAGCAGCCCGGAGAGCGATCTCTTCTTCCTCACTGGTAATCCTGATTTTGTGAGAGGAAGCTCCCCGATGAAGGTTCGATCTGAATTCTCCGTTCTGTGCACTGCGTTCCATAGCTGCAACCACTTTTCCACCAACGATAAAGACTCGTACATCTTTGCCTTTTGATTCTCCGATAAACCGTTGAAGCAGAATTTCTTCCTTCAGTCTGATAAAAGCTTCTGCCACGGAAAGCGAAGCACTTTGACTTTCGCCGAGAATGACGCCCTGGCCTTGGGTGCTATTGAGCATCTTGATGACAATCGGATACTGGTCACCGAGTATTCTCAATGATGAATCCACGTTATCAGGCATGGCGGTAAAGACGCTATCCGGTACCGGGAGGTGATTGGCCGCAAGATATTGCAAGGCCGTCCGTTTATCTCTGGAACGAAGCAGCGCCTCCGTATTGACGACTGTAAACACACCCATCATTTCAAACTGGCGTACGACGGCCGCACCATAACTTGTGACAGAGGAACCTATCCTGGGTATGACTGCATCAGGCCTGCCGATAAATTCTCCCTGGAAGCGAATACCAAGTTTTCCGCTAAGAATGGTCAGATCACACTGCAGGTGATCTACCACACGAACAGCATGTCCTCTTCGACGGGCAGCCATCACAAGGCTATGCGTCGAATATAAGATGGGGCTCCGGCTTAAAATCAGAATTCGCATACGGTGGGAAGATAGCAAAACATCATCAATGCAATATAAAAAAGTAGATCATTCTTTATTCACCCTTTGATCCAAAGCCTGGTCCCTGATCATAAATTGATACCTTCACTTTATGCAACTTAATGACAAACGGATAATCAATGGCTGGGCATATTTTGACTGGGCCAACTCTGCATATTACCTGGTGATTTCCACCGCTATATTCCCGATTTACTTTTCAAGTGTCACTAATGAAAATATTCCCCTTTTCGGTGGCACCATCTCCAATACCGCGCTTTATTCCTTTTCTGTATCGGCAGCCTATATTCTGATTGCATTTCTATCCCCTCTCCTATCCGGGATCGCTGATTATACAGGCCGTAGAATGTATTTCCTCAAAACGTTTACACTGATCGGAACAGTGGGCTGTATAGCGCTTTTCTTTTTCCAATCCCCGCAAACGATGTGGATTGGGACGACTGCATTTATCATGGGCACGATCGGTGCGGCAGGCGGATTGGTCTTCTATGATTCCTATCTGCCCATTATTGCTTCTGAGGATCAATATGACAAAGTGAGCGCGAAAGGATATTCCTATGGTTATATCGGGAGTGTCCTGTTACTGATTGTTTGCCTCATCATGATCCAGAAACCTGAATGGTTTCACATAACCAATCCAACACTTCCATCCCGGGTATCATTTGTATTGGTGGGCCTCTGGTGGATTGGTTTTTCGCAAATCACTTTTCACCGATTACCTGCCGACAAACCAATACCCCAGCCTGGAAAACTCTTCGCCAAAGGATGGCATGAGCTGATGCTTGTCTGGCAGATCATCAAGCAGGATAAACATATCAAACGATTCCTGGCCTCTTATTTTTTTTACATAGCCGGCGTGCATACCGTCATCTACCTGGCGACCCTATTTGCTGATCGTGAATTGGGGTTTAAGGATTCTGAATTAATCCTGACAATTCTATTGTTACAATTGGTTGCTGTACCAGGAGCGCTTTTTTTTGCTTTTGTCTCCAGACGCAAAGGGAATAAATTCAGTCTGCTGATTCAACTGGTGATCTGGATGACCATCTGTGTGGGTGCCTATGCCACTACAGAAAAATGGCATTTCTTCAGCATTGCAGGGCTTGTAGGATTAGTGCTTGGTGGTATCCAGGCTTTATCCAGATCCACTTATGCAAAACTCCTGGAAGACAAGAAAGAAGATCCCACTAGTTTTTTCAGTTTCCTGGATGTCTTGTCAAAAATGGCGATAGTGTCAGGAACCTTCATTTTCGGATTGGTCAATTCGATCACAGGCAACATGCGATACAGCGTGCTCACCCTAGCGGCTTTTTTTATCATCGGATTCATCATATTGACGACCGTTTCAAAAGCAAGAATTAATTCATCAGGGTTGCAGGTGTGATCATCTGAGTCCACTATTCCTGAAATTCATAACATCCCAGATCTGGTAGCAAGATATCTCTGATGTTTCCTTCAAGGTCATCTGTGAATGCCGGAAGAGGGAGACCTTTCATCTCCGCGATTGACATCGTATCAAGATGATAGTCATCTTTAAACATATCTACAAATAAGGTATCGCCAAAAGAATATTCAAAGCAGTTTGAACAGATGCTCTCAAAAAAAAGAGGATAGTTTATTTCATCCAGAAGTTCATCCACAACCACTATATTATTTTTCATCTGCACATCCAGCAAACCCTGTCCTGCTATGTCCGCATCAACCATCCAGACTTCATCGGAAGATGATCCGATCAATATGCTGTTGTTGATCCTCCCGGTAAATTGATGGAGGAGCACACCTTCTGAACAAAGCGGATCACTACAATAAAAATTAGTCATCAGCATGGCTTCGGCATCGTTGCCGAAACTTGCGACAGTACAATAGTTGATTTCATAGTCGCCACCAAAGGTCAATGCGATGGATTGTCCGCCGTTTTTATAAAACAAGGAGTTAGAAATAGATGCCGTGGCGTGCCGTGCATAAAAACCAGGACCTCCGGTATATGAAATACTGCTATGATCTATATCCACGCTTGAAGCGCTGTCAGCAATGATACCTGCGTTGGCGCTGCTCATCTGCATGTAGCTAAACTGGTGCGGGCCACTCTCAGGGCCGAGACGGATGCCGGCCCACGAACCGACATGATCAGGTTCAATGCGATCATCCCTAATGATCACCGGATCTGTTACAGTACCCATCACCTTTACCCTCCCAGCAGGCAGGGTATAGATGAGGCCTTCATTAAAGATGCCTAGTTGGTTATTGGCGATGCCGCCATGAACGTACAGTCTTGCCCCGGGTGGCAATACCAGTGTACAAGAATCAATCAATAACGTACCGTACAAAACATATGGCCGGGGGTCATCCCAGATCACTTCACCAAAGTCACAAGTGAGCAAAGAAATCCGGTTAGGACTGTCGGGACCCGGAATATAATTTGCGTTTTGTCCCCAGGCAATCAGTGTGACTTTCTGATCTGCGTTATGGGTGGTAAAGACGATTTCGGCCTCGATTATAAACGGGCTGACCGACAGCGGCTGCTCTGGGTCGATCGTTGCTTCGGCAAATACATAAATGCTGTCTTCCGGAAGAATATCGACGTTGCGGATAATGTCTGCGGTATATCCATCGACATTGAGTCTAAAAAAATGTGCATCCTTTCCTGCTATTTTGATCTCACCAATACGAATCGATAATCCATGCGGATTGTAAATTTTAAAATACCTGGTGACCGTGCTGATTTGCGTAAGCACGGTATCAAATGTGAGGGTATCTATCTTTATCGTCAAGCTGTCATTGGTGTCTGTCGTAAACTTTTCATCATAACAAGAAATGAGGAAGAGACTCTGGAAAAAAAATAAAATGCCTGGCAGGACCAGCAAGGATGATCGTGTAAGGAAACGCAAACCATTCTTTTTCTTCGACACATTCGCTTTCACAGGAATACTTTTTTCAGTTTGTCACTATGCACCAACCCGGGGATGATGAGATGACCACATGGGCGAAAATACTTTAATGCTTTTAAACGGTCATATTCCCTCCATTGGTATCTTTAGTCTGACAGGGGATGGTATAAATATGGCAGGAGAATATGAATAAAGTACATATATGTTACTTTTACAACCATTATTTCTTGCCCATGCACACTCCTCTCCTCATAGACGTGATTATCCCTGCGTATAACGAGTCGTCTTCCATCGGGAGGGTTATCCGGGATATTCCACAAGAGCTGGTCCGGGATATCATCGTTTGTAATAATAACTCCACAGATGAAACCGCCTCTGTTGCCGCTTCTTGCGGGGCCATAGTCGTCGATCAGCCTTTAAGAGGATATGGGAATGCCTGCCTAGCTGGTATGGCTTATATAAGGAATCGGCCAGTGGATATGCATCCGGATATAGTTGTCTTTCTGGATGGAGATTATGCTGACCATCCCCAGGAAATGCAGACCCTGATCACACCGATCCTTGAAGGAAAGGATATGGTCATAGGTTCCAGAGTCAGAGGAAACCCAGATCGTGGCTCCCTCACTATCCCTCAACGGTTTGGCAACTGGCTAGCAACTCACCTTATCCGAATGATATATGGCTTCAGGTTTAGCGATCTTGGCCCTTTCCGAGCTATCAGATGGCAAAAACTGTTGAAGCTTGATATGCAGGACAAAAATTTCGGCTGGACTGTTGAAATGCAAGTAAAAGCACTTCAGCAGCAATTAGTTTGTGCTGAAGTTCCGGTTTCTTACAGGAAACGAATAGGGAGATCTAAAGTTAGCGGCACTATCAAAGGCACTGTGATGGCCGGGTATAAAATATTATGGACGATTTTTAAATCACAGTAGATACATGTTGCTCCAAATCATTGCCTACCTGATTATCGGTCTTTACACGGTGGCCTTAGTCTACATCACTTTCTACTGCCTGATCCAGTTCCATCTTTTACTGAAATACTATAAAGGAAGAAAATCGGACTCAGCTTCAAAGGATGAACTTCACTATGGTAGGGAGTCACTGCCCTTCATCACCATACAATTACCTGTATTCAATGAGCGATTCGTTGTGGAGCGCCTTATAGATAATATCATCACGATGGATTATCCTTCTGACAAGCTTGAAATCCAGGTGCTTGATGATTCTACAGATGATACCACTGAAGTATGTAAAAGAAAGGTAGCTGAATTTAAAAACAAAGGGGTTGACATCGTATATATCCATCGTACCAACAGAGAGGGTTTTAAAGCAGGGGCGTTGCGGGACGGATTGAAAGTCGCCAAGGGAGCGTTTATTGCCATATTTGATGCAGACTTTTTACCGCACAAGGATTTTCTTCTCAAAACGATACCTTACTTTAAAGACAAAGGTGTAGGTGTGGTCCAGACCAGATGGGAGCATATCAATGGGGATTATTCCCTGATCACCCGATTACAGGCTTTTCAGCTCAATGTTCATTTTAGTATTGAACAATCTGGGCGGCAAGCCGGAAATTATTTACTTCAGTTCAATGGAACGGCTGGTGTATGGCGACGCCACACCATCCTGGATGCAGGAGGTTGGGAAGCAGACACGCTTACAGAAGATCTGGATCTATCGTACAGGGCACAATTGAAAGGATGGAAGATTGTGTACCGACAGGATATAGCTTCCCCTGCCGAATTACCGGTTGAAATGAATGGCTTAAAATCACAGCAATTCAGGTGGATGAAAGGGGGTGCAGAAAATGCTAGAAAACTAATACCTGCCGTATTGAAATCAGATCTTCCTTTTGCGCAGAAAATCCATGCGACTACCCATCTTCTTTCGAGTTCAATCTTCCTGGTCGTTTTCGCATTGGCTGTGCTGAGTGTCCCTACGTTATTTCTCATCAGCACCATCAAACTAGACATGAGGGTGTACTGGATCTTTATGCTCGGCATGCTCGCGGTCGGCTGGGTATATTTTGTAGCCAACAGTGATACATCCTGGGTCGATGAACCGCCTTTAAAGCGTGTGATGACCTTTGTTTTCCTTTTTCCGCTCTTTCTCTCCCTGTCGATGGGGTTGTCTTTGCACAATAGCATTGCGGTACTGCAAGGATTGAGGGGCAAGAAAAGTGCTTTTGTGCGAACACCCAAATTCAACATTCAGCAAGTGCAGGATACCTTCAAAAAAGGATTCTATGGATCCGGTAGTATATCTGGTCCTACCATTTTTGAAGGCCTGCTAGCCTTATATTTTCTTTCGGCCGTCGTTATGGGTATTGCTCTGGGCAAAACATCCTTTTTGATCTATCACATCATGCTGATGATCGGGTTTGGAAGCATCTTCTATTATACGATCAGACACCTGAGTCACCGTTGAAAAAAATTACCGTGCTTGCTTGTGTCGTCTGGTTGTTGACAACTGCCTGGCTGCAAAGCATCAGCAGGTCTGATTTTTATACGCTGTGGAGTATATATACACTTGCCTTTGCGACTTATGCGTGGCTGATCTTCTCCCGTCAATCCATCAGTCTGAGAAATGGTTTATTACTTGCGCTTGCTGCAAGAGTGGTTTCCATTTTTTTTACTCCGCTATTATCAGACGATTATTACCGTTTTATCTGGGATGGTATGCTGATGCATGAAGGTGTTCATCCGATGGCGTATATGCCGTCCCACCTGATACAACATCCCGAAATAGCCAAAGTGAATGAGCACTTATATAGCCAACTCAACAGTCAAAACTATTATAGTGTGTACCCACCTGTGGCCCAATGGATTTTCAGGCTTTCTTACGAAATCAATGGGATGCGTATAGGAGGTCATGTGCTTTTCTTTAAGCTGCTATTGATAGCAACAGATATCGTCATTACGTACCTTTTGTATCAACTGTTACTGACGAAAAAACAACCAACACAACGGGTCTTGTGGTATGCCCTCAATCCGCTAATCCTGCTTGAATTTACCGGTAACCTTCATATGGACGGTATGATGATAGCAGGTCTCCTGGGGGCTGTGTATCTCTCCGGCAATAAATCAGTCATCTGGAGTAGTGTGCTAATGGCTTTCTCAGTACTTGCGAAGATGCTCACCCTAATGCTCATCCCTTTCATGCCTTACAGACCATATTGGAAGAGGATTACCCTGTTTTCAGTATTGAGCTTTGTGTTGAGTGTGCTCATTTTCTATTTCTCCTTTGGGTCGCATACCGGATGGATAGAAAGTGTCCGCTTATGGTTTCTAACGTTTGAATTTAATGCCAGTCTATATTACCTCGCCCGAGAGGCGGGGTATTTTATAATCGGTTATAACATGATTGAAAAAACAGGTCCTTTTATGGCCATTATAACTCTCCTTGGAATTGGGCTGATCTGGTGGCGCTACATAAGCAAAAAGAATATGGAATGGTCCAAGGCCATGCTTATGGTGCTCACACTCTATTTCTTGATGGCTACCACTGTCCATCCATGGTATCTTGGGTTATTGTTGTGTCTGGGGATCTTAAGCAGATATAGTTATCCGGTGGTTTGGACCTGGCTTGTGTTTCTTAGTTATAGCCATTACATAGACGGTGGTTTCAGGGAAAACTATCTGTTCATTGCCACAGAATACATCCTGTTGATCGCCTGGATGCTATGGGAATGGAAATTACGGAAGTACCAGCAGACCTTTGATCCATATCCTCTTTCTTCGGATCAGCTATGAAATGATCGAGTTGCTGTACTAAAGATAAAGCCCTTACCGGAATCCGGCAAGGGCTTTATAAATCTATACTGAACAGCATCAATATGTCCAGAGGTCATGCTCCCAGTTAAAGAGCTCCATTTTAATCCTTTCGGATTCCATGAGACGCTCTATTCCCTTTTCAGAACCATTATAAAAATCCTCTAGGCGCATATCCAATACGTTAGACTGCTTGTAGATATAGCTTGAAAACCTTCTTTGTTCAAAAAGATCATACCATGTACCCGGTGCTGCATCATTGCCTTCCGTAAATACGGTATGGCGGGACAATGCTTCTCTCGCTTCAGGATAATAGACCCAAAACATTGGAATTGCATATTTGAACTCTCCAGTGTTTTCATCAATGTAATCTCTGATCGGAGCTATGCCCAAAATACGGACACCCATTCTTGAACTTTCCTCATCAAAATACCATATTTCCTTAACCCTGTATTTGATGATATCTTCAGGATTGACAGGTGAGTTGACAATGACGACTTCATCTTCGTAGGTATCGGGATTGAAGACAAGACTTGTGTCTGTTGTGACCAGTTTACCCATGACCTCTTCCGGAGTCATCATTTCCTTAAAGGTTTCATCCTTGAAGACTTTGATTTCGCCAGATTTAGCACCTTCGGCAATAATCGTAAAGAAAGGCTCCAGTGGATTGATAAATGGAAGATTGATTTTCTCCCGGACATCAATCAGGCGCCACATCCTACGCTCCCACGGAATATCCGCTTCGCGAAGAGGCTCATAAGGAAGAACCCGGTTTTCGTATATCATGGTGTGCCTTACGACATCGTCCATATATACATCTTCAACAGGATCGCTTGATTCGGTGATGATACTCTCGGCTTGCTGTGCCCAGATCACTCCAGGAACAAAAGCGGACAGGATCCCTACCAGGTAAGCAAATAATGATTTCATGATGATAATTAGTTAATTTTAAAAACAAGTTGGTTGATGTCACGACCTGAGGCATCACCAGGGCATTTAGCTTTCACGTTTTCAAAGTAGAAGGTATCACCTGCTTTGGCCTGATCAACCAGACCTTTTGGACCTCCATTGTATCCTCCACCTTTGTTTGCTTCCATTTGCGGATCTTGTCTTCTAGGTACACGTACCAGTTGATAGCCCATGATTTCACACTTGGCATCAAAGTCAAAGTTTTCCAATACGGCAAACAAACCTTTTTGCGCCTTAAACTCGCCGGAACTCATTACACCGCCCATTGAAGAGCTCAGTTTAGCAACCGGGTTAGGAATTCGTTTAACCCTGAACTCTCTCTTTTCAGAAAGGCCAGGTGCTGCAACAGTTACGTATGAGAACTCACCTAATTTAGTAGGTGTGCCTACTTTGACATTGAAAGTACCATCGCTGTTGCGGCTGATGCTACCACCACCTGCACCGGTCATACTGACCTGCACCTGGTTACTAGGTACACCCGCAGCTGATACAGCCACCGGATTGTCTACACCAATGTAGAATACATTCATTTTTGTAGCTGAAACAGAAACGGAACGCTCACCGACTTCATACTCGAATTCCTTTTTGAAAGTCTGTACTTCGTTTGTTACAGGATTAGTTACATTGATAGCAGCAGAGTATTTTCTAAGCCCTACTCCACCAGCAGATGCACTGTACTTAGCAACGCCATCAGCATCAACTGGAAGACTTCTGCCATCTACAGAAATAGAGATACCTGTTTTACTGTCAGCTCCTGCAAATGCACTGAGGAAGATGTCTGCTTCATAGGTTTCACCTTTGATCACATAGGACTTCTTAGCTGCAGAAACAACGGTAAACTTGTCAAGTACTACGTCTACGTTTGTACCTACCTTATTAGCAAGGTAATTAAGAATAGTAGCTTCGGAATTTTTGACATCGTTCTGGAATTTACGCAGAATCGGAAGGGTAGCCTGCACTGGCATGTGGCTGAAATTCATTTCAGACCAACTCTTCTTTTTCTTTGATTTCCAGGTTTTGTCATCAACGTCGAGCGTAATATCACCGGCAAAGCTGGTTACATCAGCAGTATCAAGTAAACTTAAGAATTTAGTCTTGTACTCAAGGATTTTAGCTTTCAGTTCTTCTCCAAGTCCTTTGTCTACGAGTAGGCGGGTTGTAACACTTTTGTCTTTCTCTCCTTTCAACTTTTCAGTTGGTTGACCTGTTTCTTTATCCACCATATACCCCCCAGAGGTGATGATCAGGGTATCGATGATATTCTGAATGTATTGGTCCAGTTCGCTTGAATATTGTCTTGCCGGTTCAACACGTTCAGCATACGTAGCAAAAGATTCTCTTTTCTTCGCTCCGGCACTGATCAGTGCTGGCATTTTACTATTCGATTCATCAAGAGATGCATTACTCTTGACCATACTCTTGTCGACGACTTTGAAGGCGTTGAAAATTTCTGCAGAAACGTTGAGGGCAAGCAAGGCAGTGAGGACCAAATACATAATATTGATCATTATCTGCCGGGGCTCCTTAGGAATTGACATATCGGGTTAATAGTTTTACTTAAATAAATAGATCAGTTCGACATCATTGTCAGGCCTTATGCCTTTCCTCCGGTCATTGCGGTCAGTACGTTTCCGTATACACTGTTCAGTGAACGCAGGTTCTTGTTCAATGTAGCCATCTGATCTGTATATCCTTTCGCATCAGGTTCAGAACTTGCAAGTTGTGTTATTGCTGCATTCATATGTGCAAGCTGCTCTTTAGAGGCCAATACACCCTGATACATCTGGCTTACACTTTGTATGTTCTGATTCAATGCAGTGATATGGTTGCGATATGCTTTGGTTTCTTCAACGCTATGGCTAAGTTCCTGCATGGCTTGGTTCATTCTGTCATAGAAATTACCCATAGACTTGATCTGATCAGATGTCTGGGAAAAATCCACTTCCTGTAATGCTTTGAGTGAGCTCATGCTCTTCGCCATGATCTGAAGTTCAGACAACATACCACCAAGCTGGCCTTCTACTTTAACACCATTTAACGGGCGTGAGTCTTTTTCCAACTCGCCGGCAGACAAAGGCACCAGGTTGCTGTTATACTTTTCTAATCCCGGGTAAAGTTTTTCCCAGTAATAATCTTTTTCTGGTGGAATAAGACCGAGCATGAGGAAGATAAAGGCCTCTGTGGACAGTCCAATAGTAATCATGGCATCGCCCCATTCGGTACTTAGAATCTTACCCAAAGCGCCAATCATTACGACGGAAGCTCCAACACCGATGATGAAGTTTTTGAGATACTTGAATGAAGCAGATTTGATAATCTTGTTCATGCTGGTTGAGATGTTTTTGTTGTTAAATGATAAATTCGTCAGATTTCAAAGTCAATCCGGATAGATAATCGAAGTCCGGAAAAACACTGATTTAGTTTGTTGTGAAAATGTCGTATTGAGTGGTGGTCATTATTTCCCCAAATCCTGCAGATCATAAGGTGAATGTCCATTAACCGTCTTCTTAATTAGCATCATCTATGGCCCTGCCGAGGAAAGTCAATGCGCAGCGGAACCCGATGTATGATTTAGTCGTATCCTGATATTCCCAGTGACGTGTGCTTGTCTGCAGGTAATAAGCGACATCTTTCCAGGAGCCTCCCCTGATCACTTTGCGCTTATATACAGCAGGATCATCTTCCCTGGCATCATATTTAATATCAGGGTTGTTATCATGTACGATGTAGTGGGCATTTTCGAAGAAAGCAGTTTCAGTCCATTCGGCTGCATTTCCTGACATATTATATAACCCGTAATCATTCGGGAAATAGGCATCAGCTTTTACGGTATAGTGACCTCCGTCTTCTGGATAGTTACCACGACCTGGTTTGAAATTGGCCAGGAGACAACCTTTAGCATTGCGGAGTCCGTAACCACCCCATGGATAAGGTGCAAGATCGTGACCTCCGCGAGCGGCATATTCCCATTCATGTTCTGTAGGCAATCGATATTCTTCTGTATTCGGCTCATCACCGCGGAAAGTGTTCCAAAGGTTTGTACGCCATGCGCAGAATGCTTTGGCCATTTTCCAGTTCACCCCAACTACAGGATAATCATCAAAAGCAGGATGCCAGAAATAATTTCGTGTGAAAGGTTCATTATAAGAGTATGCGAAGTCGCGGATCCAGACAAGGGTGTCCGGGTAAATGCTTACTTCTTCACGATTGATGATTTCAGTCCGCTTGCCTTTAAATTGCGGGCTAGCAGCTTTCTTCCAGTCTTTCCATTCGTATTTGTAGACTAACTCCCTGGTGTCCACCTCCTTTTTACCGGCAAAAACATCATCGCCCTGGAAATACATGTCATCGAGCAATTCATCGCTCCAGTCAATTTCGTATTCCCAGTCGATAGTCTGATTACCATCTTCATCTTCCTTAAAGTGATCAAGGGTCACATGCGCAATAGAATCACGCACATAATGAACAAACTGGCGATACTCGTTGTTGGTGATTTCGGTATCATCGACAAAGAAACCTACGATGGAGACAGCCATAGGGCGCTGCATGAAGTCGTTGTAGATGTCCTGGTCTGATTGGCCTATATGGAATGTACCACTCCGGATATATTCCATACCGTATGGATTAATACCGGTAAAATTTGGTCTGTCCATTACACCAACCAACTGACCTGTTTCACCTGTACCGCAGGCAGTGAATAGAAAGGCCATAGATATAACGGCCAATACTGAGATTGAAATGTTCCTCATCCTTTTATAAAAAGTTTCGCTGTTGTGGGTAGCTTAAAAAAGAGGCGTAAAGATAGTTTTTTGACTTTGATATCCAACACTTATCTTTTTATAATTCATCCAACAAACAACATAATTTATGCCAACAAGGGTTGTAACGATATATTATTTGACAATATTATACTTTCGAACGAATTTAAATTTGGGTTGGTATAAAACCCATATATAAATAAATATAATGTGTAAATATCAAATTATAATATAGTTACAATTGCTTAACTATCCACTTTCCGATCTTCCTTTGATCATTCCGGATCACTCCGTCCAAATGGATGGTGGTTATAGCTAGAGGTTTCTTGGGTTATAAATAATTCTCGGGGGTAATCCAGCTCCAATCCTTTTTCCAAGATTGTAGCTGATGAGCAGTTCGTGGGTCCCTTCATGGGTGGTCTTCAAGCTGCTCAGCCCGATATCGTAGGCGTAATGTAAATAGAACTTTTGTGATAAGCGGACTCCTGCAGATAAAATCATAGCATCCTGGCTGTTTTTTCCAAACCCTCTGTACCCTATCCCTGCTGTGACGAGATCCTGCCAGTCAGCCCGTACGGATAATTCTGCCTGCGATTGCACTAAATCAGACTTGATGTAGACCACCGGATAAATGGACACCTGATCAAAGGATTCAATAAAATACTCCCCAAAAAAATGGAACCCAGGTTTGGGAGAGAAGTTAATGTTATCTCCCAGGGTGATCCCGGATGGAAAAAAGCCTGTCATGGAAAGTCCTGCCTCAAAATAATCCCCTGCAAAATATACACCGGCCTCGAGGACTGGAGAAATGCCGGAAATCATACTATTGGGGAGATTAACATCCTGGTGATCAATTATAGAACCCTCATAGGTCCCATCCGGCGTTCTAAGTTTAGTACCATCAAGTGAATTCTGATAGATCCCGGCACGTAGACCGGTGGACAGTAATCCCGCTTCTGATTCATATATATAATTATAGGACATCAGAAATCCGGTCTGCTTTTCTGCCCCTAATGATTCATTGACCAATTGAAAGCCCAATGCGCCATGCCACAAATAGAAAGGCATATGGACGTTGAGCATCCGTGATTCAGGATTACCTTCCAGTCCAGCCCATTGGGACCTGTATAGCAGGCCTGCTGCCAGACTTCGTTCCATTCCACCAAATGCAGGATTAAATGCATAGCGCTCATGCATATAGAGACTGTTCTGCATGCCATGCTGCCCTGTGAGCGACGAATATCCCGTCGCGAAAATGCAAAAGAAAACAAATCTCCAAAGTCTAGTCATCCATTTAGTCATGAGGTGTCCGCTTGCCCGTTTTATGCAGCAATATAATGGTTCAGGTGAATCTCTTTTATGTTTGGTAAACATTAATCAGCAATAAATATACTTAAGCCTTTCAAACACCCCTGACTGATTGAACTTACTATTTGTCATCCAGAGGACATCAGCTGAGTTTTATATACAACCCATCATAAGCCAAACGGATATTTTCGGGCAGCATTGCATTGACTTCAGCATGAAGCCCCATCTCATGGCTGATATGGGTGAGATAGCAAACCCGTGGTTTCAATTCATCACATAAGGCAATAGCCTCCTCAACATTGAGATGCGTGAGGTGCGGTTCAAATCTAAGGGCATTCAGAATCAATACCTCCAAACCCTGCAAATCCTTTTTACTTTCTGGTGGGATCGTTTTAGCATCTGTTATATAGGCTAATGGCCCGATCCTGTAACCGTATATGACCATGTCTCCATGATCAACCAGAATGGGCATAATTGTGTTGCCGCCGATGGTAAAAGCGGTATAGTCTTCTAAGATGATGCTGTGTACGCGGGGTTTTCCGGGATATTGGTAGTCTTGATCAAAAGCATAATAAAACCTACGGTGCATTTCAGATATGGTACGCTGACTACCATAGATCGGAATATCTCTGTGATACAGGAAATTGATAGGCCGTATATCATCTAAGCCGGAAATGTGGTCATTGTGCTCATGTGTCAATAGGACCGCATGAACATTCTGAAGATTATTGGCAATCATCTGTCTTCGAAAGTCGGGGCCGATATCCATTGCCAGGCCTGTGTCACCTGCCTGGATAAAGGCTGCAGTCCTTAATCGCTGGTCTCTTACATCTGAAGAAGTACAAACCTTGCATTTACAACCTATAACGGGAATTCCCTGAGAAGTCCCTGTACCGAGCAAGGTAATCTGGAGTGGCCTAATCACGCGGTACGCAACAAAGATTTACGCAACTTGTTAAACCACTCCCGGCT
>JAWXAW010000231.1:0-24996 GCA_034439675.1 Saprospiraceae bacterium | reverse complement strand
TTTATATGCCGCCGGCTATATCCCGGAGGAGTATACCTGGGGCAGGGTCCTTAAGATTGATCCCGAAGATGGAGAGGTTATCTGGGAAGCAAGGGATACAGCCTTTGTCATCCCCGGGTGGGGCTCAAGAAACCGAATGGAAGGGCTGACAGCACTGCCATCAGGTAGCCTTATCGCTGTAGGCTATACGATGGATCCCACCTTCCGTGAGAATGGATTATTGTACAAGGTCACTGCCGATGGTTGCATAGACACGCTATGCACTACAGTGTCAATCGAGGACCTTATCCAAAACCCTGACGAAAGAGTGGTGGTGTATCCAAATCCTGCATCGGAGATGATCACCTTTAAACTCCCGGAGAGCGAGACAACCTGCATAGTGCATTTATATACCATTGATGGCGTCCAAGTGCAGCGTCAGGAGGTCACCCAGGGTGATGATACGCTTTATCTGAATCGCTCTGAGTACACGCAAGGATTCTATTTTTGGAAGGTGACCACGACCTCCGGCCAGATCATCGATAGCGGCAAGGTATTTATCGTCAAATAAAATATTTCTCTATTTCCATTTTGAATTTACATACTTGTCCAACGGAAATGAGACCTCTTCCATACTGTGTTGGCTGACCGGGAGTTTATCGGAGCATAATGGTATGATTTGCTGGTTCAGGCTTAAAATCCCTTACATACCATGGTTTGCATCAAAAAAAGTGAACCTTAAAAGTCCTATGATATTTTAATACCACTCTTCTCGATATTTGGAAATGTATTCATCGTTATCCATTCTCAAACAAATAAAGATTGAAAAGATTACCATATTTCCTAAGGATCATTTACAGAAGATCAATCTCAAATCACCATTTAGAAAGGAATCGGTTCGTCGTCTTCATTAAACCTCGATGGCCTGGTGATAACTGCATTGTATGCATCACCTTCCGGGCCTTTGCCGGAGATGTCGTTGAAGAAGTCATCACCCGGATCAGTGAATTTGGCGTATTGGGCGATGAATTTTAAGCCTATAGTGCCCAGTGCACCATTTCTGTGCTTGGAGATCAGGATCTCTGCTGCATCTTTTGAAATGGTGGGATCGGATTCCATCTCGTAGTAGTCCGGACGATATATGAATGTTACGATATCCGCATCCTGCTCGATAGCTCCAGAGTCCCGAAGGTCGGAGAGTTGCGGACGCTTGTTACCTCCACGCGTTTCTACAGCTCGGCTCAACTGGGACAGGGCGATGACCGGCACTTCTAGTTCTTTCGCCATGGTCTTAAGGGCGCGTGAAATAGAACTGATCTCCTGCTCACGAGTTCCTCCGCGTTTACCATCCGGTCCTGCAGACATGAGTTGCAAGTAATCGACGATGACGAGTTGGATATCGTGGTGCATCTTGAGACGACGACATTTCGCACGAAGCTCGAAGATGTTGATGGCGGGCGTGTCATCGATAAAGATGGGCACTTCGCTAAAGCGCTCTACGGCGCTGTTGAGTTGCTGCCACTCGTAGTCTTCCATTTGCGCGTTTCTCAGTTTAGAGCCCGGGATCTCAGCGACCATCGACATGAGACGGTGGGTGAGCTGGAGGGCGGACATTTCAAGCGAGAAGAAAGCTACAGGTCGGTTATAATCGACAGCCGCATTTTTGGCAACTGCAAGACAGAAGGCCGTCTTACCCATACCTGGGCGGGCAGCTACAATGATCAGGTCAGATTTTTGCCAACCGTTGGTGATTTTGTCCAGTTCGGTAAATCCGGAGGGCACACCTGTCATTCCTATTTCCTTTTTGGAAAGGGACTCGAGTTCTTTTTGAGCTTTGACCGCCAGGTCACCGAGCTTGGAATAGCTGCGGTTGAGGTTCTTCTGGGTGATGTCAAAGAGGTTTGATTCAGCCTCATCGAGCATCTGGAACACGTCTTTGGTGTCTTCAAAGGCATCGCTGATCGTCGAGGTACTCACGCGGATGAGTTCGCGTTGGATATGCTTTTGGGCTATGATCCGGGAGTGGAACTCGAGGTTGGCGGCACTGGCTACTTTATTTGTCAGTTCTACCAAAAACCCAACTCCGCCGACCATTTCCAGGCTGCCGGCCTTTTTGAGGGCTTCATGTACGGTAAGAATATCGACCGGCTGGGAGCGCTCGAATAGGTGCATCATGGCTTCGTAGATGACGCCATGGGGTTTTTTATAGAAACTGTCCGGGGTCAGAATGTCCAGCACGATGGCCATGGCATCCTTGTCCAGCATGAGTGCGCCGAGCACAACTTCCTCTATTTGAGTGGCTTGCGGTTGGAGCTTGCCATAGACCAGGTTGGTGAGATCATTGTCGGTGCGGATCGGTTTGAGTCTGCTGCCGGAAGATTGAGGGTTATATTGATTAGGCTCAGCCATTTAATAAGTGAAGAGTGAAGAGTGAAGAGTGATGGTTCGACTACGCTCACCAACCGAAAATGATAAGTGAGTATTGAATTAAATGAATTTTATTTTAGGCCCTATAGGCCCTATAAGCCCTATAAGCCTCATAAGCCTCATAAGCGGGTAGCTGCTAGTTGACAGTTGACAGTTGACAGTTGACAGTTGACAGTTGACTAAAAGGGGTACAAAGCTATATTGAGGGGGACGGAAAACCTAATGCCATTTACTTTCCATTTACAAGGCGATGTGGACAACTGCCCCGGAAAATGTGGAAAAGAATGTTAAAAAGTAATCAGTCCCGGATACTATCTCTAAAGTACACATTAAAACAATTGTCCATTTGAAAAAGTGCCTTGGAGGATTGGTATAATGATGGTTTTATAGTCCGGGGTGTATTGAATCCACCCCGTGAATGGCAAAAGCCGATGGCTTTTGATATTACAGGCTGAAGGCTTAAAGGCTTAAAGTCTCAAAAGCTTTTGAAACTTATAGAGCTTATGGGCTTATAGGCTTATGGGTGGGAAAATGGACTAGGTTAGATTGATATTAATTTATATATGTAAATAGAATATATTAAAATCAAAATTTTAACAGGGATGGAGGCCGAAAGGGGGTTGGTTTGTGAAAAAATAGCATATAAATATTTTTTCATGCGATAGTTAGGTCGGAATGGACTCAAAGGGCCTTTAGAGCCGAAAGGGCAGAAAAAGGAGAAGGGCTGATAAGGCTCCATAGGCATAAGCGCAAAAACATCTTCGTGCACGCCGTGTATGCTGTGCGAAAACCTTTTAAGTAGGGAGGTATTGAATTATTCGTTAAGCTTCGTATCAGTAGCTTTTTAAAGTTGACCATTGTAATCTGCTAGCCCGATTAGCACAATACTTTCGTTATGTTTTCTTACGTAGTTATAAAATGCGAAACTTCCAGCTTTTCACTTTTGGGCTGATCATGTTTGGATGCACACACTTAGTAATAGCAAATAAAATCAGTCAGGATTCCATGCCAGTCCATTACCCATTGATGGATTCCATTGCTAATCAGTACGATTGCTGTTGAGCATATGATCGGTGTAGATGCAATCCTACAACATGGCATTGTTATGGTTTGCTCTTGGTCGCATAATTTTGCGTCTCCGATTCAAAGGACAGACCATTTAATTCTAAATCAATATTGTTTACCAATTTAGCAAAAAACACAAATGAAAAAAAATTGCTTTTTTAACATTGTTTCTTGCGATAGCCGGACTTCAGGTCAGCCATGCGCAATTGAATGCTGCACAGGCCCTAAAGAGTTTTACCAAGACGAAAGCTAAGGTGGATGGCCTGACGAAGAAATTCCAACCTTACAAAGATCTCGCGATTAATAATGCAGGAATGGTAAGCCCGGAACTCCAGACAAGTATGCGCAATCTGGATACACAAGTGTCAGGAATGAGCAAGAGACTGGATAAGTTTCCAACTGCATCTGCACCAGAACAGATCGCGATGGCTTCCTCCTTTGGTAGTGATTTCAAAGGTTTAAAGAAGTCAACGAATGGGGTAACTAAATCGATTAAGGGGTTGAAGTTGCCTAAGATTCCTATGATGTAGTCAGCGATGCATACGCTGGTGTAAGGACGTACTCGTATTTAAACAGCGTTTTTTCATAGACAACAAAGTAATATTGAAAAAAGGAGGGCCCAAAGCCCTCCTTTTTTACTTAAACACTAAATGGAATTGAAGTCATTGTCCATAGAAGACATGCAAACGATTTCGGTGCTATAGGTCAATCGGTCTTATCTAACTTTATGTATATTCACGTATGCCTCTTAGAGACCAAGGTCGGAGAGCAGGAAAACACACTTGATATCCGCGGTGCATGGTTTGAGCTGCGAGGTAAGTTCAACTTTAAGCATCCGTGGAGTTATCTGATCGGTGCTGAATAAGAAGAAATCGAAGTAGGATTTAGGGGCACACTGGGCATAAGAGGCCACAACAGGCCGAAGGGCTGAAAAGTAAAATCCAACCAAACCAATAAAAATTGATGCTTGAAAAACATCAAGAAAAGTGCCGTAGGCACGGACGAGATTGTAAAGTGGGTTTTCAACCTCACGAAAAAGACAAGGATCACCTTAACCTAAACTCATCTTTTCGCAAACCTGCTCAGTATTTCATACACGGTCAGAGCGGCCTTGTCCCACGAGAAATATTTGCTCCGCTCATTTCCTAATGCTATCAATTCATGACGAAGAGAATCTTCTTTTGCCAGGCTAGTCATATGATGAGCCAACTGTTCAACATCATGTGGGTCAAACAGAAGAGCAGCATCACTGGCCACCTCAGGGAGCGAGGACACATTACTGCAGATCACAGGCACTCCACAAGCCATCGCTTCTACAAGGGGCAAGCCAAATCCTTCATACAAACTCGGATAGATCATTGCCTCAGCACTTGCGACCAATGTCGTGGCATCTGCTGTAGCAATGTATCCAGGCAGATGGAAAGCATCTTTCCATTGACTTTGAGCTATTGATTTAAATACTTCTTCCGTATGCCATGAAGCACGGCCAGCGAGGACCAACTGATGATCTGAAGGATAGGATGATTTGAATTGTTCAAACGACTTGACGAGCGTCAGTATATTTTTTCTCGGGTGGATAGCGCCTAGATAAACAAAGTAAGGCCGGCCATTTGTATATCGGTCCCGTGTTATTTTCTTTTGTTCTTCACTAACCGGTTTGTAAGCAGCTGTGATACCATTGTACACCACCGATATTTTGTCAGCAGGAATATTGTACCCTGCGATGATTTCGCTTTTGGAAAATTCAGATACGGTGATGATATGATCCGTATACGCGAGATAACGCGGCATCCATTTTTTATAAAAAGCTCTGATGCGAGGTTGCAGATGTTCCGGATAGCGGAGATAAGCGACATCATGCACCATCGATACTTTAGGGATGCTCATGCCGAGTGGAATAAATCCATCGGGGCTGAAGAAGACATTTGCTTTTTGTTTGACAACATGCTTACGCACCGGATGATCAAGCCAGTAGCGGATCAGAATTGGTAGCCTTGTGACGGGATGTATGGTATGCGGGATCACATTGGGGCTATGGACAAAACGCTGATCAAACTTCCTATCGAAATAATAATCGAATTGATCCTCCGGGTGTGAATGGACGATACGACTCATCACCTCGTCCGTGACGATGCCTACGCCTTCGAGGCGGTCTGTAAGCATATGTCTGGCATTCAAGGCGATTTTCATACAGGCACTATAGTTAGGGCACAAAATAATCTATTACGTGTAAAGGGGAGGTATAAGGTTTCTTAGCTGCCGTTGCAGGAGTTTGCTCCTGCAAAAACATGAGTACCCAACGAAATTCCATAAAGAACCCCACTTGGAAACCTCATGGTTGCAGGAGCAAACTCCTGCAACGGCCCTCAAAAGGTAGTTAACCTTTATCTTTACCCCTTACAAACCAAATTCGATGGGTGAAGCAAAGAAAACAGATGTCCTGATCCTGGGTTCAGGCATAGCCGGACTGACATGTGCGATCAAGATTGCGGAGGCAAGGCCTGATCTGAAAGTCACCGTGCTCACGAAAGCAGTCGCTGATGAAAGCAACACCCGCTATGCCCAGGGTGGTGTAGCAGCCGTCTGGAATGAAAAAATAGATACAGAAGCAAAGCATATTGCCGATACACTTGACGCAGGGGATGGTTTATGCAATGAAGAGGTTGTGCGAATGGTCGTGGAAGAAGGTCCGATCAGAGTACGTGAACTGATAGAATGGGGTACCCGCTTTGATAAAGAGAAAAGTGGTGAATATGATCTAGGTCGTGAAGGAGGACATAGTGAAAATCGAATCCTTCACTACAAGGATATCACCGGATGGGAGATACAACGGACCATCACGGAGAAGGCGAAACAATTGCCCAATATTGTTATACGCGAAAATTGTTTTTCAATTGACTTGTTGACGCAACACCACCTGGGGTATAATATTACAAGGGTGCATCCTGATATCGAATGCTATGGAGTCTATGCCCTGGATAAAAATAATCTTGGTGTAGAAACACACCTGGCCAGAGTGACTGTCGTTGCTACCGGAGGAGCAGGCCAGATCTATCGTGCGACGACAAATCCCATCATTGCTACAGGCGATGGCATGGCAATGATGTACCGCGCCAAAGGCCGGATCAGCAATATGGAGTTTGTACAGTTTCATCCTACTTCGTTGTACAATCCTGCTGTAGAAAGTCAGGCGTTTCTGATTTCTGAAGCAGTGCGTGGATATGGAGCTGTGCTGCGTACCAAGGATGGAGCAGAATTTATGCACAAGTATGATGAGCGGAAAAGTCTGGCCCCAAGGGATATTGTGGCCCGCGCGATAGACAACGAAATGAAAATACGCGGGGATGAATATGTCTACCTGGACTGCCGTCATTTGGAGATGGAAGGATTTAAAAAACACTTTCCTAATATTTATGATAAATGCCTGGAGGAAGGCATTGATGTCGCCAAGCAAATGATTCCTGTAGTGCCTGCATGTCATTATTTCTGCGGAGGGATATTGGTCGACAAGATGGGTAAGACCTCTATCAATCGACTCTATGCTGCGGGAGAGTGTACCGCTTCAGGTTTGCATGGCGCCAATCGGCTTGCATCCAATTCTTTACTGGAGGGCCTAGTCTATGGACATAATATTGCTGTGGATGTGATTGATTGTATTGATCAATACAGCTATAAAGAAGGCATCCCCGATTGGGATGCGATGGGTACCACGGATCCTAAGGAGATGGTCCTCATCACACAGAGCTGGAAAGAATTGAAAGATATCATGAGCAGCTATGTAGGTATTGTGCGATCAAATGTGCGTCTACAAAGAGCCCTTGACAGGTTATGGTTGCTTTACAGCGAAACAGAAAACCTGTACAATACAACGACACTCTCGCCTCAGCTATGCGAGCTTAGGAATCTTATCACGATTGCTTATCTGGTGACACGATCTGCATCTATGCGTCATGAGAGCAGGGGCCTACACTATACGACAGATTTTCCTGATTTGCTGGATCATAGGGAAGAAACGTTGATGTAAGTATCCTTCTGTGATCACTGATGATGCGATAGATACAGGAGTGATGCACCTACGGCGCATGATTGGCTTTTCTCTTACCGACCTGTTGCCCCGATGGGGCAATATCAACCGTGCCCTCTGGGCACTGCTCTCTACGCTCTGCTCTCCCGTCACCCTATCGGGGCGGGATCTACGCTGCGCTCTCTGCCCCCTGCTCTCTGCCACCTGCTCTCTGCTCTCTGCTCTCTGCCACCTGCTCTCTGCTCTCTGCTCTCTGCCACCTGCTCTCTGCTCTCTGCTCTCTGCTCCCTGCTCTCTGCTCTCTGCTCTCTGCTCTCTGCTCTCTGCTCCCTGCTCTCTGCTCCCTGCCCCTTGCTCTCTGCTCCCTGCTCCCTGCTCCCTGCTCTCTGCTCCCTGCCCCTTGCCCCCTGCTCCCTGCTCTATGCTCCCTTCTCTTTAATTTCTACCAGTGACATTCACCTTAATCCGCTCATCACGGTTGGCAAGTTCCCAGGTGGTATGAAAAGCTAGTCTGGCAATCGTTTCTGCCTTTCCATACATGATTTTATCAGGGGTATCCGTGGGTCGGTGATAATCAGCATGGACACCTGAGAAATAGAAGATGACAGGTATACCGTTTTTAGCGAAGTTGTAATGATCAGATCGGTAGTAAAAACGATTTGGATCGTCATCCCTGTTGAAGGTATAATCGAGTTGTAGTTTGGTATACTTGCTATTAGCGGTTTCATTGATATCGTGGAGTTCTGTACTGAGCCGGTCAGCGCCGATGACATAAGTGTAGTTTGAATCCACGTGCTGATCATCGACCCTGCCGATCATATCGATATTGACATCTGCCACCGTCTGTTCCAAAGGGAAAATGGGATGCTCTGCATAATATTGTGAACCGAGCAGTCCTTTTTCTTCACCGGTGATCAGCATACATAATACACTTCGCTTCGGTCCCTGACCAGCGGCCTTTGCCGCTGCAAAAGCCTGTGCTATTTCAAGCACGGCACTCGTCCCGGAGGCATTATCATCAGCCCCGAAAAAGATATCAGTACCCCGCATGCCGAGATGATCAAAGTGGGCAGAGACAATCACAACTTCTTGCTTCAACACAGGATCTAATCCTTCGATATATCCAAGGACATTGACACTCGGTGTGGATTTGATCTGATGGGCTGCTTTGAAATGCACATCTACCGGTATCGTCGTGTGTGTGGGCCGGCCTTTGCGAGTGATTTTATCACGCAACTTGATGATTTTATTTACTTTTTTACCGGCTAGCTTTTGACCCAGCGTGGGTGAGACGGAAACGAGTGGCAAATAGTTATTTAATTGTTCAGGTGTTTCCATGAGCGTCGCACCGGTCAATAACTCTCTCCTGGCATACATGACCATTTGCCTGAAATCATTTTCTATAATCCAGAGTGATGCTGCGCCTGCTTTTTTTGCAGCGTCGATTTTATAATACGGATCAGATGACCATTCTGATATCGAATCTGATCCGGTCAATCTGAAATTGTCATTTTGATCCCGGGGTTCACCTGCATACACTAGTAGATGTTTCCCTCGGACATCTACACCTTCGTAATCGGAGTAAGCCTCATCATCAATCCCATATCCAAGAAACATCAAGGAGTTAATATCTATCGGCCCTGGCTGGACAGGAAAATGTTGTGGTATGGCGATATATTCTTTCAGGTGTTCGACAGCTTCTCCTGAAACTGTCAATTGAATATTCTCCCATTTAAATGTTGTAAAGCCTACTTCCTGAAAGTGATCTGTATCTCCGGGTATCGGAGGTATACCATAAGAAGCCAGTTGCCCTGCAATGTATTCAGCAGCTTTTTTGTTGCCTTCTTTTCCTGTTTCTCTACCTTGATACTCCGTAGATGCCAGGGTATACACATGCTCCTTCAAAGATTTACTTTCTATGCTCCGCGCCAGTTGTTCACTTACATCATGGTATTGAGCCATCAACGCGGATGTCAAAAGCAGGAAAAGGCCAACAATACTTTTCATAATTTATTGTTTGAAAAGGAAAACGGAAAATGTGGGGTAGAAATTGAAAAATAATAAATCTTACTGTAGGGGTTCAAAATTTTGAACCCCTACAGTAAGATTTATTATTTCAAACGCTGGAATATTTTCGTTTAACTATTTTTCACTGCTAACTTCTAACTACATCTTATCTTATCCACCCTCTTCTGATGCCGACCGCCTTCAAAAGGAGTTTCGAGGAAAGTCTGCACCATTGACAACGCAACAGCCTCGGGAACAAATCGTGCGGGTATAGCCAGGATATTGGCATCATTGTGCTGCCTGGCTAATGATGCCAGTTCATTGTTCCAGCACAATGCCGCTCTAATCCCCTGGTGTTTGTTAGCCGTCATCGCAGCGCCATTTCCAGATCCGCAGAGAATGATACCAAGGTATGCATCTTCTTTTTCCACAGCATCTGCTACCGGATGAACATGATCCGGATAATCTGTAGAGGCTTCACTATCAGGGCCTGCATCGATGATATCATAGCCATTGCGGCCTAGCCAATGTGCTATAGCTGCTTTGAAGGCATATCCTGCATGGTCAGAACCAATGGCAATCGTTTTATTTTCATTTTGCTCTTTCATGACACATTATTCAGGTAAGGCATTAGTATTGTATGGGCCAAGCAACGCTTCCATCTCCTGTGCGAAGGCATCATCATTTAAGGTCTTTGAAATTTTTAGTATTTCAGAGATGGCATTGTTGGTGAGCCTGAAATCCATATTGAATCCTGATTTGAGGTCATCTTCATCAATCGAATCAAAGAAGACCATATACTCGGCTGATTCTTTGGCAAGGATGCGTATGTGTTCTTTTGCTTTATCGAAAGCCCCGGCCCGGATATATACATTGATATGGGGCAATGTCCTTGCATCATACGTGAAGTTCATGTGTGGGAAACCTTTAAAGAAGGCATCTGTGATATCAATAGCTTCCTGGTTTTTTCCTTCTGCCAACATTTGTTCGGCAGCCCGCCAGATGATCATCTTTTGCGCCTGAACACTGGCACCATAGCTATTATCTACATACAGACGTTGCTTATCAAAATTACCCCACTTCCACTTATTGACCACACGGTCATGTAATTTCTCTGTATTCACGCGGCCACTGCCGTAGATATAAAATTCTTTCTGGCTTGGCGTGCGGACAGGTATAATTCGGAGTCCGAGTCCTTCCATCTGCGTATAGTCATTGAGGTTCATGAGCTTCGACTCCTGGCAGGTTACTGAAAAATAGACAGGGCGGTCATAGACATTGCTCATGATGACATCCAACACAGCCAGCTGATCCTTGGTGATGTACTGTTTGTCAATGGTGATCGGAATTTTAGTGACGATCTTTCCGGTATCTGCAGCGGTAATCCAGCCCGAACTCAAGGCACGTGCCGGATCTACAGGGATGTATAGGTTATTGGAAGGCAGATACGTCTCCAACTTAGTACCCTGAATAGTCTGTGGGTTATCTTTAGCAAGAAACTGTAATGCCTGATCAAGCGGCATTTCATTCGGCGAACTTTTTCCGGGTAAAAAGAAAAGCTGATTACGTTTATTACCACGATATGCTTCCGTCGGTATAGTCAACTTGATAGGTGCTGAATCATTGATCTTCCTTCTCAACCCTTCGATATACCAATCAACAGCAATAAGGCTGAGATTGACGACGCGTACGTCACGACGTATACCTTCTACCTCTTGTGCATACCATAGCGGGTACGTATCATTATCCCCATAGGTGAACATGATCGCATTTGGATCAAGAGATTCCAGGAAATTGCTGGCGTAGTCTCTTGAAGCATAATGATGCATTCTGCTGTGATCATCAAAATTTTGGAAAGCCATGATGGTAGGTGCTGTCAGCACAAGGGCCGTAGCCAGATATGGAGTTGCTGAGCCAAGTGATTTAATTCTGGTCTTCAACATTTCATACAGGGCAGGCACTCCCAATCCGATCCAGATACAGAACGTCAGGAATGAACCTACTAATACGTAGTCACGTTCGCGTGGCTCATTCGGTGGCTGATTAGAATAAAAGATAATACCAAGTCCTGTAAACAGGAATAACATCAGCATGGCGGTGAAATCTCTTTTCCGTTTACCAAACTGATAGATGAGACCAAAAACGCCAAAAATCAGCGGCAGAAAATAATATCTGTTCCTCGTCTGATTATCGCGCGTGGACTCAGGCATTTTTTCCATGTTAAACAGGCGGGCACTATCCAGGAAATTTACACCGGAGATCCAGTGGCCGCTTTTGGGATTCCATGGTTCGGTACCTTGTTCGCCATTTTCTCTACCGACAAAGTTCCACATAAAATATCTCCAGTACATCCAGTTGATCTGGTAGCGAAAGAGGAATTCGAGATTAAAAGCCATGGTAGGCTTCCCTTTTTCATCACCCATCCATCTCTTGTAAAGTGCTGGCCTGCTACCATCACTGTGACTGATACGAGGCAGGAGGATTTTATCTTCATCGCGGTAGATGTAGGTCAGTTTGTGATCCACGACTTCGTAGTGATCACCTACGATTCCATAGCGATCTTCCTTTTCGGTATCAATAGGATCTGCTTCAAAATGAGGACCTCTCAATAAAGGCCTTTCGCCGTATTGTTCGCGGTTGAGGTAAGGAATAAGGCGCATCGCATCACTCGGTGCGTTCATGTTGATGGGTGTGTTGGCATTGGCTCTGATCACAACGACGCCGATCGTTGAAAAACTGATCACGAGAAGTACCAGTGATACGATCAATCTTTCGGCCAGACCATTATTATTTTTACGAGCCCATCGGAGTCCAAAGTATGATGCACCACCAAGAATCAAAAGAGTAGGAAAGATACCTGAATGGATAGGCATCCCGAAGCTGTTGACCATCAACATTTCCATTTTGGACCAGAGGGATGGCACGCCGACGAGGATCAGCGTTTGCACGACGGGGATGATCATAGCCCCGAGAATCATGGCCAGCATTAATCCTCCGAAATTGAATGTCTTGTATTTTTTGAAATAGTACAGAAGGCCCAAGGCCGGGAAAACTAACAAACTCAGCAAGTGTACGCCAATAGAAAGACCTGCTACGTAGATGGCCAGTACGATCCATTTGTCAGCATCTGGCGTATCTTCCATACCATACCATTTAGCTGCCGCCCATAGGGTGAGGGTGGTAAACATGGTTGACATGGCATACACTTCGCCTTCAACCGCACTAAACCAGATTGAAGTTGAGAAGGCTGTTGCCAGACCTGCCGCTAAACCTGCACCGCAGGCAACGAGTATCTGTTCGGTGTTCATCACCTGGTCTCTTCCTACCATGGAGAGTCTGGCGAAAACAATCGTAGTCCAGGCAACCAGGGCAGCTGCTAAAGCAGTGCAAACGCCGGACATGAGGTTGACAGCAAAAGCGATATCCTGCGGGTCATTGCTGAGGACATCTGCTATCCAGGTAAAGAGCCTTCCAATGATCAGGAAAAGGGGGGCTCCGGGTGGGTGTACTACCTGGAGTTTGTATGCTCCAAGGACAAATTCGCCGCAATCCCAAAGACTTCCGGTCCTTTCCGCGCTGAAATAGTAGACCACCATGGCTATGGCGAAGACAACCCAGCCGGTGATAAGAGACAATCTTTTTTCCTGATTCATAGTAATTTATAACATCATACACCCCAGAGGTGCAAAGCGAGTGACAATTATTAGGATAGACAATGGTATGTGCAAGGACATGGCTTTTCCCGGAGGGAGATCATTTCTGCTGCACATTGGGCAAAAGTAAGAAAATTGATGCCAGCATCGGCCTGGATTCAGGGTGATTAGCCATTTTTAACCTTGGGCCTGGTTTCACGCATTTATCATGATAAATCCTCTGTAAAGGAATTGTTGAGGCCATTTAATTTTTGTGCCAGGTCTTTACAGGTCTTTTGGTTCAGTTTGTAGTACGTATAGGGGTATTCCGCGAAGGACTCAATGAGTCCAGCCTTTCGAAGGTTTCTGAAATGTTGGGAGGTGGTAGTTTTAGCCAAAGGGATTTTTTTGGCTATGACGTAGAAGGGAGTTACGCCGTTCTGTAGCAGGTGGTCGAGAATGGTGATTCTTGCCGGATGGGAGAGCGCTTTGGACCAAAAGGATTGGTTGAAAGAGAGCGCATCGAAAAGGGGAGCTTTCGAGTAAGCCATAATGAGGTTGTTTTTACTGGTGAATAAAAACGAAAAATTAGGGTTTTCAATAACACAAAAGTTAAATTTTGAATATACGTCTATATTAGATATTTATTTAATTCGTATTTTGTTGTTCATCATTAATTTAACAGGTTTAATTCGCATTTGAATGACAGCATTTTTCCCCAAACTTCCAACCCCTTAGCCCCATCCACTCAGCCCATTTGACCAGCCTTAAAACATGTAATCACCATAGAATAACCCTCGTTATGATCTCTGAATGAACCCTCTCCTCCAATTCCTTCTTTTACTGATCAGTTGCCATGCCGTAGCCCAGTCCTCTAGCCAGAAATCCCCTCCTGAAAATATGGTCCCTAACCCTGGCTTTGAGGAATATTCCGATCAACCCTCCGGCTGGTATTACTCAGGTAAAGATTTCTCCAGGGTAGCTATGTTCTGGACCTCGCCAACGGCAGCATCCCCGGATATTTACGGCCCCAAAGTCCAGATCCCTAAAAGCTGGTCTGCCATAGGATTTGGAAAAGTCAAGTCCTACCAGGGCTCTTCCCACGCAGGTATCACCGTATACGGTTGCGACAAAGGAAAACCGCATTGCCGTGAATATGTGCAGGTACAACTCACCGAACCCCTCGTTCCCGGTCAACGCTATGGGTTCACCTGCATGCTCGCTCATCTGCAGAAATCAGTGATGGTCAGAAATATCGGCCTCTGGTTTAGTGAACACGAAATAGAAGAAGGCGCACATGATCCAATCCTGAAGAATCCCATACTCTCGCTGGACAAGTTTATTCCCTCCGATGGAAAATGGTATCGGTGGACAGGTCAGTTTGTAGCCGAAAAATCATCCTCCTTTTTGCTTATAGGCAATTTCAAAACAGATGAAGAGAGTCAGATAAAACTGCCTTTCAGGGGTGACTTACGTTACGGATATTATTACCTGGATGAAGTCCGCTTATTTAAAATACCTCCGGTCATCATCCCGCCACCTATGGATTCCACGCTGGCTAATTTTATTCCAAGACCAGGTGAGATCGTCACGCTAAGTCGCATTTACTTCGAACACGACCGGACTGATTTCATGCCGAGGGCTTTGATACAACTGGACCAACTTTTGGCCTTTTTACTTAAGTACCCAAACATGCATGTCGAAATCATAGGGCACACCGATAATGTCGGCACTACTGAATATAACCAACAACTATCCATCCGCAGATCCGCTGCAGTGGTCAACTGGTTGGTGAAAAAGGGGATTAAGAAGGAAAGGCTTAGCTCATCAGGATTTGGGAGCACCCAGCCGATCAGTACAAACTTCACTTCGCTGGACCGTAGCCAGAACCGTAGAGTAGAAATCAAGGTCATCCGTATGTGATCCTATCCTAATTCGGCCGAAAAACACTAATCTTGCCCTGGTGACAAAACTAAAACCATATCTGGAAAAAGGTAGGCTAGAAGCCGGTTGCGATGAAGCAGGCCGTGGCTGCCTCGCTGGCCCAGTCTTTGCTGCAGCAGTAATCCTTCCTCAGGGTTTCAGATGCCCGGGCCTCAACGATTCCAAACAAGTCTCTCATGCAGATCGAGAAAGGATGCGGGAGATCATTGAAAAGAAAGCAATTGCCTGGGCGGTCGCGCACATCGAAGCAAAAGTGATTGACAGGATCAACATTCTGAGAGCCTCTATACAAGCGATGCACAATGCATTACGTATGCTTTCTGAAAAACCTGATTATATCCTTGTCGATGGCAACCGCTTCTATCCTTACGAAACGCTACATCATAAATGTATCATTCAAGGTGACGCCAGATTCAGGTCCATTGCGGCCGCTTCTATCCTTGCCAAAACGCATCGGGATGAATACATGCAATATCTGCATGGATATTATCCTGATTATGGATGGAATCAAAACAAAGGGTATCCTACAGAAATACACAGGGCGGTCATTGGAAAACTAGGATTGACGCCCGAACACAGGAGAAGCTTTAAGTACGATGACAGTAAGGCTATACAGTTGGATTGGGCTGCAGACAGCAGTTCGGATGAAACGTTAATCTGATTTTTACCACCGCTGAGGTGTTCAAAGCAGGCTATTTCAAATCTTTGACGTCCCTTCCAAAATGATGCGCCGTGATATCCAGGCCATGATTGAGATACAGCCGATGCGCATCTTTTCGCTGATGTCCTGAATCCAGCGAAAAGTGATCGTAATTATTATTTTTTGCAAATTCGATCAACCACTTCATGAGCATTCCTGCGTAGCCGTTTTTACGATGCATGGAATGAGTGACGAGGTCATCTACATACAGGGTCTTTCCACTAAATAACATTTCAAGGGTCCTGAAACCTGCAACAGCAAATGCCTGTTCATCATCACCCACATACACGACCTGAAAGCCGTTATTCATTTGGTCAACCAGCATAGCCCGTATTTCATCGACGGTCCGGTGCGGTCTCAATTCGATCATCACAGGTATCAGCTTATCCACCTCCTGTTGAGTAGCTATTTTGATTTTAACTTCTTTCAAAGCTATTGCAATTATTTTCGTTATCGTTTAACGTTTTGTTTATCGTCTCGTGAGTGGCGGTTGCTGAACGGAGGAACATGGTTGCGCGAGAGCAAGTCGAAGCATGAGTGGCGGTTGCTGAGCTGTAGCACATGGATGCGGTATAGCAGGTCGAAGTATGAGATGTGAGTTTTTTGCTTTGCCCCTAGCCCCTAGCTCCTAGCTCCTAGTTCCTTGCATCAAATCCCCGCAACACTCACCGTCCCGATCAAATTCTCAAGCGTAGGCGTTTCTCTTCCTCCCCTTGGCTCAATAGTGATGGCGTAGGTATCCGTTCCGGCTTCAAAGGCAACTTCGATCAATCCGTTGGAAGGTATTTCAAAAACAGTCAACGGCTCCGGTGCCTGATCTGGTTTTAAAGACCATAATTGGAAAGATTGATTTGCAGCGAGGGATGGTAAATTCCGGACTTGAATGAAGTTGCGTTTTGTCACCGCATTGTAGTGCAGGTAAAGATCCGTTGAGGCAAAACCTGGTGTAGCCTGAAAAGGTATAATCCTGTTATCAGGAAAGGTTAATTGCCGTAGAATCTCCAGTTGTGCCCTCATTTGCTGCGTAGTCTGGTCGCATGAATCCCGCAAAGCAAAGTGTTCGGATTGTAAAGAATTCAAAGCAGTGTTTTTTTGCCAGAACATAAAGCCAAACAGTACGGCGCCAAGGCCCAAAAGCGCAGCAATTGCACGCCAGGCACCAAAACCACTTTGAATTCCTGAATCTGAAGGCGAAGAATTTTTTGGCGTACTATCTCTGATATCGTTTAATATTTTTTCTTTCAATCCGGAAGGTGCGGTTTTGGCAGCACTCATGGCATAAAGCTCCAGACTGCGCCCGATCTCATGGAGGTCGGTCATGAGTTCAGGATAGGACGTCAAATACCCTTCCACTTCAGCCTTTTCGGCCGGAGTGAGCTGGTCCATGACGTAGAGCTCCAATAAACCCGATGACCTGATTTCTGCTATATCCACTTGATCAATAATAATAGACTTCGTAATCCTGGTCCTCCCAGGAAATAGTTTTTTTCTCCTTTTAACTGATCTCTCAGCATGCCAATAGCCGCCCTGAGCCTGGTTTTGACCGTCCCAAGCGGCATTTCAAGCGTATCTGAGATCTCCTGCTGGGTATAGCCTTTCAAATAGGCATATTCCAGAACGATCCTGTAATTAGTATCCAGCCTTGACAGAAGGGTCGCAGCATCTATGCTGGCTCCCTCTGGTGTGCTTACTGCTGGCCTATATACGATTTCATCGACCGTAATAGTTTTTTGCCGGTCCTGAAATGTTTTGAGTCGCATCTGGTCCAAGGCCGTATTCCGGGCAATCACACTCATCCAGGTAAAGAGAGAGGCCTTAGCCGGATCAAAACCATCTATGCTGTTCCAGATTTTTAACATCGATCGCTGCAGTACATCTTCTGCTATCTGGTCATCGCCCAGTATCCTGCTGACCAAGCCGAACAAGCTATCCGCATACTGATCGTATAGGAGGGACATGCCCCGCTCATTACGGGATTTTAAAAGCGATATGATTTGTTCGGTGCTGATATGGTGGCCTTTGAGTCTACGAACATAAGGATTTTTACCCTCACGAAGTGATTTCTGAGGTTTTAGTATTCTAAATTAGATTTACGCTTTAGGCGCAATCTTGAGGAAGCCGAAGCAGGACGGGGAGGAAGAAGTTTGACTCCAGATGCCAGACTCACAGACGTAAGATACACGATGCTCGTTTTTTTTGCAGATTCTGCCTGCGCCTCTCTCTGTTTTTTTTTTAAAAACAGCCGATATCGGCAGCCTCTGGCTACCGACGGATAGAGCATAATAATCATGTTCGATTTCGGGGTTGTGTCAGTAGCCTCCAGGCTACAGGTAAAAATCTTGCATCATGATCTCCCAGCTGTTCTGGTTGCGATGCGGTGAGACTGTCGAACTGTCCTCACCAACAACCAACGAAATTTCAATTGGGAGTAACAAGCTGAATTCCATTCACCTCCGTAGCTGGTGGTGCGCACACTAATCCAGCGGCATTCAGCTCTTCGCCTCAGCCTCAGCCCTTCCCCTTCGGGGCCACGTTAGCATATGATGCAGTTAGCGCTTCCTGGAAATGCTGCTTTTTAAATAACTTCAACTCTATCGACGTCCATCCTTGCTTACCCCATTTGTTAGGCACAGGATAGATCATCTTCTGATCTATAGTTGAAAAAATGTCCTGCTCTATTTCCGGAAGTTTGATGCAAGCCCGATTATTTTTTTCATCAAGCGTCAGGAATATTTTCTTCTTAATCCGGAAAGAGGGTTTTTCAAAATGAGGTTGCTCCTCTGCCTCATCAAATGCCAGTGCGATTGCACGCGCAGTTTTCAAGGAAATCATATTATTGGGATGGTCCTGAGGTTATGATTTTATTCGACTAAATTCAAGCCGGGCCACATCCTTGTGTGACGTAAATATTTTATCGAGTTGACGCGTGAGGGGAAGTGTCAGTCGCTGTAATCCGACAGAAAGACTATTGAGTGGTTCTCCTTCGACTCTCGTCTTAGGGTTTAATCCTTTCCGGATAGCCCCACTGACATAGTAGCTTGTCCTGATATTGATCCACTTGGATCCGGTCAATTCAAAACCATGCTGTTTACAGATAGCTGCATAAAAGGATACAGGTCTGCCATAACATAGCGCATCTCCTGTAATCTCATCTTCTATGCGTTCAAACAAAAAGACTTTTTCCTTAGAGACTCTGCACAATTCAGCCATCAATTGTCGGAGCATGATTTCATCGGTATTGTGTTGTAATACCGTGGCAGTAAATACGTAGTCGAAGGTTTGATTTTCAAAAGGCAGGGATGTTCCATCCACTTTGATGATGTTGACTTCCAGAGGAAGATTGGACTTGGCCAGTTCAACCATATCCGGTGAAATGTCAACACCAGTCAACGATTTGGGAGATTTTGCCAGCAGCGCTTTTAAGTTTCCACCGGGTCCGCTACCGATTTCCAATACAGTCTTGCCTGTGAAGTCCACTTCGTTGAGCAGGGATAGAAACCGCTCCCGCTTGTACCTATAATATGGCTCATCATCTCCGGCGATGACATTCTTGCCCTTACGAGCCTTGATTCTCTTAGCTACATCTGACCAATAGGGTTCCGGATGATATTCGCTCATGCTGTGTGATTGAGGCGCAAATGTAGGGGTTTATTGAAATATCGGTGACCGGAGACCTGTGATGTTTTACTGCGATAGATTCTTACGGTTGTTTAAGGCGCACTAAACATGTTCGACCACAGCTTCGCGACGACATGTCCGCCTCTGGCAGACGATAACATGTTCTGTAGGGCTACATTTGTAATCAGAGTCCCGGTGCATATGGTCATTCCGCAGCGCGGGATAATTGGTCGCGAAGCTGTCGTCGAACACATCACACAAGCCAAATTTATAACCAAAACGTCCCGATGCGTGTGGTCATTTCGCAGCGCGAGATAATTGGTCGCGAAGCTGTCGTCGAACACATCACGCAAGCAACTGCTTCACTCTTCACTCTTCACTTTTTCCAGGTACCACTTCCATACCTCATTCCCTACTTTTCGTCCAAGTACTAACCCTTCCACATTATCCGCCTGAATATGATATCCACCAAGTACTCTTGACTGGCCCGCCATATTAGCCGTCTCCGTAAAGGTTGGAAATTTAAGGATGACCGTATCACCCACATTTTTCGGCTCTGTCAGATAGCCAGGCACCCATTTGATCTCTTCACCGAAATAGTCATCTCCTGTAAATAGTCTGAGTACCTCCGCACATCCTCCACTAACCGTACTATGCCCGGATACATAACCAGGAAAGGGGGGACAAAGGAAATCGTCTGGTGAATATGGCCTCCATTCCTGTCCAGGAAATTGTGTCCAGCCTTTTTCAGGACCTGCCCATCCACTGATTTGTTTATCCTTAAAGTAATGATGTACTAAGGCATATGGTCTTGCAAAATCATAAAACATCTTTGTATCCCAACAAGCGATAAAAGCATCCATCGCCGTCACCTCAGTCAGCATAAACATTTTTACATCTTCATCTAAGGTTTGGGAATCCCTGACGGAGACATTCATGGCAAACTTAAGCCAGTGACCTGCCTGCTGCACGGAAGCAGGGCCATCTCGCATAAACTCAACTAAAGCTTTTTGTTCATTCGTCAGGTTGGCCTGAAGATTTACAACCTCTTTTACTTCTTGTTCTAATTGTTTCGAACCCACCATCGGTGGAGGAGGTGACCTAAACTGATCACTTGACCTGAGCGCCACTGGTCTGACGTTGCCCCACTGTGGCGTCAGACAACCCGGAGCAAATCGCTTTCCATGGGCAGGAATAAAATATTTTGGTTGCCAGCGATTGACATCTGCAAGTGTATCATCTGTATTGACGGGTGCATACTTTGTGTAATCAAAATAAGCCAAGCCCTCCGAACCTTCTTTTTCTGCATATTGGTTTGATCCATCATGCGTCCGTGCATCTATCACAGCTTTGGCAGCAAGATTTCCGATGCCTTCAGGTGTTGACGGGTCGAGCGATGCATTGGAAGGATTAAGCCCTATCGAAACCATAAATTCGCTGAACATGAGGCTATCTGAAAAGTAGTATTCGGAAAGTGTACGATACGCAGCGTAACTGACAGCTATCTCTTTGTTTCTGCCATTTTGCTCAGCTACCGGCCTCCTTTCAATCCCTTGCAGATAAACAGGCAATGCTTTTTCATCATACCGGCTCCACGCATCAAACATCGCCACAAACAGCAATGCCAGGTAGCGGGAGGTCACAGATGGCCTGGGCCTGAATCGTTCAGTATCCCTGGCGGTAGCTTTAAGGGCTATTTCAGCCCATTGGTAAGCAATACTTTTTTTGGCTTCAGGAGCTTGCTCATTTTTGCTTTGGTCCGATAAAGCACTTTGTTTTAGGTCAGGTTTACAAGCCTGCGTCAAACACCATATGGAAACAGAAATAATAAGATACCTGAGTAAAGGCATGGAGGAATTTGGAAATTATCTAATCAAAAGTATCCGTTTAAAAACAGAGTTCAATGGAAATCCGGCAATCCATACGCTTTCCGGTTAAGCAATCGTTTAAAATGAGTGTAACTCCGGTTTGATAAAGCCATTTTGGAAATTAAATAATAACTTATAAATCAAATCATTGTGTTTAAGCAGATCATTCAGGGGCGCCAATTTCCGGTTTTGTGGACATTTTCAAACGATTCACTATAAATGGGAATTTCAAATGCCCCGGTAGTATTCCTCTTCTTCTATATTATATGAAGGCCCTGCCAAAGAGAAGAAGTTGCCACTCTATGCTTCAAAATCAAGGGTTACCACGGATTTTTCACTAAATTTCGCCTCCTATTTGTCTTGTAACATGACTCAACTGTTCTGAACGTGAAACCTACAGATCTAACTGATCCCGAATATTTTCATAAAGTCGTCGATTGCCAATATGCCTGTCCAGCGCACACACCCGTTCCGGAGTACATCCGGATGATTGCCTTGGGTAGATATGACGATGCTTATATGATCAATTGGGAGTCGAATGTATTCCCCGGAGTACTCGGACGTACCTGTGATCGTCCATGCGAACCAGCCTGCCGTAGAGGCCGTGTTGAAGAAAAACCTGTTGCGATCTGCCGCCTCAAAAGGGTTGCTGCAGATAATAAAGGGGATGTCTCTGCCCGCATACCACAAGGACCCTTTGCACCCAATGGTAAGAAGATAGCCCTTATCGGAGGTGGTCCATCATCGCTGACCGTGGCGCGTGACCTGGCCCCGATAGGTTATCAGATCCATTTGTATGATGAGCAGACTTCAGGCGGAGGTTTCATGCGGAGCCAGATTCCTTCGTTCAGGTTGCCTGAAGAAGTGCTGAATGAAGAGGTCAACTATATCCTCAATATGGGAATCCACAAGCATTTCAATAGCTACGTTTCCAGTCTGAAGGAAATTATTAACCAGGATTATGATGCGGTTTTTGTGGGCACAGGGGCCCCGAGAGGAAAGGATCTTCCAAAACTCGAAGGTCGATGGGATGCTAAAGACCGAGTGCATATCGGTATCGACTGGCTGGCAAGCGTTGCTTTTGGGCACATCGACAAAATTGGTAAAAAAGTCATCGTTGTAGGTGGAGGAAATACAGCAATGGATTGTTGCCGTACTGCACGCCGCCTAGGGGGTGTTGATGTGAAAGTAGTTGTACGCAGTCCATTTGAAGATATGAAAGCTTCTGCCTGGGAAATCGAAGACGCCCAGCATGAAGATATTCCGATTATGAATTGTCATAATCCAAAAGCCTTCGTCGTCGAGAACGGCGTTTTGAAAGGGATGATGTTTTCGAAAGTGCAGGCCGTCTATGATCAGCATGGCAGACGAAGCCTGGTGGCGGTCAACGAGCCTGATATTTTTATTGAAGCCGATGATGTGCTGATGGCCATCGGTCAGGACAATGCATTTCCCTGGATTGAAAGAGACCTGGGGATTGAGTTTGGGGAATGGGAAATGCCCGTAGTCAACAAGATCACACTCCAGTCTTCTTTACCGAAAGTTTTCTTTGGTGGTGATGCTGCTTTCGGCCCACAAAATGTTATTACCGCAGTGGCCCATGGTCATCAGGCAGCAGTATCAATTGAATTGTTTTGTCAGGCCATGGATATCAACGACAGACCTGATCCGATGACCAATCTGTACAGCCAGAAAATGGGTATCCACGAATGGAGTTATGATAACTATGTCGTGGATGATCTGCGTTATAAAGTGCCGCATGCCAATAAGGAAATAACGCTGACGAACCGGATGATTGAGGTGGAACTTGGCTTTGATGGACTGACCGGTTTTAAAGAAGCTCAGCGGTGCCTCAACTGTGATGTGCAGACTGTTTTTGAAAAGAGCAGATGTATCGAATGTGATGCATGTGTGGATATCTGTCCTACGAGTTGTATCACCTTTACCACAAACGGGGAGGAAGATGATCTGCGTAGCCGGCTGTTGATGCCCGCACTCAATAAGTCGCAGGATCTCTATGTCTCTGATATATTACCAACTGGCCGTGTCATGGTCAAAGACGAAGACGTATGTCTTCATTGTGGACTCTGCGCTGAGCGCTGTCCTACCTCTGCATGGGATATGCAGAAATTCCTCTATAATGTCACGAAAGCTTCTCATGTATGTCCGTCAGCGGTGGTGTAAATGATTTTGTGGTTCGGTTTGCCAATGTCAATGGAACCGGTTCAGCCAGTGCGAATACCATGTTTGCTAAAGCCATCTTCAGGATGGGCGTGCCAGTATCTGCCAAGAATATATTTCCTTCCAATATCCAGGGACTTCCTACGTGGTATGAAGTGAGGGTAAATGGCGATGGCTATATAGGCCGTCGTGAAGGGATCAACCTGATGGTGAGTGTCAATCCGCAGAGTATAGACCAGGACCTGAAAAACACGATGTCCGGTGGGTATTTCATGTACGACAGTACATGGCCATTGGCAAAAGAAAAGCGCAGGGATGATCTGCATTACCTCGAAATTCCATTGATGGAATTAAGTAATGAACACTTCGCAGATCCCAGATTCAGGCAGTTGTTTAAAAACATCATTTATGTCGGCGCCTGTTCTGCTTTGCTGAATATTGACAAGGAGATCATTATAGGTTTGCTCAACGATCAGTTCCCGGGCAAAGAGAAAGTGGTCGCCAACAATGTAAAGGCACTTGACCTCGGTATTCATTATGCTAAGGAGCATTGGTCATGTCCATTGCCTTTCTATGCAAGTCCGCTTGATGCGACGAAGGGTAAAATTTTGATAGATGGAAATACCGCATGTGGCTTAGGGGCTATATACGGAGGAGCTACGGTCATGGCCTGGTATCCGATTACGCCTTCAACCTCCGTTGCAGATGCATTCGAACAATACTGCAGCGAGCTTCGAATAGATAAGGAGACCGGCAAACATAAATATGCTGTTATCCAGGCTGAAGATGAACTTGCTGCTATCGGTGTGGTCATTGGCGCAAACTGGAATGGTGCCAGAGCGTTTACGGCGACGAGTGGTCCTGGCGTTTCATTGATGAATGAGTTTCTGGGTCTTGCATATTTTGCAGAGATCCCTACGGTATTGATAGATGTGCAGCGAACGGGCCCCTCCACAGGAATGCCTACCCGCACACAACAGTCCGATGTTATGCTGGCATTCTATGCTTCACACGGGGATACCAAACATGTGTTGTTATTTCCTTCGACGCCGACAGAGTGTTTTGAAATGACAGCTACTGCCTTTGATCTCGCCGAGCGTCTTCAGACACCCATCATGGTGATGACGGATCTTGATCTTGGTATGAATGATCATATGTGTGATGAGTTGACCTGGGATCCGGCCCGTGAATATGATCGGGGCAAAGTGCTGGATGCGGAAGATCTCGATAGAATTGAAAAATTTGGACGGTACCTAGATGTGGATAAGGATGGAATCACCTATCGCACACTTCCTGGAACGCATCCATCCAAAGGTTCGTTTTTCACACGTGGAACATCTAGAGATGAGTATGCCAAATACACAGAAGATGGTGCAGCCTATGTACGTAATATGGAGAGGTTGCTGAGAAAATGGAATACAGCTAAAACGATAGTACCTGTCCCTCAGTTTTATCCTGATCCGAATGGTGCCGAGACCGGTATGTTGTTTTTTGGCACCACTACTGATTCAGCACTTGAAGCTATTGATAAGCTGAGAGCGCAAGGGATCC
>JAWXAW010000230.1:0-6025 GCA_034439675.1 Saprospiraceae bacterium | reverse complement strand
TTTTGATCGTAGCATTAAAGGATTTATCCTTGGCACGAAGGCCATGGTAGGCGAGTCTCAAATATTCATCTGCTAACGCATTGATGTCGGTGGGTTCCTTTATGCCACTGCTGCTTCGACTATGCTGCAACATACCTTTGACGATGTCATCGGCTCGTTTACCATGAAGTGTTATTTTTTCCTGATTATCTTTTATGTTTTCTGCAATCGTCCTGGCTTCCTCAAGGTTTTGTTTATCCATTTCAATTTTCAGTTCGTCAATGAGCTCAGTATTTACTTCTGAAAAATTATTAACGAAATTTAACGGATTCTGAATTTCATGGGCAATGCCTGCAGTAAGTTCCCCAAGCGATGCCATTTTTTCGGATTGGATGAGTTGCGCTTGAGTCGATTTCAAATCAATGAGGGCTTTTTCAACATTCACTTTCTGTGTTTCAATTTCAGTCTTTTGCCTTTGAAGGATAGTATTAGCTTTTTTTCTACTGAGGTTGTTTCTAAAAAGCATGAGGGCAATAATGGTAAAGACTCCTAATCCTGTCAGGAGGGCATACTGTTTTACATTGTTTTGGTAGATAGTTCTCCTCCCTTCTTCCTCTATGCTGCGCAGTTGATCCTTGAAAGCAAGGGCCTGAATTATATTTTGATTATGCTGATTAAAAATAAACTCCCTTGTGGATGCTTCCACCCTCGAATAATAATAGGCACTATCAATTTGTTGCAAGCGTTCGAAAAGATCTCTTTTGAAACTAGCAGCGGCTAACTTAAGATTCGGATTATTGGTTCGCATGGCTAGATGCCACAATTCCTGCGTTTGGTGTTGTGCATCCTGAAGTCTATCGTTTGCAATCAGAAAAGCTATATATCGATTATAAAAGGGCAATTTTCTTGCTTCCACTTTTATTGAATCGGACAGGAGTAATGCCTTTTTGTAGCAAGCATCAGCCGATTCATTTTCACCCATTTGAGCACGTATGAAACCATTCAAAAACATGGCTTGATACGTATAATAGATGAGATTTGCCCTCAGACTCGTTTGCGTAAGGGCTGACACATAGTATAGTGCAGAATCTAATTGCCGGGTATCTGAATAATAGCGTGCTAAGTTTCTTTGGTATTGAACAAGCATATAATCATACATGCCGGAGGAAGGATCAGGTAGATACTGTCCCCCTTTGAGCGTGTACCTATATGCTTCGTTGGAATTTAAAAGCACCGTATACACGTTAGCAATATCAAAATACAATGAGCTTATTCTACGTTTATCAATAAATTTTTCTGCCAGGGGCAACGCTTTAAAATAGTACTCCAGTGCAGCTGTGTTATCCCCTTTTACAATAAATAAGAAATACCCAATCCAATTATAGGCAGTGGCCAGCATGGATTCGTTGTTTTCTTCCTGAGCAATGATCAATAGGGTTTCACAATCAGCAGAGTCTATATTGATTCCGGAGTAGGAGTCCTTGTATTCCAAAACTTTTACCAACGCATCAAACCGCTCAGCGGGTTTGGTGGTATGGTCTAAAACATTTCTCAAACTATCGAGATGAGTGTCTTGTGCTGCGATTACCTGTAGGATAGCTGTATATAGAAAGGTAATTAAGAATATCCTCATTATTCAGCCAATTTAGCGATGAACAAACTGCTTTCCTTCGTTTCCTTTTCCACATTCAGTTCCATGATCTTTGATTTGAAAAAGAACCACAATGAATTTTTGTCTTCTTCAGAATTATCGTTGCGCTGCTGTTTTGAAATAATAAAACTGACCGATCCCGAATCATCAATGAAAAGTGCTTGCTTCAAGCTATCATACTTTGCCTGACCTTTTGATGAGAGGGGGAGCGTAAACAGTATGAGGATAAACAGCCGGATAGATTGGATCATAGTTTAGTCTTATGGATTATTTAACCGGCCCCAGGTATTTGTCAAACCAGGCAAGGGTCTCTCCCGCGAAATCTGTACGAGGTACCAGGTGACCCGATTCGTAAATGATCAACTTCTTTTGTGGTTTCTTGGTGCCAAGAAGATTGAACATCGGTTTCTGAGAGGTTTCCACCGGAAAATACATATCATGTTTCCCATTGAGCATCAGGACCGGCTGGGTGACGCGCGGAAGGAAATTGATCTGATCGACTTCGGGTAAGGCAGGTGTCATGCACATACCACCTACATTGAGTACGATAGCCTTAATCCGCTTTTCGATGGCAGGCATGATACCGCCCATAAATCCTCCCCAGCTCCAGCCAACATAACCAACTTTGTCGTTTTGCATATCTGTACGAGTTTCAAGATAATCAAGGGTCCTACCAATGTCCTTGCGCCACATGATCACATGGTCTTTGTAAAACACTGTCGCTTCTGGCAGATCTGATTTGATATTATCATGACGCTCATGGGTGCCCTTGTAGATCGGCCGGACAATCGCTCTTCCGCTTTTTAGCAAAAAATCAATGCGCCCCTCGATGCCATCAGGGTTATATATTTTGGAATACAAATCTCCTGAACCCGGAAAGAAAAGTACAGGCTGATATGGTGGCTTTTTATTTTTGGGAAGGTAGAGATAAAGTTCTATCCTTTCATTATTGTATCCTGCATCAAAGGAGATTTTTTCAATGGTCCAGTTCTCGCGGTCAAGTGTTGCATCTGTTTTTTCATTCAGCGGTGTTTTGTCGTAACTGAACTGTGTGAGGAAAAAGTCAAAAGTTTTATCATCTACAGGCTTTTCAATTAAATAGTTGCGGAAGGCCAGCGCTACAGGTTTAAGCAAAGTAGCTATTGTTGTATCACCTGGCAAGACCTTAATACATCTGAAGCCATTCGTCAGACTACGGTCAATGGCAGGCTGAAAGTATGCGTCGTTGTATGCATATGAAGGATCATTCCAGCCTCCACCCAGAATATATCGGTGTGCCGCATTAGTGCTTTCATTGGAGCACCATTCACGGGCATTTCCGGCCAGGTCATAGAGTCCAAAAGTGCTGATACCCGGAAGTGAGCCAACAGGGATTGTGCCTTTGCCACTGAAGTTGCTAAAAGGCACGATAAACTCAGTCCGCCACGTAGCAGCCACCGCACCCCAGTGGAACACAGTCGGTAATTGCTTGCCTGCATAAGTAGCATAGGCATCAGCTTCATACCAGGATACACCTGTCACAGGGTGTAATGTATGTCCATCAGGATATGTCCCCGCTTCCCATGTCGCTGGGCCCGGTCTTCCTGTTTTATCCAGGAATAGTGTAACAGCTTGCTCAAAAGATATTTCTTTCCCATTTTGGATGAAAGGATGCTTCCAGTAGGACCGGTCTGTGTAACCTCCGGCTTCAATAAATTTTCCAAAGGCTTCATTGGTGACTTCATGGCGGTCGATGAGGAAACCATCCACGTCTTTTGGCCCGTGTTGTTCCAGACCTACGAGGTACATATGCGTTGAAGATTTTGGCATTCGCACCATATCATCAGGAAGGGTGCTCGTTGAGTCCAGTTGAATTAGGGCTGTATCGAGTCTCATAGGTTCTGCAGCCAGGGAACCGGCATATTCAATGGTCTGAAATCCTTTTTTTCGGAATTCCAAACGTAGGTAGCCGCGCGGAAATCGTACATCGGTCAGCGGAGTAGTGCCCGCAGATCTCCATTCAGCTTCAGGTGTATGGTAGTCTTTCCAAAATACTTCTGCACCTTCAGGCTCGGTCCTCAATTTAGGTGTAGCAGAGATTATGGGCCATAATTTAATAAGTACAGAATCCTCAGCAATATATTTTTCCGCCTCTACACCCATGTCAAAAGCTTTAGTAGGTACACGAAAATTTTCGAGGACCAATTTGTCAATTGCAGGAAGTAGATCGTTGCGCGCGTGTTGTTTTTTTAAGGTGGATGGAATAAAGAAAGAAGCGGCCATGGCTATGGCTAATATTGGTAATCCAATAGACAGAACCTTCCGTGCGGGGAATGATTTTTTTTGTTTGTCCAGCGCGGATGGAGAAATGGCTGAGCCTGGTGTTCGTACAGGGACCGCGGTTTCGGCATGGAAACTATTGATATCGACCTCGTAGATGTTTACGGGTTCCTTTACATTCTTCAGATTTTCTTCTTTGACAAATGTGGAGATAATCCCTTGTTTGTTGGAAATATTCTTGTGAACTGATTCGGAAATCCAGATGGCGCCAATAGGGGCTAAAGCCTGCAGTCGTGCTGCGATATTGACGCTGTCACCGAAGACATCATTATTTTCAAAAATGACATCGCCAAGATGGATGCCGATACGCAATTGTAAGCCTTCAATGTTTTCACAGGCTTTGATCATCAGGCAAGCGCAATTGACAGCATCAATGACGGTAGAAAAACTTGCCAGGGTGCCATCGCCAAGCTCCTTGATGTAACGGCCACCATGGGTTTCGATGAGTGGTTTCTGGAGCAGCCGGTTTTTGCGGAGGATATCAAAAGCTTGCTTTTCATCATGACCCATCAATGCGGTATAGCCCACGATATCAGTAAACATAATGGCTGCAAGCTGGCGAGAGGAGGTCATGCGTTATTGTTTGGCCTGAAAGATAGTATAAAGGGCGGAAAAGGCGAAACAGGAAGGGTAAAGTCTAATCACAGCATTGAGATAGTATTTGATGTTTGAAAAACATCAAAATAAGTGCCGTAGGTACGCCCAAATTTTTAAAGTGTGGGATCAACATCACGAAAATGCAATTAGATTTTTACAAACCGCACAGAGAAATTACAGGCTGGAGATACCAAATTAAACCAAATGCACCTTGCAATAATAGCCCACCAGAGATCAGGTGTGAGGGGTTATCAGTCAGGATTCCTGTTAAAAGTAAGGTCCTTTGCATATTTATAATCTGCAACGTAGGATCTTTAAATCCGGAACAATATTGAACCATTAGATATTCAGCAGCAGCGTATAGTCTATTAAGGTAAAATCAAGATCCATCCTATTTTTAGTAATCAATTTGGGTGAAGCTTTACAGGTTTTATTTTGTTGATTTATTCGATCATTAAATATAGTTAAAGTGCTTATCAGGCACTTTGTCTTTCCTTACCTTTGCTGCAGATTTTGTATTTAAATGCCTTTTCTATGAAAAATGCCTACCTGATTTTAAGTTTATTCCTGTTGGTGAGCGGACATGCGCTTTCCCAGTATGCCCAGGATACTGTACCTCCTCAACCTGCACCTCCACCACAACCTGCACAAGGAACCCAGGCTGTTCCGGCAACCCAACCTCAAAAAACTATTGATTATAGCGGTGGGTACGGATATTTTTTTACTGGGTTATCCTGGATTGAACCAGCTGATCTGGTCAGCCACTTGCAAAGCCCGGAAGTGTTTGGATCAGCATTTAATTGGGACAACCTCGCTATCAATACCGGATTTGAAGGTTTTGCTGAGATCCACAGACTATTAGTAGGAGGTGGAGGGTTCGGATCCATCACGCAGAATATGGAATCGGATCTAGGTGTACTGCGTTTCGCATTCGGAGGTGGGTATGCCAAAGTAGGCTATGTAGTCTATCAGCAGCCCCGCTATTTCGCTTCCCTGATGGCTGGCTTTGGTGGAGGTGTTATGTATGTCGGGATTGAAAATACCTCCGATCAAACTCCGATCTACTTTAGCAGCAATAATCCAGTCTTTCCTCGAGGGGATGAAGATTATTTCAGGGGCTTTCTGCTCTATGATCTGGCGGTCAACAATAAATTTATTGCGACCAAAATCAATCAAAGTAGCCGGAAATTCGGAGGCCTCATGGTAGGATTGGATCTCGGTGCCACTATAGCGCTACCTGTTGATACATGGAGAGATGATGAAGGTGCCGTAACAGGTATTCCTTCTCCCGGATCTTTTGTGAGTCCATATCTTCGACTCACCATCGGTGGAGGTGGATTCAGGAAGCATTATGATTCATCAAGATGAAAGTTTGGTGAATTGTGAATTGTGAATTGTGAATTGTGAGTTTCGGTTGCTGAGCTGCGCCGTACTGAGCGGGCGAACATGGATGAGTGAAAGGTAGTCGAAGTGCAGCAC
>JAWXAW010000229.1:0-2838 GCA_034439675.1 Saprospiraceae bacterium | reverse complement strand
TGTTTTCTACGTTTCTTTTTAAAAAAAAGCAACGTTCGGCGTAGGTTGAACCTACGTCGTGCAGGATCACAAATCATGTTCAAATGAAAAATTATTGTAAGTCGTTTTTAACGACAGTCGGAATTGCTCTTTATAACTTAGATAGTCCCAACCTATTTAAAAACAAACTATTGAATACCTACATTAAATTTTACAATCATCCTACACACTTTCCACTGCTAACTTCTAACTGCTCACTTCTAACTGCTCACTTCTAACTGCTCACTTCTAACTGCTCACTGCTAACTGCTCATTTTTAACTTCTAACTGCTATCTTCTAACTGCTCACCTAAATGTATTTAACCATCGATGCCGGAAATACCAGAACAAAAGCTGTAGTCTATGACGCTGCTGGATTGTTCGTGGATTCCATCATCTCAGCAGTAAATGAACTCGCCCCAATCAAGGACCTAGTTCATCGAAATACGATTGAGCATGTGATTGTTTCTACGACAGGCATCAGATCTTGGAACCTATCTGATCTTGATATAAAAGGAAGCCAAATAGAGCTCAGTCATGAGGTTCCATTGCCCATCAGGATAGTGTACAGCACACCTGAGTCATTAGGTCGCGACAGAATTGCTGCAGCGTGTGGAGCTCATGCACTCTACCCGGATAAAAATTGTCTCGTTATCAGTGCAGGCACTTGTTTGACTATGGATATGGTCCTTGCCGGAGGTGTTTATCTCGGAGGTAACATTGCCCCCGGCTTGAGAATGCGGCTGCAAGCTATGCATGAATACACCGCAAAACTACCCTTGGTGGAACCCGGAAAGCCTGAGCTTGTTTTCGGTGACTCGACGGTGCACGCCCTCCAAAATGGGGCTGGCCTGGGGATGGTCATGGAAATTGAAGGAATTTTTCAGCACGCTAAAAATGCTTTTGGAAAGGTTTTGATCGTTATGACCGGAGGAGATGCAGTCTACTTGGCTGATAGGATAGAAAGTCAGATATTTGTCGCACCCGAACTGGTCACACAAGGCCTTTTCCAAATCTTAGCTTTTAATGTTAAAACCACTTACTAAGTACCTGTTAATCTGTATTTTAATTACAAACGTAACAGGACTTGCCCTGGCGCAACCCAAGGATAACTCGCCTTTTTCTCAGTTTGGTTTGGGGGATTTTGTTGATAGCGATATGCCTAGCAGCCACTCCATGGGCGGACTTGGTTCAGTTTACCACGATTTTTTCGAAGCAAATCTTGAAAATCCCGCATCCCTGGGTTACCTACAATACACCAGTCTTCAGTTAGGCTTTATGGTCAAACGCTCCAGCTATACCCGGGTGGACGAAAAGCAAACGATATGGAATGGCAATACCAATCATTTCAGTCTGAATATTCCCATCATCAACCCATTGAACGAAGCTCTGGAGCGCAGAGAGTCAGAATTTTCCTGGGCAACTAGCTTTTCCCTCAGGCCTTTCAGCCAGATAGGGTATAATGTTAGTATTGATGATGAAATTGATTCCATCGGAACGGTGCAAAGCAATTTCAGAGGATGGGGCGGGATTTACAACATCGGCTGGGGAAATGGTTTTAAATATAAAAACTTTGCAGCAGGTATCAACCTGGGCATCCTTCGTGGACAACAAGTATATGAGAGCCAGACCTATTTCGCGGACATCAGTAATGGATATGATGATATCTTCCAATCCACGATATCCTACAAAGGTTTTCAGTATAGAGTTGGTCTGATTTATGAACATCCTCTTGATCTCCATGCGGCCAGGGGTGAAGATGATAAACCTTCTAAACTCTTGTCTGCAGGTATATTTGTCAGTGGTCAAAGTTCCTTCAAAACCAAATCAGATGTTCTAAAAGTTGCTGTCAATTCGCTGACCAGTGATGTTGACACCGCCGTTTTTGTTAAGGACGATCCGGGAGAGGGCATTATGCCAGGAGCTTGGGGTTTTGGATTGATGTACCGTCATGCCGCAGATTTTAGGGTGGGCGTTGATTACCAGGCCAACAAATGGAGCTTGTACGAAAATGAAGCTAGACCTTACACCATGATGGATGGCTGGAAAATAGCCGCGGGTGGCGCTTGGATACCGGATGCTAATTCTATCACGTCCTATTTCAAACGTGTTGAATATCGCGCAGGATTTTACACAAAAATGGATCCAAGAGTGATTGATAATACCCAGCTTCAGGAAACAGCCTTTACCTTTGGGGCAGCATTTCCATTCATCGTCCAGCGCAATGTCGCATGGATGCAGTTTGGATTTGATATCGGCAAACGCACCGGAGGTGACCAACTGACTGATAATTTTGTCCGCGGCAATGTCGGCTTTATCTTCAATGACAATGCCTGGTTTATAAAGAGCAAATACGAATAAACCCACATCACCAAGAATTATTAGTATGAAAGTGAGGTGTCAGCCTGAAAGGGAGGGCACCTTTTTTAAATGAAAAAAGATGCTTCGACTACGCTCTGCAACCAAGAGAGAAAAGCGATGAGTTGAGCGAAGTATGGAAAGGGTAAAGTGATTGTCAAAACTGTATTACTTCTCAAGCCTCTATGGGAAAAAGGGTATGAATTAAACCAGTTTTATCATTCTTTTCGCATCGCTTATTTTAATCCGGATTTCGATCCAAGTGATAAGTTTAAATACCAATCCTATTTTAATATTATAAAACTGGGACTAGCCATTACCTTCTACTGATTCAGGTCCAGCATATATTTAATTTCTTAGCAACTCGTATCGTTAGACCTCCATTAATAAATTTCATTAACTCATACACCCTTTTCTCACGCCTCACAACTCACTTCTCACGCCTCACAACTCACTTCTCAC
>JAWXAW010000228.1:0-5101 GCA_034439675.1 Saprospiraceae bacterium | reverse complement strand
GTTTTATGTCTGTACCATGTCGATCACGTCCAATATTGTTTTCCCGATAGGCACCAATATGTCTGAGCGGTTTGCTTTTCTGCCATCCGTTGGGTTTGCTTTGATCGCTGGTTATGCTATTTCATTAGCTATCAACTCCTCCAATCGCAAAGCTGCGCTGGGCATAAGTCTTGCCATTCTGATAGCCTTTGGAGGCTGGACGCTCATACGCAGCAGGGTGTGGAAGGACAACAGCACACTCTTCACTAACGATATCAAGACCTCACAACGAAGTGCAAAACTTCTTAATGCAGTCGGCGGTGACCTAGTGACCCGAGCTGAAGATGAAAAAGATCCCGAAGTCAAAAAAGAAATGCTCACTGAAGCCCAGATATATCTGAAAGAAGCGATTGAAATCCATCCCAACTATAAACTGAGTTACCTGTTATTAGGCAATGCTTCTTTTCATATGGGAGATCTGGATCAGGCCATCACCTATTTCAGGCATGTGCTCAAGATGGATCCCGACTATAGCGAAGGCAAACGAAACCTGGGGGTAGCGCTCCGGGACCAAGGCAAGATATACGGGGAGAAAAATCATAATCTCAGCGGTGCTATTACGTTATTACTGGAGGCTGTTCAATATCTGCCTAATGATTATGAAACCTACCAACTGCTGGGGGTAGCACACGGACAAGCAGGAGACACCCAAAAGGCCATTATATATTTCAGAAAAGAAATCGAACTGGCTCCTAAAAACGCAACAGCCCATTACAACCTGGGAATAGCACTAAGTCAGATTGGTGATGCAGCCGGTGCCAATGCAAGTTTTGAAGCTGCAAAAGCGCTGGATCCAAACCTGCCGCAACTAAAAAACCGTTGATCGTACACCTATGAAGTGTTGGAATGTCCATCTATTTCTTTTAAGCCTATGCCTGACCTGGGTCTATCCGTCTATGGCGCAAGACACCGCTGCGACTAAGTGGGTGGATTCCGTTTTTCAAACCATGTCAATTGATGAAAAAATCGGTCAGTTATTTATTATCCGTGCACATTCTGATCTCGGAGATGATCATGTAGCCTCCGTGCTCAGCCAGATTAAAAAATATCATGTAGGTGGCCTGTGTTTTTTCCAGGGCACACCGGGCAAACAAGCTGCCCTCACGGCGCAATATCAAAAGACCAGTAAGATCCCGTTGATGGTCAGTATGGATGCGGAATGGGGTCTTGGTATGCGGTTAAAGGATAAGGGACTTTCATTTCCACGTCAATTGATGCTTGGCGCTGTCCAGGATCTGACCGATATAGAACTAATGGGTTATGCCATAGGAAAACAATTACTCGCGCTGGGTGTCCAGGTTAGTTTCTCTCCGGTGGCGGATATCAATATCAATCCACTCAATCCGGTGATTGGTGATCGCTCCTTTGGTGAAGACAGAGAGAACGTATCAAGTCATGCGATAGCCTATATGAAAGGTCTTCAGGCCGCAGGTGTTCTCACTTCAGGCAAACATTTCCCCGGCCACGGCGATACAGATGTTGACTCCCATTTTGACCTGCCGGTTTTGAATTACGATATGGATCGACTGAGGGCCACAGAGCTTTATCCATTTCAACGAATGATAGATGCAGGCCTTCAGGGTATGATGGTGGCACATCTGCATGTACCTGCGATCGATGCCACACCTAATATTTCCACGACACTCAGTCCAAAAGCGATCAATGATCTGTTGAAAAATGAAATGGGATTTGATGGTATCGTCTTTACCGATGGACTGGAAATGAAAGGCGTGACTAAAAATTATAAAGCAGATGAAGTGGCTGTCATGGCCATCCGTGCCGGCAACCATATGCTGTTATTGCCTGAAAACATGGATCTCGCTTTCAGCGGTTTGAAAACTGCTTTTGCCAAAGGCAAAATTGATATACGTATCCTGAATGATAACGTAAAACGAATCCTTACTGCTAAATACAAACTAGGTCTGGATAGTCTCATACTACCTACACCAGAGAATGCTATGAAGATGGCATTTGATCCGTATGCTATCGGGATCAAGCACAAACTCATTGAAGAGGCTATCACTGTGGCCCAAAACAAACGTGCGCTGATTCCGATGGTCAACCTGACGGCCCCAAAAATAGCAACGCTAGCCATTGGCTCAACCATAAAGACAAAATTTCAAGGGCGATTGGATTCCTATCTGGAAGCAAAACATTTTAATGTATCTCATTCACTCAAGGATGTAGAAGAAAAATCGCTACTCAAAGACCTCAAGAAATATGACCGTATCATCATCTCCATTCATCAGATGACTAATAAGGTTGGAAGTAATTTTGGTCTGACCACTGAAGAACTCAGCCTGATCCAGAATATCAATCGTCAGAACGAAGTCATCCTGGTCATCTTTGGCAGTCCATATAGCCTGAAGTATTTTGAAAACATAGATCATATCCTCATGGCTTATGAAGACACGCCTGAGACACAGGATATCACTGCACAAGGCCTTACGGGTGTGTTTGGATTTAAGGGAAAGCTACCTGTCACGGCGAGTAATATTTTTCCATTGCACCATGGATTCACAACCCCTTCCCTAAAGCGAATGGGGTACAGTGTCCCGGAGCGCGTTGGGATGTGTTCAGATAGTCTTAAATATATCAGCACCATTGCTAACTACATGATAGAGATAGGTGCTGCCCCGGGATGCCAGGTGCTGATCGCAAAAGATGGTCGGATCATTTATGAACAGGCCTTTGGCAATCATACGTATGAAAATGATGATCCTGTTTACCTGACGGATCTCTATGACATCGCTTCAGTAACCAAAGTAGCTGCCACAACGCTGGCGGTCATGCGTCTTCACAAAGAGGGGATCATTTCTGTCGATAAAACACTTGGAGATTACCTGCCTTGGCTTGCGGGAAGCAACAAAGAAAAAATGGTGATCAGAAAAGTGATGGCACATCATGCGGGTTTACAATCCTGGATTCCTTTCTATGAAAAGACGGTATCCATAGAGGATAATTATTGGCTTGAAATGGAACCGGATGTATACTGTGATGTTCCGACGACGCAGCATTGTGTGGAGATAGCAGGAGACATGTATATGGATGGAATATATCTGGATAGCATCAGGCAGCAGATCATCGAAAGTCCGCTTAATGCGGATGGCACCTATGTGTATAGTGACCTGGGATTTATCATGCTGGCTGAAATCATCAAGAGAAAGACCGGTGTTTCACTTGATGAATATGTCGACAGTGTATTTTACAAACCGCTGGGCTTGCACAGGATCGGGTATCATCCGCTCGATCGGTTTACAACCGATGAAATCATTCCATCCGAAATCGATAATTACTTCCGGTGCCAGGAACTTACCGGCTATGTGCATGATATGTCCTGCGCCATGCTTGGTGGGGTGAGTGGTCATGCAGGCTTGTTTTCGGATGCAGAGGATCTGGCGATACTGTTTCAGATGATCATGAATGGAGGTCAATATGGTGGCAAGGAATATATCGATGCGGACTTACTAAAATCTTTTACGACCCGATTTGGAAAATCAACACGAAGAGGCGTTGGATTTGACATGAAAGAACTCAACCCCGAAAGAACATTACTGACTTCGCACCTGGCATCAGAGGCCACGTATGGGCATACAGGCTTTACGGGTATATGTGTATGGAATGATCCAAAAAATAATCTGGTCTATGTTTTTCTTTCCAACCGGACCTACCCGACGATGCGAAATCCAAAGCTGACCAACAATAAAATCAGGGAGAAAATTCACAGCAGAGCCTATAGGGCCATCCAGGGATATGATCATTTTACGCTTGATCCCCCTCCAGGATGAGACTATCCTACACAGTGCTTATAGCGTGGCGGTATATACTGGGCAAAAAAAGCTTTCAGGCCATCAATATCATTACCGGTATTTCGATGTTTGGTATTGCCATCGGCGCTGCAGCTTTGTTGTTGATTCTTTCTGTCTTTAATGGATTTGAAGATCTACTTAAAAGTTTATACAATGCGATCTATACCGATCTGAAGGTATATGCTATCGAAGGAAAATACTTTAGTCCGGATTCAGCAGACCTTGCTACGATCAAAGCCTGGCCTGAAGTTGAAGCTCTAAGTCTGACACTGGAAGAAACAGCATTGCTCGATTACCAGGGCAGCCAGGACATATGCATATTGAAAGGAGTGGATGACCAATTCCGGAACGTAACGGCTATTGACAGTGTATTGCTTGATGGTGATTTTGTTTTACAACAAGGTGAAGTATCTCTTGCTATCCTTGGAGCCGGTCTCGCTTCACGCCTTAATGTAAATCATCAAAATCCGTATGAATCACTAACGATCTATATGCCCAACCGCCATCAGCGTGGCCCCTTAGATATCCCCTTCACCAGACAGTTTGCCTATCCGGTAGGAAGATTTTCGATCAAACAGGATTATGATTATCAATACGTATTTGTCTCGCTGGCCTTTATTCGGTCTCTGGTAGAAAGTCCTGATGCAGTAACCGGTATTGAAATAAAACTAAGACCCGGAGCGAATGCAGATAAGATCAAGGAAAAAATAATAGCCCTGATTAAAACGCCGGTCAATGTTAAGAATAAGGATGAACAGAATGCAGCGTTTTTCAAACTGATGAACATTGAAAAATGGATCTCCTTTGCGGTAGTATCACTCACCCTCATCATTGTGTCCTTCAACCTCGTGAGTGCGCTGTGGATGATTGTGCTTGACAAGCGGAAGGATATTTCCATATTACAGTCCATGGGGGCATCCCCTACAGATGTGCGAAAGATATTCATGCGCTCCGGATGGATGATCTGTTTCCTCGGACTGATGATCGGCATCATCATGGCCGTTGGATTTTATATCCTCCAAAAGCAGTTTGGCATCGTACCGATCCCGGAAGGATTTGTGGTCGATTCTTATCCAATCGAATTACGCTGGATTGATCTGTTGATCGTAGGTATCACTGTATTTGTCATTGGTACACTGGCGGCGTTGCTGCCTGCGCGGAAGGCTTCGAGGATAGCGGCGTATATACGGAAGGAGTGAGAAGTGAGAAGTGAGAAGTGAGAAGTGAGAAGTGAGAAGTTTGTAGTGAGAAGT
>JAWXAW010000227.1:0-3129 GCA_034439675.1 Saprospiraceae bacterium | reverse complement strand
GGTATATGCGGATTATCTCTACCGGGCAAATTGTACAGAGCAGCCATCGGTAACATCAGCGCCTCATGCCCTCCCCAGGAAACAGCAATTTTCCATCGTTTAACCTTGCTGACGACTTTAAGGAGTGCTTCAATATCCGGAAGATCAAATTCAATGGTAAATAAACCTCCGCATCCTGACATCTGTCTTTTAGCCAATTCATATTGAGGAAAATCCGGATCGAAAGGGTAGAGCAGGCGCTTTATCTTCTTGTGCCCTTTCAACGCCTCAACAATGGTTTGGGTGGATTCCTGGACACGTTGCATACGAATAGGAAGCGTCCTCAATCCGCGGATGATGAGCGATGCATCGTGCGGAGAAATGATCCCTCCAAGGATCATGTATTCATCATTAAACATTTTTTTGATAATCGCGTGACTACTGCACACCACGCCGGCGACAACATCACTATGTCCGTTGATGTACTTGGTGGCAGAGTGTATGATGATATCCACTCCCATTTTGGCAGGTTGCTGGAATATAGGGCTTGCATGGCTGTTGTCAATCGCTGTCAGCAGATTATGTTTTCTGGCGAGGGCTACACAAGCAGCGATATCCTGCAGTTCGTAGGTGAAGGTGTTAGGGCTTTCCAAAAACAAGAGTTTTGTATTCGGACGTATAAGTGCTTCGATGGCATCAATATCACTTCCATCCACAAAGTCATAGGTTACCCCAAACCTTACCAGATACCTGCTCAGGACGGTAGCTGTCCAGCTATACGGATGTCGCACACAGATCACGTGATCACCCTGACCGACACAACTCATAATAGTCATCGAAATAGCAGCTGTACCGCTCGCAAATATCAGCGCGTCATCCGTTCCTTCGAGGGCTGCTATTTTTTTACGCAGTATTTCTACAGTGGGATTATTTCCTTTGGTGTAGATATGCGAATTCAATTCATCGAGGATGGCATTTCGGAAATCCTCTACAGCGGGAAATACAAAATTGCTGGTCTGGATGATGGGAGGTGACATCGCATTGTAATACTTTTCACGATGCTCGCCGAGGTCATTGAGTATAAAACTTATGTGTTCTTCCATGGATGTGAGACAAGAGTTGAATTTATATCATTGAGTGTATGGCATCCTGAAAGGGCCATGTTGAGTTCAAGTTCTGACATGATGTTGGCGATGCAATCTACGATGCCTTGCTCCCCATTGCAAGCCAGAGCCATAGCATATGGCCTCCCGATCATGACACCGGTAGCTCCCAGGGCTAAACATTTAAATACATCGCTGCCAGACCGAATACCACTGTCGAGCCATACGTCCATACTGCCTTTGACAGCGGCTAAGATGGACGGTAAAGCTTCTGTGCTTGATATGGCACCATCTATCTGCCGGCCACCGTGATTAGAGACGATGATGCCATCTACACCAATGCTTGCAGCTTTGATGGCATCATCAGCACGTAGCACTCCTTTCAGATAGATCGGAAGTTTTGTCCATTCACGAATCAATGCGATGTCATCCCAGTTGATCCCTGGATTACTGAAGATGGAGGTAAATTTCCTGGCTGTTTTCATGGCCTTGCCTGATTGCAGATTAGCAAAAAATCCACCCGGAATGCGACGGTTGAGTCGAATGAGATTTTGAATTAACTCCAGCGTGAGAGGTGGTTTTACAATTCCCGTTTGCTCCGGGTCAGGCAGCGCGTTAAATACAGGATCTGAGTAATACTGCGCGATACCTTTGCCCATGATGAATGGGTTATAGCCTAAGGATAGATCTCGACATCTCCAACCAAGTAAAGTGGTATCCAGGGTGACGACGATGGCACTGCAATCAATTGCTTCTGCGCGACGGATAAAACTTTGGGATAGTTCTTTTGATTTGCTATAGTACAGTTGAAACAATCTTGGACAATCAACGAGTTGTTTGGCGATCACTTCCATCGGATGTGATGCCTGACTGCTGATGATCATGGGTACACGCGTAGCTGCACAGGCGCGCGCTTCAGCAAGATCGCCGTTACGATGTGCCAACTCAAGGACGCCGATGGGCGCCAGCATAAAAGGTGCAGGAAGGGCATGCGCCCTCCAAGGTTGTTGCATACTGACTTCCTGCACACCACCAAGCATTCTTGGATGGATTTTGACCTGGTCCAGGGCCCTTCGGTTAGCATCGATAGTAGTTTCACTACCGGCTCCTCCGGCCAGATACGCAAAGGCTTCAGGGCGTAATAGCTGCCGGGCCTTTTGTTCAAGTCCCGCATACGAAACCGGTGTCGACGGTTTCTTTCCGGCAAATCCATCTAAATAAATCTTTCGCTGTCGTTGGAGGCTGCGCATGTGGCCTACAATGTAGAAAGAATTATAGAGATCGGAATTGCCCTTTTAGTCATCTGTGGCATGAAGCAGGGATACAACTGAATGCGCCCGACCTCAAGCAGGTGTATGCAAGTTCATGTATATCCGTATCGCATGAACCTGTTCTCAAAATGCCACTGGATGGTATTGCTCAGTCAACCAACAGGGTTCCTGGTGCTATACCCATTTATGCCGACCGGATTTCACAATGAGAGCACAGGAAATTGGCGCATCAAGCACCACCCAGCAGCAAATTGAAACGGTTTTTATGACTCAATAAAGGAGGAGGAGGCAAGTAGGATAAGACAAGGCTAAAGTATGGTATTACCTGCTAGAAAAACAATGGTCTTGAAAAAATGGGGGTTAACCCTGAATAGGTCGGTCAAGATCTTGCAGAAGCCTATGTGTTTAGAAAGTTTGGCATTTCATACCGCTGGTTTGATTGTTTAGCAAGTTTATTTTTTTGTACCACCACGAAGATTGTTTAGAAAGCATTTAGCGTCCGGTTCCTTTCACAGCGGTAAAATGAATATTAAGACAAGTTTTCTTTTATACGAATGACAATAGAGTGTACGTTTCAATCTAAACCATCTAAACAAATGGTGCTAGCAGCACCAAGCCTCAACTTTCTAAACACTGTGCCTTTGCATTAAAACTGTCGGATTAGTATAACTCACCTCACCCAATCAACTTATAAGCCAATAAGCCCATAAACTTATCAACATATAAACACATAAACACATCATCTTACAAGCCCATAAACTCATAAGCCCATAAGC
>JAWXAW010000226.1:0-12093 GCA_034439675.1 Saprospiraceae bacterium | reverse complement strand
GCTTGCGAAAAGGGCGGCGAAAAGGATTGTGACTTCACTACTCCCATTCAACAAGCCCAGAGATCGCCTGTTCAATTTTCAATTCTTGAGTTTAGCTCTTTTAGCTTTTAATTACTAGTATTAAATTTTCATACTTCATACCTCGACTACATTTAGCACACCACTTTTCAATCTTCACTCTTCATTTTTCACTTATTGCACTTCGCCCTTAGGCGAAGCAGCAACAACCTCCACCCATCTGCCCGGCAATCGGGCCTGGACCTGGTGTGTATACATCGCATCACACATGATATCAGGTAACCAATATCTGCCCGCATAGGTAGCTGTCATCACAAAATGATAGGTCCAGACACCGCGGTCCATGCTAAAAAAAGTATTGACTCTGTCATCCCGTATATCCTGGTAACGTGCAGTGCTGTTTTTAAAGCGGCCCGCAAAATTATCCATACGCTGATTGGTCAACTCCCATCCAGAAGGAAACATATAAGACAACGCCATCTGATCAAGATGCGATGTAAAGGTTCCAGGATTAGTGACGGTAAGTTGCACCACAAAGTCCTGGCCCTGTTTTAAACGATCAGGGCTGATATCTTTTCCTTGCAGATCCATGTACTTCGCTTTCAGGCTCAGATTGTTTTTGACTTCAGCAGGTATTCCTTTCAATGGCCTTCCTGTTGTAGTCACTCTGATAAACAATGGATCGGATGAAGTATTTTCTACCGTCAGGTTTTCATTGGCGACATCAAGCTCCCTGCTGATTAATCCTTTGGAACTTGATACCTGCTCACCAGTTTTACCTGATTGCGTAATAGTTGCTTTGATCTGCTTTCCGGTAAACTGCTTCGCCATCTTACCCATGGCAAGCAAAGCAAAGGAAGTGCTCTGCGTGCTATACCAATTTTCTGCTGACAACGAAGTTGCAATTGTCCTCGCCATCGTCATCGCCTCATTCTGTTTGTTCATGACCAGAAAGGTCTCCAGAATCAGGGCCTTGTCTCTCAGATCTGATCCGTAAGTATAACTCATCTCCTGATAGGGCTTCACTTCAGTAGTCAGTTTCTGAATGATTTCATTTGCAGCATCATGACGGTTACCCAATGCATACGCTGCCGCCAGCATCCATGCTGCAGCCTGATCAAGATCTTTTTGCGTACGCAACCTGTTCATCATCCCCCACGCAGGCTGACCATCAAGTGCAAGTGTGTATAGTCGGTAGGCTTGGTTGAGATCATCTCTGTAATACTGTCCAGGTCTGTAGGCCTGTGCATCCTTCTTCTGCGCATTGCGCCATGCATCCATCATCGAACCATCGACACTATAGCCTGCTTTTGAGGCTTCAATCAGAAAATGACCTGCATAACTGTTTGACCAGCTATCCCGGTAATTTTCACCGGGCCAATACGTGAATCCTCCTGATGGAAGGCTAAAGGATTTTAATCGTTGTATACCCCCCTGAATATTTCTGCGGATCTCCTGTTCCTGCGCTGGCTTTAGATCAGTTAAGGCAGCAACATATAATTGTGGAAAGACGGATGACAAGGTCTGTTCTAAACATCCATAGGGATAGCGAATCAAATATTGTAACCTGCTCTGCAGATTGATCGGAGGCATTTGTGATAATTCAACACTTGCCTGATTGGTTCCCTTCATTCCCGGAAGAGCAAGTTTCCCAGACCATTTTTGTCCGGGAGCAATTGTCGCTGCGACTACTTGCGTAGCAGGAGGATTAGGTATACGAACATCTAATTCTAATTGCTGACTGGTGGTGACACCTCCTGAGGTTGCACGCACATCAACTTTCAGCAACCCTGGACGCTCTGGTATCTTGAGACTGAAATAGACCATTTCATCTCCCTGTCCTGTAAATCTCACCGACTGTATTCCGCCATCAGCCACCGTAGCCATGTCATTTGTGCTTACCTTGATCTCTGCAGTTCGAATGTTATCAGCCATTGCATACACATTCACCGGCAGTGTGACTGTTTCCCCAGGGGATACTAATCTTGGTAATGTTGGTTGTATCATCAGGTCAGACTTGACCGTGCTGGTCTTATCTGTTGAACCCCATCGCTTACGATCAGATGCAACAATCATTGTTCTGACTGCACCTACATAATTTGGCATTTTGATTGTATGCACTTTCTGCTGACCCGGCTCCAGATAATACGGTCCAAAATGCATAACCACCGGTTTGAAACGCTCCGCCTGTGGTGCATCAACTAGTGCTGCAGCGCCATCGCCACCGAGACTCAATAAGCGGTCTATAGTACCTCCATATCCGCCGAGCACCTGGTCAAACATATCCCAGGTCTGCACCGCCAGTGCCTCCTGCCGATGAAAATGTTCCCATGGATCAGGGGATTTAAACCTGGTGAGCCCAAGCAATCCTTCATCCACGACCGCTATCGTATACGCCATCGGAAGCTTATCCTTTTCACTGACGGTTACTGTAAATGATTTATCCGGTTGAAGCACATCTGGTACACTGACCTCAGGATGTAATTTCGTTTTAGGATCTGCCACCATTACTGGCAAAACGCCATACATTCGTAATGGCATATCATTTGAACTATGCTCATATGGTTGTATATGACTCACGAACGCATATACATTCGGCATCATTTCTGCTGTAGCATCAATTGAAATTTGAGTCTGATCTCCTGTTGCCGCGTACCATTTTGAAGAAATGACCTTATTGTTTTTTTCAATGGTCAGCAACAGTTTGCTTCCGATCGCCGAAGGAATATTTAATTTGATCTTCTCACCAACTTCGTATGACTCTTTATCTGCGGCAAACGTAAGTCTGCTTGCAGCATCATTATCACCTGTCGGATCACCCCATGAACCTGCATAATAAAACTGTCCGGTACAATGCCCTGATTCAGTATCACACACCCTGATCATGTAAGATCCATACGATTGTGGGGTGACTTTGTAGGTCACAATTCCATTACTACCTGTCACTACGGTGTCTGTTACAATTGCACCGAGATGCAACTCACTGTTGTATTGTGTGATATCCTCATCAGTCCTGTCCCACCACCATCTCCAGTTAGCATTGTATATGCCCACACTCATCGTCCGTCCGGCGACTCCTTTGCCTGCAATCGATACCGAGGCAACTCTGATATCATTAGATTCATTCATTTTCAACTCCTCATATCCCCATCGGTTGGAGGGTGTAGACACACCAGCATACTGGTCATACGGATGAAACGTGGTAGTGTTTCTGTCTGTACTGAAATCACCTCCGGTTTCAAATACTCTTGTCTTGACAGACATGGTAAGTTGACCTTCCGGCAGATAATCATTGATATCCGGAATATTGATTTTTGCCTTTCCTGCTGCATCTAGTTTTCCATCGAAGATGGTCGTCACAGTGCCAGGTGTTTTTCTTGCAGGATCTGCAAAAATAAATTCCTTGAAGCCAACCGGAGCAAAGGTCAATGGACTAAACTGAGCTTCAACAATAGCTTTGAGGTTTGAAGCCGGCGCTCCGAACAACCAGGTTGATTCCAGATCGATTTTCATTTCGGACTGCGATGCCAGAATGGCATCAGGAAGTTTTGTATCTATTTTAAGCCGATTGGGTTTAATCGTTTCTATCCGGAGTCCTTTGGAAAAAACGGCATCACCCACTTCAACTTTCGCCATCCAGTTTCCGGTAGGGTCTGTAGTCGCAGTAGCAAATTCAAGATTGTAAATGCCCCCTAACGACATCGGGCTTGTCATGTCGACTTCCTTCTGTCCAAGTGAATTAGTGACCGTCAAACGCACAGGGTGGCGATTGTCTATTTTACCATCCGGATCCCATAGCACAAAATTAAGGTATATACTGTCACCAGGTCTCCAGACATCACGCTCACCATAGATGTATCCTCTCAGTCCTTCCTGGTATCCAGTACCTCCTGCATTGAATTCACTGAGCGATAGCGACAAGCCATCTGCAAGCCTCAGATATCCATTTTGATTTCCTGAAGTGGCTACTACAAAGAATGCTTTTCGTTGCAAATCAAGCGTGACACTTCCATCAGACAATGTAGTGCCTTTCCCAAGTGATTGTTGTTGAAAATCAAATATTTCAATCTGAATTCCGGACATGGGCCCTACAGACCCAAGCGAACTTGCATATACCCATATTTTCCCTTGCTCATTCTGTTTTGCTGTCAATCCGATATCGGAAGAAAGTAGATTGCGGCTGATATATCTTTCAGGACTGTAGAATGCAGCATAACACGGATCATCTGTATGGTCCCATGTAAATCCAGGATAACTATAATGGTATTCCCACATGGAGGCCAACTCTCCAAACGCTGGTTTATTCTTTTCAATTTCTACTTCCTTGAAGCAATCGAGATAGGTATCCGTTCCTTTGAATCCTATACGCACCTGATAGATGGAGCCGGGCGCAAGTTTAACAAGTGGTCCGAGATCCAATGCATACCTGGTCCAGATGTATTTATTATCACGATCTGACAATTGCGTGAGATCAATTTCTTTTTGCAGAATAATGCGGCCCACCGGCTCAAGATCCCACTGATCTTCGAGACTGTTGCGTTGCAAATATTGAAGAATGTTGTTTTCAAAAATTCGGATCACTTCCACTTGCACTGAATGCAGATTGATAGCTTCAAATGGAAAAATGATTTCAGCATTGCCCGGTGTGATGACGCCTGAACCCACCAGCTTTACGGCTGGCTTAGCATCATCAAGCGATATATCAAGCGTAACAGGCGATTTCAGCTCATGACCTCTTGACGAAGAAATTTTTTCATGTAGCTGCACTGATAGCTGACCGGTCAATGCTTCGCCCGGATAGATTGAAAGGATGTGGTCCTGCTTGCGCATTGTAAAACCATCACTGCTCCCATTGATCGTCACAAGGCCATTGAGGTCCTGCGTCGGATTGAGCTTTTGTGAAAAATAGATACCTATTTTGCGTTCGCCATCATTTCCAGGTTCAAAAGAAAGTACACTCAGTTCATCTCCTTTAGGAATCTTGATAGATCGTGTACCGGACGATTCAGCACCTATACTCTTTCCCGCCCATTTGAAATCAAGGGTTGCATCCGGACTTATTCCATCAACCAATAATCCATGCACTGTTCCTTCCGGATTGTGTTCCCAGTGGATAGCATTCATTTTGCCTGTAGATTGAATCATCAGCAACTTTTCGATTTTCTGCGAATCAACTGGTATCGAAGTTAGCACCCGGCCGCGAAGCAGGTAACTTGGATTATCACCTTCAAACTCAGGTACAAGAGGTTCAAACGCTACAGACAATCTAACCGGTTTGACTGTAAAATCGAATACGACCCGTTTCATTTTAGGGTCAACATCCTTAATGATGTTTTCCAGGTTGACCTCCAACTGATAATCCGTTGCTGGTTGCCAGCCATTTTCTGGCTGGAAGGCAAGGGTAAGGTCATCTTCCCACCATGTGGCGCCTTTGACGTCCGGGCTGAATGAAAAAACAGATATTGTCTGTGAGGTATCCACCGGCACTGAAAAGCGGATCATGACAGGATCTCCCGGGTCTATTACAGCAGGCACTCTGGCTGCGATATAGCGACCTATTTCTTCAGGAGTGAAAGCAGTCTGGTCAAAACCTTTTTTACAGGATGTGAGAATGGAAAAAGCAGCCAGGAAGGCAAAAAAGTAGCAATGGATTTTCATTTTTACTTGGAATGTGTTGGTTTGTGGCTATAAATTTAACGCTGGTTTGGGTAGCAGCGACAAATCTTTTTAAAATTGAACACCCATATAACTACTGGGGGTTTGAGGAAATTGCAAAGGACTGAAAAGCCTAACCCGCGCAATGCTTATCTTTGCAGTTATGGCGGACTTTAATCTGATCATGCCCAAGATGGGCGAGAGTATCATGGAAGCAACAATTCTCCGTTGGCTTAAAAAGCCTGGAGATATGGTAGCACTGGATGAAACGATTCTGGAGATAGCTACTGACAAGGTAGACAGTGAGATACCTTCTCCTGTGGCTGGCCGGCTGAATAAAATTCTTTTTGAAGAAAATGCGGTTGTGCCTGTAGGTCAGACCATTGCAGTCATTTCTACTGATGTTAAAGCCAGCAATACTACCGGCAACGGAAAACCTGAAGCCCCTGTAATTGAAAAACCTTCGGTTACTCCCCCACCTGCAATACCCAAGGCCGAGGAGCCTGTTACGCCTCCTCCAGCACCTAAAACACCCTCTGTCCCTTATGTGCCTGTCGCTGTTACTCAACATGCATCGGCTACTGTTTCAAATAAAGGCGGTCGCTTTTATTCCCCGCTCGTCAAAAATATAGCTACCTCGGAAGGAATCTCCCAGGCAGAACTCGATCAGATCGGAGGTAGCGGCCAGGAAGGAAGGGTCACAAAGAGTGATATACTGACCTATCTGGATAACCGGTCTAAGCCACAAGTTCAAACGACTGTTGCCACAGCATCAAAAGCTGACGTTTCATCAACTCCCAAGGTTGTTTCCAGCGCGGACGGTGGAATTGAAATCATCGAAATGGACCGCATGCGCAAATTGATTGCGGAGCACATGGTCAGGTCAAAACAAACCTCTCCTCATGTCACTTCTTTTGTTGAAGCAGATGTGACGGATATGGTACTGTGGCGCAACAAAGTGAAGGATGATTTCCAGAAAAAGTATGGAGAAAAGATAACGTTCACACCCATCTTTATTGAAGCAATCGTGAAAGCCATCCGCGATTACCCGATGATCAATGTGTCTGTTGAAGGAGACAATATCCTCCTCAAAAAGAATATCAATATCGGAATGGCCGCCGCATTACCAACTGGTAATCTGATCGTACCAGTGATCCATAATGCTGATGGATACAATCTCATGGGGCTGACCAAAAAGGTAAATGACCTCGCTTCCAGGGCACGGGCTAATAAGCTGAAGCCTGAAGAAATTCAGGATGGCACATTTACACTGACCAATGTGGGTACGTTTGGTAATGTCATGGGGACCCCGATCATCTTTCAACCGCAAGCAGCCATTTTGGCAGCAGGTGCTATCCGGAAAAAACCAGGCGTAGTAGAAACACCTTATGGTGACCTGATCGCGATACGTCATTACATGTTTTTGTCACTCTCTTACGATCATAGGGTTGTGGACGGTTCACTTGGCGGCTCTTTCCTTCGAAAAGTGGCAGACTACCTTGAAGCATTTGATCCTCAACGGGAGATCTAACACCAGCCAACTTATCGTGTACAAAACTTCAGATCACTATCTTCCGTTTATTTCAGCAATCATGCTATGCTTCTTGCTGACCGCACCAATCAACGTTTCAGGTCAGTCAACAGGAGCCATGAAACGCCAAGGGGATGAGTTCTACGCGAAAGGAGAATATAGATCTGCACTTTTTGCATACAGACAAGGTGGACTTGACAACACAAAAGATAAAGAGCTCCGTCAGAAAATCGCAGTATGTCTTTATGAAAACAATGATGTGGCGGGTGCCTTGAGTATCTTCCAATCGCTGATCACGGAGGGCAAAACTGAACCGATCGTTTTTCTGCATGCCGCAAAATGCTTTCAGGCTAAAAGTCTTTTTACGGAAGCAAGTGCGGAATACAAACTTTTTCTTCAGAAAAGCAATCCCGACGATCCATTGCGACCTTGGGTTAAAGATGAACTCATTCGCTGCGCTAACGGTTCCAGACTGAAGTTTGGTGAAGAGCTGGCCTATGTCGAAAACGCGGGAACTACTATTAATACATTGTTCGAAGAGTTTGGTGTCAGGACCAGTCCGACAACTATTGATAAGATCTATTTCAATTCTGATCGTGAAGATGTGGCCCGTGCCAAACGGCCTAATGGTAATGTAGATATTTACAGCACCAGTCTGGTCAACGGTCGATGGGCGACACCTACACCACTTCCTGCCCATATCAATTCAATTGGTTATGATGAAGTGACCGGTTTCAGCAGTAACGGGCAGATTCTTTATTTCCTCACCGCTTCCGGTAAAAACTTTGTTATAAAAACGGATACCTTTTCTGCAGAAGAAGGCATCACCTTAAGCGGAACATTTTCAGGACCATTTCTAACCAACCATGGTGGTGCTGATCTGATCTTTTTCAATGATACGATCTGTCTTTTTTCTTCTGACCGCCCGGGAGGATATGGTGGATACGACATTTATATCTCCCTTTTGAAAGATGAAGCATGGTCTAAAGCAGCAAACCTTGGACCTGCAATTAATACGTTCTATAATGAGCGATATCCCTTTTTGACCAGGGACGGAATGACGCTTTTCTACTCGTCCAATAATCTCCAGAGTGTAGGTGGATATGATGTTTTTATTTCAACCTATAATAAAGAAGCCCTGAAATGGGGCCATGCTACCAATCCCGGATTTCCCATCAATTCACCATTAGATGACACCTACATGGTGCCATCACCAGATGGCATGTCCGCTTATCTCACCTCTAATCGTAAAGACGGACATGGAGAAGAAGATATCTACGGAGTCTTTTTCAAACAACCTGTCACCGCTCATCAGCATATTTCTGAAGTGCCGACTTTCTATCAAATGCAATTGCTGGCCGAAAACAATAATGTCAAACCAACAGAGCCTTTGGCAGAACCGGTGGAGATAAAAGAATATTATATTTCTCATCTGCTCTTTGATGAAAAAACAGACATACTGACCCCACAGAATATTAAAAAACTCGATCAACTCGCCAACCTCCTGCTGGTCTATCCAAAAATCACAGCGGAGCTTGGTTGTTTCGAATTACCGACAGGTCAAAAAACATTTAATCTCTACTTTTCCATCAAAAAAACTGAAAAAGCTGCAGCATATCTTGAAGGAAAAGGTATTCCGCGTAGCCGCCTTTTGCTGAAGGGATATGGTAGTTCCTTTCCAATCGTTGCTAAACCGGCATCAAATAATATCAGCCCACTCTACCAAAAATTAAATCAGCGCCTTGAAATTGCCTTGCATCATTATGAAAGTGAACCCGTGTTCATTGATATCGAAAAGATAAAAGTGCCGGAGAACTTGCAGGACCCAAAAGGAGTAAAATTTTCTTCGTTAAGCAACCAATTTTTTTATAGCGTTCAGCTTGCTTCCATCAGCCAGATACTCCAAAACCAGACTATTGAATCTGTTGAAGAATTATGTATCGAAGTCGAAAACAGCACAGGCAATTATCTATATATGGCCGGCATGCTTCCTACGTTTAATGAAGCTGAAAAACTGATGTCTTCCCTAATTGATCTCGGCTTCCCCGATGCCCGCATCGTTCCCTATATCAATGGTATCCGTATCCCTCAAGGATCCGCTTCGGATTATGCTAAAAAATACCCCGACCTCCTCTTCTTTCTCGCCGGCAAGAGAAAATAAGTCTTTCCTCCTTCAAAATGTTTTCGAAATTTCTGTCCCCTAAAGAGACTAAGCAATACTAATAAATAATAAGCCTATAAGCATATAAGCCTTCAATAAAACCCTCTCTCTTTCAAATACTCCCCTATCTCCTCTCCCGGCTTCACCAGATATGTCTGAAAACCTTGCTTGTCTGCTACATCAAGATTCTCCTGAACATCATCCATATAGAGCGTAAGCGCTGGGGTCATAAAAGCATCCTCGGTGATAAACTTAAACAAGGATGCATTGGGTTTGCGATCTCCGACGAGATGGGAATAAAAAACATGATCAAAATATTCTTTTTCAAAGGATGCTACATGATGTACCCTTTGGACATACCGGTGAATCCACTCGAGGTGGAGCGCATTTGTATTACTCAGCAGATATACATTGTATTTCGATCTCAGCATTTCCAGCATGACCAGCCTATTGGGCGGAATACCAATCAGCATGCTGTTCCAGGCACTGATGACATCTATAGCCTGATGCCGGTTTTCACTCTGGCTCAGCATGGTATTGATAAAAATATCTGTTGATATCCTTCCGCATTCAAAATCCAGTAAGGCCTTTTCGATCAGCTCATGCTTTGCATCGACACGAAACAAACTGCTCAATCGTGAATAGGCTCCATCTATATCCAGCTCCACAATGACATTGCCCAGATCAAAAAGGAGATTTCTGATGTTGTTTTTCAATGTTGTTCGATTAAAAATATTTTAAACTGAATAGTGTATCAACTCTCGATGAAGCCAACGATCATCACATATAATCCTGTACCCGCTATCAAAATGCCTGCGACAATCTGAATCCAATACACATGACTTTCTTTCAACCAGGTCGTGAGTTTAGGCGCAAGCCAGGCTTTAGTGAAATCACCTGCTGCCAGGGAAAGCATCAAGCCGGCATAATACCAGATTGGATTATCGGATTGCATGTGAAGAAACACGGCCGCACCTAGCCAGAAAAATAACGTGAATGGGCTGAGTGAATTGACCAAAAACCCTCCGGCAAACGCCCGAACATAACTAGCTTTTAAGACATCCCCATCCGAATTCAATGCCTTCTTCCGGACTCTCAACATCAACGCACCCATCACCAGCAATCCAAACCCTCCGGCAAGAAACATGGTCAACCGTATGTCTGGCTGTTGTGACCACTGATCAATTGTCGTAGTCATCCAATATGTCAATACGATAAACACAAAGTCACTTATCCAAGTCCCGGTTGCTGCCCATAGACCCGCTACCCTGTTGACCTGCAAACCATATCTGAGGATGATCATTGTCACAGGCCCGAGCATGATCGTCAGCAGCATACCGGTCGCGAAACCTTCACCAAACAATACAATAGACAAGAGATTGGACATCAGTGGTTAGGCTATTATTGATACGATTAAGTTTCTGCGGGTGGCATTTGTTCTGAATTCACAAAGAAATATCCCCTGCCAGATCCCCAGTGCAGGTCTACCATGGATGATCGGAATGCTGACTGTCGATCCCGCTAGAACACTTTTGATATGTGCCGGCATATCATCAGGACCTTCCTCGTCATGTTGTATGCCTGGTAAATGCTCAGGTGCGAGCCTATCAAAAAACAATTCGAAATCTAATCTCACTGCTGGATCCGCATGCTCATTGATGCATATGCCGGCTGAGGTATGTTGAATGAATAACTGCAATACACCCTGTTCAGGCCAATGCGTCACGGAATGAAAAACTTCCTTGGTGATCAGGTGGAACCCTCTCTTAAATGGTCCTACGGATAGAGTATAATGGCTTACCATGTTCCTCAAAGATAGGAATCATGTTCGGGGCGTATAAAAGTAATCTTAAAGGATCAGGGCCTTGGCTTGCTCAAAGCAGGGCATTGAAGCAATCCGATATAATAGACCAGTCCAATCCGGAAGGAATAATAAGCATCATTATTACTGCTCACGCCGCGCTGACGACCGGGTTCACCGATAGGTTCGATTCCAGTTTCAGCAGATCTGTCTGATAACTGCACTGCAATATCTCCTCTGCGGTCAGCCAGCTCAAACATATCAGGATATACATTGCTGACATCATCCAGATAATCTGTTCCTGGCTGCCTTACTGAAAGTTCGACGTTGAGGCTCCATTCATAATTCAGATCATACTTGATCCCCAACCCATAGGTAAGCCCTGCAGTAATACGGGCATACTCAGATCCAATATTCTGGCCTTCTGTACCCATTGCTCTGAGGGCATACCAGGTATCCCCAAGTTCTGCTTTCGGATTGTAGTAGGTGAAAGCCAGGCCCCCAAAAACGTATGGGGTAAAATACTTATCACGGCTGCCATGGATCAGACTGAAAAAATTGAATTCAAAGTCCAGAGATGCGTCTATAAAGTCTGTACGAAAACTGAGGTTTCGTGCCTGCTGGAAATTATTTTCTGAAATATCATCCCTTCCATATAACCGACCTGCAGCAACATCCATCCTAATTGAAGTACGAGTATTGAAATTATACCGGCCTATTCCACAAAGGGAAAGCCCTGGCGTCTTTAATGAAAAATTAGGATTGATATCCCCGATATAGTTGCTGACCCCGATCAGCCCACCTATCTCATATCCTTTCTGACTATAACCCGAAAGGCTTAGCGCAATGAATAAAACTAATAAACTGTATCCCTTCATATTTTAATTTGGGCGGCAAAGATAGAATCTAACGGATATTGGCTGGTAT
>JAWXAW010000225.1:0-18331 GCA_034439675.1 Saprospiraceae bacterium | reverse complement strand
CCCCTAAATCCCCTAAAAGGGGACTTGTATTTCGTTAACAAATCAAAGTTGGGCGTTGGTTGTACCTGCGCCCGCGTACGATAGATCAAAGAAATCATGTTCAAGGTAAAGATCTGTGCAGCCGTTTTTAACGGCGGTAACCATCCCCCGTTATACCCCTAAATCCCCTAAAAGGGGACTTGTTTTTCGTTAACAAAGTAAAGTTGGGCGTTGGTTGTACCTGCGCCCGCGTACGATAGATCAAAGAAATCATGTTCAAGGTAAAGATCTGTGCAGCCGTTTTTAACGGCAGGTAGTAATCACCACCTGCGCATGAAACGTAAAATCCAATTTTCTCCCTAATTTCAACTTATCAACTTATCAACCTATCAACTTATCAACCTATAAACATTATAACCTCCTAATTCTCGATATATGCTTTCAAAATACACACTCATCATACTTACTGTCTTCACAGCATGGACGTCCTCCACGACACTTGCCCAGGATCCCACTGATCTCTACCTGTTCCAATTGCATCGCGCTGATGATTATAACTATCATATCTACGGTGCGAAATTTTTAAGTGGGTTTAACCCGGATGGGTATACCAACCAACCTTGGTTTACCTCTACAGGTGATTTGTTGGTCAGCGTGCGGAAGGTTGGCGGAGAGCAAAATGATATTTACCAGTTATCGCTGACATCAAGGAAAATCAAGCGCCTTACGCAGACAAAGGCGAATGAATACTCGCCACGCATCCACCCGGACGGAAAACAATTGACTGTCGTCCGACAGCTCCAAGGAGATTCTATCAATCAGCAGATATTTCAATCCGCATTGCAAGGTGGGGGATATCGCAGTCTAACACCGCAGATAAAAGACATCGGATATTACACCTGGACTGGGAAAGATCAACTTGCGCTTTTCAGAATTGATGGAGAAGCAAATCATCTTGTATCGCTCAATCTCAGCGATGGCCGTACAAGACGCATCACCTCATCGATCGGAAGAACGCTATTGTCAGATGGCGCAGGATCAATAGTGTATGTGCATAAGTTTGCGGAAGATTACTGGTACCTCAAAAAATACAACCCTGCATCATTGATCATTGACATCATCCTGCAAACACCTGGCAAGAGTGAAGACTTTGCCCTCGCCCCTGATGGCACTTACTTCATGGGTGTCGGAAGCAAACTGTATTGTTTTCATCCCGCGCATCACCTATCTTGGCAGGAGGTGGGCGATGTGTCTGTTCATGGCATCACGCAGATATCACGTCTTGCGGTGAGTCCTGATGGAAAGCAGCTGGCATTGGTTTCCATTAAATGATCCAATAAAATACACGGTTGAGCTTAGGTTGACCTAGGTGGTTGCTGAGCTGCAGTAAGAGGAAATGCGTAAGAGTGTCGAAGCACTCGCGTACGACAAATCAAAGGAATCATTTTCTGGGTACAAATCTGTGCAGCCGTTTTCAATGGCAGGTAAACATCATAATTTAGTAAAATGAGATTAAAGAGGCCGCAGGCCTCCATAAAAAGCGATGTTGAGCTTAGGTTGACCTAAGATCGCGTACGTCAACTCAAGGAAATCATGTTCTTTGCAAGAGGCTATATAGCCGTTTTAAACGGCGCTTAAAAATCTATATCTTGTAATCATCAACGAAATACAAAACCGTAAATTCGCTTTTCAAATATTCAATTGGAAATCCTATACCTAAATACCATATGAAACACACCGTGCTACTCCTCATTTTCCTCGTCACTTCTGTCATAACCCACGCTCAGGACCTCAATGCGTATCGTGAAAAATATAAACAGGATTTTATAACGGATCCTAAATCACCATTGAAGGAGGCGGATCTGAAGCACCTTGATTTCTTTCCAGAGCTCACCTCAGCAGTGGTGAAAGCGGAATTTTCTAAGACACCGGCTGAGCAGCCTTTTGAGATGCCGACCTATAGCGGAGTGACTCGTACCTATAGACGTTGGGGTACTGCCTATTTCACCTGGGGCCCCTACAATTCAAGTGTCGCCTTGTACGAGAACATGGCTAACAAATCAAACCCTATTTACCAGGATTATCTATTCCTCCCTTTCACCGACAATACCAATGGCGAGACGACTTACGGTGGCGGTCGTTATCTCAACATGTCCAAGGCCGACACAGAAGACGGAATGATCACCATCGATTTCAATAAATGTTATAATCCATGGTGTGCCTATAGCGATGGGTTTAATTGCCCGATCCCTCCTCTGGATAATAAACTGCCTTATGCGATAGAGGCAGGGGAGAAGATGTATAAAGTGAAAAGTGAAAAGTGAAAAGTGAAAAGTGAAAAGTGAAAAGTGATGCTTCGAATTCGCTCAGCAACCAAGAATGAAAGATGATATTTTGTCATTTCGCCCTGCGAAAACTTTTGTTGGATGTGGAAACTTGCCTCCCCAGGATTTGCATGCGAAAGGTTAAGGGCACTAAACTGCGAAGTCATTAATCTCGGCACATAGTTATCCTACTCGTCATTTTGTATATTCGCTTCCACTAACTTCAGAAACCAGATATAAGTATTCCATGAAAGTACTTTTCCCTATACTCCTAATAGTATTGTGCTTGTATACGGTCGCAGCGGCACAAACAAAGGAGGTGCCAGTGCACTACTATTTTTCTACTGATGATTTTGTCTGAAATAATCTGAGCATTGAAGAAATCATATTGGAGGTAATGAGTATGGGTACTCAATTTATTTTTATCAAGGAAGTGCGCGATCAATTTACCGGCAAACGATCTGAGAGGGGCACGAGCGCATGGCAATTGAATATGATGGCCATCGGTATATAAATCTCCTTTATTCCTACAACACTAAAACACCCAATCTATATATCAGGCTCGACATAAAGGGTAGGTTTTCTCTGGCTGTGCTGAATGAGAATTTTCTCTCAAGTATGTTTGAATCACCACCATATACAGGAGGTGGGCTCGCTGGTTATTCTTTTCAGAGCAGCGTGACTAACGAAGGAAAATTCATAGATAATGAAGGGTATACTATGAAAATATTTATCATCGATACAAAGGATTTATCGATTGTGATCCCGTATAAAGCCAAGTTTGCACCATCTGAAAACTTAACGAAGAGCACCTTGAAGTGACTTGTGGGTAAAGAGGATTTTAAAGGAAGTACATCCGATTATACGGTCGAAGAAATCATTGAGATTGTAGAGGATTTGAACAGAAGGCAATGATTAATTACTGAGGTTGAATACAAAGTGCCTGGTGAGCTTACCGCCAATCAATTTCTAAGAGTAGCAGATTGCTTTTTCCAATTGCAAACCCAAGCCCCCATTCCGTAAAACAAATGGGACGTGATGTCAATTTCACACTGTTGACCATGTACAGTGAATCTACTTTTGCTAAAATGTAGAACATGAAAAGCACAATCTTCACGCTTATGACCTGCTTGCTGTCCTTCACGGCGGTTGCTCAAAACATTTCTATCAATAATTCCGGTAACCCACCTGACCCCATCGCGGTGCGTTGATGTAATGGCTGAGGCTAAGGGTATCCTTATCCCAAGAATGACAACGGTACAACGTAATGCTATTGGAAATCTTGCTGGCTTTTCTAATAAAAATGGAACGATGAATACCTTCCTCGGCATGAGTGCAGGCCGCGCAAACAGAACCGGACAATACAATATTGCTGTGAGGCCTTTCAGTAAGCCGAAGCTTTATTATCTTTACTGATAATGAAATCGTCAAATCTATTTTTTTGTTGGAATAGGATACTGCTTTCCATTGGTTTCCTATGTCACCTTTTTACAACTAATGCATTTACTGCTGATGCTTCAAAGGCAGGCGTTGAAATTGCATACACCACCATCCCCCCAGACACCTCCCGCGCAGACTGGGACGGTCCCCACATATTCTACCGACAGGAACACACGATCATCAAGCAGGTCCTGAAGAAGGGCAACAAGTGCTACCCAGTCATGGATACACTCTTTGGAGCTATCAAGGGAAAACAAATCACCTGCCATGTCAATGATACTATCAAGTTCAGAACGACGATCCGTAAGTCTATAAAAAATGAACCGTGTCTCTATGAGATGCCTCAGAAGTTGCTGGCCTTATCTGATATCGAAGGCAATTTTTTTGCTTTGCGGGAACTGCTCATCCATAATGGCATCATGAGTCCACAATACAATTGGACGTTCGGCAACGGCCATCTGGTCCTCAATGGCGACTTCTTCGACAGAGGTCTGCATGTCACCGAATGCCTGTGGCTGATCTATCACCTCGAACAGGAGGCCATCAAAGACGGAGGATATGTCCACTTCATTTTGGGCAATCATGAAATCATGAACATGAATAATGATCTCCGGTATGTCCGGAACAAGTATTACGAAAACACCTACATCATCAAAGAAGCCTATAGCAATTGGTATACACCGGACACTGAACTTGGTAGATGGCTGCAATCCAAAAATATTGTGGAGAAGATCGGCCAATATCTGTTTACCCACGGAGGGATATGTGAGGAAATTGCTAACAATAAGGCTGACGTAGAAAAAATCAACTCCGTCGCTCGTGATTATTATTACAAAGAGGAAAAAGCACTTGAAAGTAAAGATAAATTTACCGCTATGCTTTTTAGTGACAAATTTTCCCCTTTCTGGTACAGAGGCTATGTATCTCAAAGTATCGACGAAATGACTCTGGATAAGATCCTGGCTAAATATCAGGTCAGCAAGATAGTAGTAGGCCATTCTTTAGTAGATGATGTTAGGTATTATTACAATAGTAAGGTGATCGCCATTGATACAAAACACGCTTCAGGTGATGCTGAAGGTTTACTCGTCGAATCCGATACGGAATATCGCGTAGATAGTGCCGGAAAACGTTTTCCTATAAACTAGATTTCAAATTCAATTTAGTGTCTTATTACAAACTGTTCACACTAAACTTTCTAGACCTCCTGCACCAGCGGAGCAGGAACTCAACTATCTAAACACTATGCTCAAAGCATAAACCGTCGATCTCAAATCATCATAATTTTCATAGATTATTCACGAAAGCATGAACATTTTCCCTCATTTTCAATTTAACTTTCCTACATCCCTCTATGAAAAACACCTTCCTATCGGCCGAATGGCGTAAACTGATACTAGTCAACTACAGCATTGACCAAGCATTGCTCAGGCCTTACCTCCCTTTTAAGACGGAACTGGACATCTGGAACGACACGTGCTACGCCAGCCTGGTAGGCTTTAAGTTTATGAACATAAAAATTAAAGGCATCCATGTTCCACTCCATACTACTTTTGAAGAAGTCAATCTTCGATTTTACGTTCGGTACAAAGAGCATGGCGAGTGGAAGAGAGGGGCAGTCTTTATCCAGGAGATTGTGCCAAAGCGTGCGGTCACCTGGGTGGCCAACCTACTTTTCAGCGAACATTATATGACTTTACCTATGGCGCACAATTGGGAGCAACAAAATAACCGGCAGTGTATAGCTTATTACTGGAAAAAGAATAATGTATGGAATTCAATGAGCGTAGACGCAGGCCTTCAGTTGCTTGATATGCCCGATGGAAGCGAAGAAGAATTTATCACTGAACATTACTTTGGTTACACTAGAATCAATGATAAATGTACCTCTGAATATAGCGTAGAGCACCCTAGATGGCAAGTCTATGAAATAGCAGATTTTGCTTTGGATGTGAATTTCAGAGACAATTACGGAGCACCCTTCGAATTTTTAAAAACGGAAGAACCAAAGTCTGTTTTTCTGGCAGAAGGATCCACAGTAGGTATCGGAGATGGCAGACGCTTCTGAAAGGCTTCCATCAACCCTGTTGAATCTTGTTATCTTATTGATAAGATGTACTTTATAGTATTGAACTGTTTTCTCCACTAACATCCGACGTACCTAGTGGATTTCTGTTAGTGATAGCCGGTGGAATCCTGATTGGCTTATCTCTCGAACCAAACTTTTTCATCACTGTTACTGTCTTTACACTTGTGCAGATAGCTCCTATCGGGGACTCTTTAAATCTCGGTACCTTTGCCAGCTGCACGCTATGACTACTTCATGATTCGTTATAACCTGCAATTGTGCATCAAGACCGATTTGTTATGATTTTAACCTTATTACTCTCAGTTTTTACGCACATACTCGGTTTGGCTACACCCATTGAGCCCGCTCAGCGTTGGCTGCTTGAGCTTAAATCAGATGATGCTGAATGTTTTGAGGCGTGGTGGGAGGATAATGGCCTGACTAACAGTGACCTTCTTAAAAGGAAACTTCCAGTGGAGCATTGGTGGGTCGTAGAGATCCCATCTGGATTATCCTCCGATCTTCGAAGCATCCCATGCCTGTCCAGGATGATGGAAGACCGAAAAATTGAATGGCGTAAGCAACCTAACGACCCGGTGTATATCAATCAACGTGACATGAACCTGATCGGGATGACCAAAGCCTGGGATATTTCCACAGGTGGAGTTACAGCACAAGGTGACACTATCGTTGTTGCATTGGTTGATAATGGCTATGATCTGGATCATCAGGATCTGGTGCAAAATATATGGATCAACCATCTGGAGGTAAGTGGCGATGGCATTGACAATGACCTCAATGGATATATTGATGACAGGATTGGATACAATGTTTCTACACATGATGACGATCATCAGCAATTGACGCATGGTACATCGGTCGCAGGAATTGTTGGTGCCAAAGGGAATAACGGAATAGGCGTCAGTGGTGTCAACTGGAATGTTAAGCTTATGCTGGTCAGCGGCGCGGACTTCGAATCAGGGGTCATTGAAGCGTATCAATATATCCTTGATATGCGCAATCTGTACAAACAATCGGGAGGAACCAGCGGGGCGTTTGTGGTAGCAACCAATCTCTCTGGTGGCATCGATAGGGCATTTGCCGCTGATCACCCCCTCTGGTGCGAGATGTATGACAAGCTTGGTGAAAGGGGCATCCTCAGCGTCTCCGCAGCACCTAATGAAAGTATTTCAGTAGACGTAGATGGTGACATGCCTACAACTTGTACATCACCTTATCTTATTGCAGTGACCAATGTAGATCTGTCAGATGAAATTGCCGGAAATGCCGGATACGGAGCTGAGAGTATTGATATCGGGGCCCCGGGTCATGGCACTATTACAGCTGCACTTAACAATCAGTACAAGGAGTTTCCAGGTACAAGTTCCGCAGCTCCGCACGTCTCAGGCGCTCTCGCCTTAATGTATAGTACTCCTTGTGAGAACTTCCTGGTGGACCTTGAATCAGATCCGGCAAAAACGGCTCGCAGAGTCAGGGAGCTGATTTACAGCACCGCTACCCCTAATAATTCGCTGGATGAAATCACAGTCACCGGAAAAAGGCTGCAGGTGGATGCAGCACTTAAAGCTACTATTACGGAGTGTGGAGCTACCACCGACAATTCTGTTAAAATCCTCTCTATACGCCCAAACCCATCAATGGATGAGGACATAAAGGTCTATTTCGAATTGACGGGTGATATTACGGAGGCCTATTTTGAATTATTCTCTTCAAACGGAGCTAAAAAGGCAGAAATAGAAGTTGATTATGAAGCCGCAGAATTGGGGTACATCAGCATTCATCGCGAGTCCTTATTGCCTGGCATTTATCTGGTAACCTTACGCAATGGAGATAAAAAAGTCACACGTAAATTGGTCATGGTCAATTAATAGGGCCTGAATCACCGGGTTATGAGCCGGATTACCAAAATTATCATTGGACAGGGGATATAAAGTCAGAGATATAATTTTATCTTTGCGCTCCATTTAAGGATTCGGCTTCGTAGCTTAATTGGATAGAGCACCTGACTACGGATCAGGAGGTTGAAGGTTCGACTCCTTCCGAAGTCACACCTTTTAAAGGTAAGTAATTGAAATTTAATTAATTATAAATTACAATAAAGCCAGATATCATGGCCAGAGAGTGTCAATTGACCGGTAAAAAACCGATGGTAGGTAACAAAGTGTCTCATTCAAACATGAAGACCAAGCGGAGGTTTTTACCCAACCTGCAGAAGAAAAACTTCTTCATACCTGAGACAGGACAGTGGGTTAAGCTCAACGTTTCCACCCATGCCCTCAGGACAATAGACAAATTGGGTATCTACGATTACCTTAAAAGATTAAAAGCAGAAGGCTTCAACACCGGAGTCACGCTCAAGAAATAACAGCAATAGCGCAATAGGATAGTAACATGGCAAAGAAGTCAAAAGGCAACAGGAATCAGATTATTCTTGAATGCACCGAGCATAAAGCAACCGGTCTCCCGGGTACCTCACGGTATGTAACCCAGAAGAACCGTAAGAATACTCCGGACCGTCTTGAACTCAAGAAGTTCAACCCGATCCTCAAGAAAGTGACTGTACACAAAGAAATCAAATAATAAAATCGTCATCAAATGGCAAAAATTTCTAAAAACGCGAAGGTAGCCCAGCGGGCTGCAAACGTAGGATCCGGAAGGGATTTTGTCAAGGTGGTCAAGCCCATCAAAGACCCCGTAAGCGGCAAATACTCCTACAAGGAGGTGATGGTGCATAAGGACAAAGTGAAAGACTTTTTTGCTGAGAAGTAGCCAAACGGCATTTCACATCAAAAAGCTTAGTAGCCATCTTTGATATCTGAAATGAAGAGCTTGATCGACATCAAACTCTACGTTTCAGATATCTTCATTTTATACCTCACGGATCCGACATGAGTTTCTTTAAAAAATTCTTTTCCAAAGAAAAGGAACAGGAACTGGAGCAAGGCCTCGAAAAAACCAAATCCAGTCTATTCCAGAAAATATCCAAGGCTGTTGCCGGTAAGGCAAAAGTCGATGTTGAAGTGCTCGATGAACTTGAATCCGCACTCATCTCAAGTGATGTAGGTCTCGAGACCACTGTCAAGATTATCGAGCGTATCGAAGCCAGGGTAGCCCGCGACAAGTATCTCAATGTTGCCGAACTCAATTCCATCCTGAAGGAGGAGATCTCCGGACTACTGACGCAGAATAATACCATTGATCTTGATGATTTTGTACTTCCGGAAGGAAAGAAACCATACGTATTACTGGTCGTCGGTGTCAATGGTGTCGGTAAGACAACCACCATTGGGAAGCTGGCATATCAATACAAGCAAAAAGGTTATTCAGTACTCCTGGGAGCAGGAGATACATTCAGAGCTGCCGCTGTAGATCAGCTAAAAGTATGGTCCGATAGGGTAGGTTGCGCCTTTTTCAGCAAGGGGATGAACACCGATCCCGCGGCCGTAGCATTTGAAGCAGTTCAGGAGGGTATGCGCATGAATGCAGATGTGGTCATAATCGACACTGCTGGCCGTCTACATACCAAGACCCACCTAATGCGTGAGTTGACAAAGATCCAGAAGTCCATAGACAAGTGCCTTCCAGGAGCACCACATGACGTTATGTTGGTGTTGGATGCCACTACCGGACAAAATGCATTTGAGCAGTGCAGGCAATTTTCAGAAGCAACCGAAGTCACCATTTTAGCTTTGACCAAACTGGATGGAACCGCTAAAGGCGGGGTGGCCCTCGGTATCTCGGATCAGTTTAAAATTCCGATCCGTTTTATCGGTGTCGGCGAGCGCATTGATCAGCTCCAGATCTTCAACAAAAAAGCCTTCGTTGATTCCCTCTTCAAAGGATCTACTGAGCTGGGCTCAAATTGACTTACGTCCAGACTAAAAAAAGAAGCAACCGTTGGGCTTAGGTTGAGAAACTGTTGAGCTTAGGTTGACCTAAGCTCCCGTACGAAAAATCAAAGAAATCAAGTTCAGTGCAGTAAACAGTGCAGTCGTTTTCAACGACACGTAATAACACGCCTCGATCAAAGTTGAGCTTAGGTTGACCTAAGCTCGCGTACGACAAATCAAAGAAATCATGTTCAGTGCAATAATCAGTGCAGTCGTTTTCAACTACAGGTAATAACACAAAAAAAGGTGGCTCCTCAAAGCACACCTTTCCAACAAATTATCCAACCAAAAAATCTTTAATTACAGTTCAGCTTTTATTCAAGACACTCCCTGACAAATTTTATATTTACTTCATAAGGGATCAGTTGCCTCGCTTGTTTAAATTTTACGTGCTTATAATTTAATCTCTCTTTAACGTGATCACAAGCGGCTTCATTGTCACCGATCACATCAAAAATGACCAGTTCATTTTGTGCATTGATGAGGAAGTGTATCGTGACGTCTTCCGTGTCAGCCTCCATAAATTTCATGGTCCCTTTATTGACGATACCTTCAATCTCTTTTTTAAGTTGGTCAGTATTCATAGCGCTTCCAGTCCTTGCTGACAGAGGCCCTATTACGAATACTATAAGACCCAATAACAGGGTTAAAGCGTTGGGTAGTTTCATCGGTTTATTGGTTATTTTCATATTTGTCATAAAGACGACAAAAGACATCTAACTGTTGCAGGCAGGGTGTAAATAATCGGTAAAAAAAGGCAGAATATCTACTAAAAACCAATTCGGACATGATATTCAACTATAGATTGGGGCGGTCAACGGTGCCCATCAGCAAACCGGAATTCCGGATTAGCCTAAAATAATTTCCGTTTGGTCTGACAATGGAGGGTTACGTGGCTCCATTTAACAACAAATTATTTTTTTTTTGCTAATATTGGTCTCACATTAGGGAACCTCCTCAACTATGAATAAAATTTACACCTTTCTTGCACTTGTTGCCTCCACGTTCTTATTAGTATCCTTTTCTGCCAATCCACCTGACGGCAAGACAGGTGCCCCAGGCGAAAGTCTCTGTGTGGAATGTCACACGCAAGGCAATCCACCGATCAATGGGGAGATTACTGTGGAAGGATTTCCTGCATCTATCACACCAGGTGAAGATTATACCCTGACGGTTGTCAATCGCAATACAGTTGGCGATGCAGTAAGGGGTGGATTTCAAATGACTATTCTAGGCCCTTTCAATACAAAGGCCGGTGAAATGACGGACGCATCTGACAATGCAGCAGTCACTCAAACCCTAAGCGGACGTCAGTATTTTGAACACAATCCATCCGTGGAATATCCCGATAGTAATGTTATCAAGTGGACTGTTCAATGGAGAGCTCCTGAACTAACCGGGGGAAGCCAAATAACCTATTACATTGCCGGAAACATCGCTAATGGCAATTTCCAAAACACGGGTGATCGAATTGTAACAGCAAATGGCCAAGGCACAATTGTCCTTTCAGCCACGAAAGATGTATCACTCCCAAAACCGACCCTCTATCCTAACCCGGGATCAGACCGCATCAGTGTTGTTCTCGCTGATGGGACGCTTCCTGATGGTATCGGAATTTTCTATTCTCTCACCGGAACAAGAGCCGGAGAGGCCGAAATTCAGCATGGGCAAATGAATACACCGGATCTCGCATCAGGTGTTTATGTTGTGGAAATCAGACAAGGTGAGAAGACCCATTTTGTCCGGTGGTCAAAAATCTGATAGCTTCGGTAAGGATTTATTGCTGTCTGCGTCTACCCTCTGGACTCTTTGAATACAACCACACTATTTAGTGGTTTTTGGTTTTATTTTGCTTACTTCATAATTACTACATGATGTCACGTATTTATTTAGTCTTCGTATTACTGGTGAGTATGACGGTTTTCGTATCGTTTGAAAACAATCCACCAAATGGCAGGACTGGGGCACCCGGAGATGGTTTGTGTTCTGATTGCCATAGTCTCGATGGTGGAACACAGGACGGAATCCTCACCGTGTCAGGGTTTCCTGCTCTGATTGAGCCTTCAACAGCCTATATTCTGACCATAACCAATAGCAATCCAAACGGCGTAGGCTCACTGGCAGGCTTTCAGATGACTGTTCTCAACAGTAGTAATCTAAAAGCAGGAGTTATGACCTCCCCTTCTGTCAATTCAACTGTCTCACCGCAGGGTATCAGGGAATATTGGGAGCATAATCCGGCACAGCTTTATCCTGGAAATAATATGTATTCCTGGACGGTGACATGGACATCTCCTACAGGACCACCCAATACCATGATCACCTGTTATGGCGCAGGCAATGTTGCGGATGATAGCGGAAATAATGATGGTGATTTGATCATCACCACCACCAGTACAGGCATGATCAATGGTGGTGGTGATCCACTGGAAGCAGAGATAGTATCGTTTACGGATGTGCTGTGTAACGGCGGCAATACCGGCAGTGTTACAGCCGGCGGTACTGGCGGTACTATGCCCTATAGCTATGCATGGTCAAATGGCGGCAATACCGCTACTATCAATAACCTTTCAGTAGGAACCTACACAGTCACGATTACCGACAATGATGGATCTACAGCCACAGCTTCAGCAGTTATTTCACAACCCACAGCTTTGGTTTTACAAACACCGACTATAAACAATGTCAGTTGTTTTGGAGGAGCTAACGGTTCCATTCAAGCCAGCGCATCAGGCGGAGTGCCTCCCTATGATTATAGCTGGTCCAATGGTTCATCGGGAAGTTTCATCAGTGGATTGGTCGCTGGTAGCTATACCGTTACAGTCACAGATGATAACAATTGTACGAAAGTGGCTACCTATCAGGTTACACAACCTCCACTGCTGGCTATAGCCCTTGTTAATTTAAGTGATGAATCCTGTTTTGGTGAAGATGACGGAGCTATCAGTATTTCCATTAGCGGTGGGGCGACGCCCTATTTTGCGGAATGGTCAAATGGGTTTATTGGAACAACCATTACCGGTTTGACCCCTGATACATACTCCGTGACAGTTACCGACAATAACGATTGTACCAAGACGGCTTCCTATACGGTCAACCCTGGAGGTATCGTGATTGTCACACTCCAACTGATAGAACATGTCAGCTGTAATGGTGGCAACGATGGCGCTATATCCGTGAGCGCAACCGGAGGGGAAGCACCCTATACCTATTTATGGTCGAATGGTGGAAACGGACCATCCATCAGTTCACTCCCAGCAGGTAATTATCTCGTGACTGCTTCAGACAACAATGGTTGTCAAGTAGTCAAATTGTATACCATTCTGCAACCCGGACCAATCACTGTAACCATCAATCCATCCGGACAAAATCTCTGTACGGGTGATAATATGGTTGATCTGACAGCTGTGCCCAGTGGAGAGCAATCACCTTTTACAGGCCTTTGGTCAAATGGAGTGGTTGGATTGACTAACAATGATCTGGCGGCAGGTACCTATACAGTGACAGTCACCGATATAACAGGATGTACAGCATCTTCATCCTATACGGTTACTGCTCCACCACTCCTTGTTGTTACAGTATTGACGACCGATGAGACGAGTTCAGGAGCCAATGATGGTACTGCAGTTGCCATACCATCAGGCGGCACGCCGGGATATACGTATCTGTGGAGCAACGGAAGCACTGCCGATTCTATCGGTGGATTACCACCCGGCGTGTATTCAGTTACGATCTCGGATGCTAATGGTTGTATCACTACAGGGTCAGGACAGGTGGATGAATTTGGATGCAATCTGGAAATAGATCTGGGTCCTGATGTTACAGTATGTCAAGGCGATACTGTAATACTTTCCGCGCCACCAGGATTTATTTCTTACCAATGGAGCACAGGTGAAACCACTTCTGATATTATGGTGACCCAAGGTGAATATTGCGTGACAGTCACAGATGCTGAAGGTTGCAATGATGTGGATTGCATCATCATCACGGAATCTGTATTTCCGCTCATCACCTGTCCTGTCACAAATGAATCTTTACCCGGCGCTAATGACGGCGCGATTGTCTGCGACAGTATTTCCGGCTCCATCCAGTATTTGTGGAGTAATGGAAGCACTACATCCTCTATTTCAGGCCTTACACCGGGGATTTATTGCGTGACAATGACGGATGCCAGCGGATGCACAGATGAGCAATGTTTTACAGTACAGCCGGGTAATTGTCAGCTAGTCATCACCTCCATTTTTGAAAATGTCCTATGCGCGGGGGATCTCACGGGTGCCATATCAGTGAATGTGGAAAATGCTACACCACCTGTTTCCTATCTGTGGTCCAATGGCGATACAACCGCTACCATTAACAATCTTGGTGCAGGTCCATATAGTGTAACCGTTGGCGATGCCGCGGGTTGTCTGGAGATATTGACATTTGTGATTACGGAGCCTGAGCCATTACAGATTACCATTGATACCATCATTGATATTGGTGTATCGGGGGGATCAGTCCAGGTAACGATCAACGGAGGCATACCTCCCTATGCGCCAATATGGGTCTTCCCGGATTCCACTTTAGTACCGCAGGAAGATTTATCGCTGTTGACGCAGGTAGGATTTTATACACTCCTGGTCACAGACCAGAATGGTTGCACAACTGTTGCTACGGTTCTTGTTGAATTGGATGTTGCCGTTAACCCGGGCCCTGATTTTAAACCACTGAAAGTTTATCCAGTACCTACTGGGGATGTGCTTCATGTGGATTTTGATCGCCAGATGACAGAGGTTATGATCATGGGTATTGATGGACGCCTGCAAAAACAATTTAAGAATCCGGCTTCCAACAATCTGCAGGTAGCAGATCTGGAGCCAGGCTGGTACATCATTCGAATGACGGATGGCGTATCCTGGTATATCGCCCGGATGGTCAAATAGATAAAATAAAAAAGGGAAGCAATTGCTTCCCTTTTTTATTTCTGCTCAAGGAAAATGAATCCGTTTTTTTCGTAAAGAATTTGGAGTTCAGGTCGCTCCTCAAGTTTTTTCCGTTTATCAACCTTCAGGATATAGTAATGGGGTATATCCATAACACTTCGTGAAGTGTCCGGTATCGGCTTTTGCGCATAGAAAAAAGGTAAATAGCTTTTAAATCCTATGGTTTGTATTTCAACCTGCTGTCCTTCATATTTTTCGCAAAATTCAACCGCAGCGTGTTGGCTATAACATTCTATTTTACCAATAAAAAAAATCAGGGCAATGCTGACAAATAACCCCATACCCGAAAAAAGAGTCAACAAGGAATAATCCTGAATGCCTTTTCTCCACAGTAAGATAAAAGCTATAAGTATCAGTAAGATCCACACTGCAGGAAAGTAATCGAACCACGACCAGTTCACTTGAGCATCAAGGGATGCACTGGTGAAAGCATCAAAAGTGAAGGCAGTTTTAAGCCATCCGATATGCAGTCCGACAGAAGGAAGTGCAATCATGACCACCAGAAACACGGCTGCTACAAAAACGCCGATGGTAAGTTGCCATGCATTCCATTTTTGTTTGCCATCGAGATATCTGCAGATCGTCCACGCACTCATAAAACTGACGGGGTAATAGATCATGGAGGAGTAATGCACTATTTTACTTTGAACCACGGAAAACAGCACCAAGACAACAGCCACAATGATGATCATCAGCAAGCGGAAGTGATATAGATCAACTGATTCATCCACTGGTCTTTTTCGGAATGCACCCAAGGCAAATATCGATGCCGGGAAAATTCCAAAAAGCGCGACGACAAAATGATATCCTGGAAATCCCTTATGGCCTGCTACCGATTCCGTCAATAACTCTGCCTGGTATTTGAGAAATGCCATTATAAATTCCGGCCCATTGGAAACCCAGTTGATCCCAAACCATATGCCGGCAACCACACTATTGCCGATGATAAAAAACAAGATACTTTTTACACCCAGGTAATTTTTATCTTTTGACCACAAGCGCATGATCAGCACTGTCATTCCAATGAGCAACGGCCCAACGGGCCCCTTGGTAAGCACTGCCATACCGCTTAACAATCCACTCAACAGATACCACTTCAAAGAGGTAGTTTTTACGCCTTCCACCCAGGCCAGTATGGCTGAAAAAATAAAGAGGTTAAACCACGGGTCGATGATCCCTGATTTGTGATATAAGGTCGGAAGGATGGAGCCTAGGTACGAAAGCGCCCAGAATAATCCGAATCGCTGATCAATCCATCTGCGGCCGGTTTTATACAATAGGACAAGTACCACGATACCCGCCAGTGCATTTGGCAGTCGGGCAGCAAATTCATTGATGCCAAACGTTTTCATGAAGAGGACCTGCAACCAGAAAAAGAAAGGCGGCTTTTCAAAGAAGGTTTTATAGTTGACCTGGATATTGAGATAGTCACCGGTCATCATCATCTCCCGGCTGATCTCTGCGAAATTGATTTCGTCCCAGTCAAAAAGAGCTACACCACCAATAAACGGAATGTAGAATAATGCGCCTGCGACAACCAGTATCCACGTCCATGGAATGCGATCATACGGTAATCCTGCTGGCTTGCCCATGGAGTATTAATCCAGTTTAAGGACTTCGAGAAAAGTCTTCTGCGGAACTTCAACAGACCCGATCTGACGCATTTTCTTTTTACCCTCTTTCTGTTTTTCGAGCAGCTTGCGTTTACGGGAGATATCACCACCATAACATTTGGCAGTCACGTCTTTTCGCATGGCAGAGATGGTTTCACGCGCGATGATTTTTGCCCCAATTGATGCTTGAATAGCGATGACAAACTGTTGTCTCGGGATCAGGTCTTTTAATTTTGCACAGATCTTCCTACCAAAAGCCTCTGCTTTATCCTTGTGTACAAGTGAAGACAATGCGTCCACTGGTTCTGCATTCAGACGAATATCCAGTTTGACCAGATCAGAGATCCTGTAATCTTTCGGGGCATAGTCAAAGGAGGCATAACCCCTGGAAATAGATTTGAGCCTGTCGTAAAAGTCAAATACGATTTCAGCAAGCGGAAGATCAAAACTCAACTCAACGCGTGTTGGCGTGAGATAATTCTGATGCATCAACATACCTCTTTTATCCAGGCACAGGTTCATGACGGCGCCGATATACTCAGGCTTGGTGATAACCTGCGCATGGATGTAGGGTTCCTGAATGTAATCTACGAGCGTAGGATCAGGAAGGTCATTTGGCGTATTGATGACCATCAGTCCTTCGCGCTTCGTGTAGGCCCTGTAGGATACGTTTGGTACGGTGGTGATCACTTCCTGGTTAAACTCCCTGCTCAGGCGCTCCTGGATGATTTCAAGATGCAACATGCCGAGGAATCCGCAACGGAACCCAAAGCCTAATGCAATGGAAGTTTCAGGTTCGAACACCAGACTGGCATCGTTAAGCTGTAATTTCTCGAGACTATCTCTGAGATCTTCAAAGTCATCATTATCGATAGGGTAGATGCCGGCAAAGACCATCGGTTTGACATCTTCAAAACCTTTCACTATTTCCCGCGTTGGATTTGCAGCCGTAGTGATGGTATCACCAACTTTAATTTCTTTTGATTCTTTAATACCTGTGATAATATACCCCACGTTACCGGCGGATAATTCGGGCTTTGACACCTGCTCCATCTGAAGGATGCCGACCTCGTCAGCATTATATTCACCACCTGTGTTGACAAACCTGATTTTCTCTCCTTTATGGATCGTACCGTTGAAAATCCGGAAATAGGCGATAACTCCCCGGAAGGAGTTAAATACAGAATCAAAAATCAAGGCTTGAAGCGGAGCTTTGGGGTCACCACTAGGGGGTGGGATGAACTCAACAATGGCTTCAAGAATCTTATCTACGCCTTCTCCTGTTTTTCCGCTGGCCAGGATGATGTCAGATTTGGGGATACCCACCAGGTCAATGATCTGATCGGTGACTTCATCGATCATGGCATTAGGCATATCGATCTTATTGAGGACCGGGATGATCTCCAAATTATGTTCGATAGCCAGGTATAGATTGGAAATCGTTTGCGCCTGGATACCCTGGGTAGCATCCACCAGTAATAGCGCGCCTTCACAGGCAGCTATGGAACGGGAGACTTCATAGGAGAAATCCACATGTCCCGGGGTGTCAATCAGGTTAAGGGTAAATGTCTCCCCATTGGGGCGAGTATAATAAAGCTGGATCGCGTGGCTTTTGATCGTGATACCACGTTCACGCTCGATGTCCATATTGTCAAGGGTCTGAGCCACCATGTCCCGCATAGCGACTGTCTTGGTGATCTCTAACAGACGGTCGGAGAGGGTGCTTTTACCGTGATCTATATGGGCAATGACGCAAAAGTTGCGGATATTCTTCATAAGGGGTGCAAAGATAAGGAATCCGACCCTAGGAAAGGCTATGCCCGAGCTGTTTAAATGGGAACTTACCAACCTAATGCCAACATCAGCAGAAGGCTTTTCGCATGACGAAGACACCAGGGTGCTGACATCACAATAATCGTTTTCTCTTAAATGCTCTCCTCGCTGGCTTGCTGGCTTATTGGCTTATCGCTTATAAGTTTATAAGCTTATAAGTTTATTGGTTTATAAGCTT
>JAWXAW010000224.1:0-5358 GCA_034439675.1 Saprospiraceae bacterium | reverse complement strand
TCCTAATTCCTAGCTCCTAATACCTAATTCCTAGTTCCTAATTCCTAGTTCCTAATTCCTAGCTCCTAATACCTAATTCCTAGTTCCTAGTTCCTAGTTCCTAGTTCCTAATTCCTAGCTCCTAATTCCTAGCTCCTAATACCTAGCTCCTAATTCCTAGCTCATAATTCCTAATTCCTAGCTTCTAATTCCTAGCTCCTAATTCCTAGTTCCTAATTCCTAATTCCTAGTTCCTAGCTCCTAGCTCCTAGCTCCTAGTCCCTTGTTCCGTCATTTCAAGAAGTAAGTAACCTTCGTCAGCCATTTATTGGAATCCGGTTCTGTTCCAGGATCCGTGACATACTCTTCAATCACCGGAGTGAGTTGCTTAAGTTTGTTATCTCTCATGTAAGCATCCATAATTTCATGTGCTTTTCCGACGCTATTGTATCCTCCCAGATAATCTATCGTAAGGGATTTAGCAGCAGGTAGATTGATCACGTCCATGCCGGCAGGTGATTTGAAATCACCGGTACAAGCCACAGCCGCAGCAAGATCAGATGTCATTTTTTCTGTATCCCAATTGTAGTATAGGCCACAAGGCATGCCGGTTGGTTTGCCACCAGCTTTTTCAAGTGCAGGAAAGATATTCCCATAGCTTTTCTCATAAAAAGCAGGGATTTTGTCAAAGGTCATAGATCCACGGATGCCAAGGTACTTGCCACCGGGATATTCACCGGGCATCACTTGCAATGCACCGGTTTCCATCTTAGGTGATGAAGCTACCAGAGCTGCCAGCTTAGACAAACCTCTCTCGAAATCAGGGGCCATCATTTTATCCATGTTCATGACGCTGCCAAATATCCTTCCAACAAATCCATTTTCTCCTTTGATACCCCATGTTACGAAGGTGCCTCCGATAGTATCTTTTAAGGTTAGAAATCCGGTAGCCGTATTTTCCATTGGCTCCATAAACTTGAGTTCAGTTTCTGAATAAGTAGTAGGTTCCAGTTTGGTAATGGTTTGCACGCCTTTTCCAACATGTTTGTTACCTGACCAGGAGGACGTAGATCCTACAGTTCCATCGGTGCCGGTATATTCAACAACCATCACTGTGTCTTTTTCTGCCCACGGAGACCATAATGCCATGTTTTTTAGCGAACTCACATAAGGCCAGACTTGTTGAGGCGTGCCGCGTACCACTGCAGACCGATGTACATCGTAAGATTTCGGGCCTGCAAGACCTAAAATAACAGTTATCAGCAGTAGAATGCCGATGACAATCAAAAAGTATTTTAAAGCTTTCATAAGGATGTGATTTTTAAGGGTATGAAGATAAAAAACAGATGTCATATTATCCTTACGGACATCCTTAGAATTTCATTATTATTGAGACCTTATTAAAAGCCGGATCATGCCATACCAACTTCATTTCTGCAGGACTATTCTGATCATTTCAGCCTTAACGATCGTCATGAGTTGTGGTAAAAGGGGAAGTACCATCTCCCCCGAAAGACCTTATCAACCCTTTGTCTTCAGATCAGTACTGGATCAGCAACCAAGAATCATAACCCTTGCCCTCCACGATGATGTATGGGCCGCCTATCATACGGATAGCTGTTCGCTGTATAAAGTCTGGAAGGGACACGTCCTGTTGCAAGGCGCTGTGTATGATAATGCGCATGGCCCACAACCCATCTCCATCGGCGATGCATGGATAGTCAATCCATACAAACATCCCTGGAGTGTTAAGTCAAATGGCACTGAAGTATTGAAGGAAGTAAAATATGCGGGTCATGAATTGAAGAAAGGCAGGGCTATACTAAAATATGACCTTATATGCGCCAATGGTTCGATCATCAAAGTTGAAGAGCAACCAGAATTTCTTGCAAAAGAAGCACAGGTTGGTTTTGAACGCATCTTCAGACTCAAAGATGTTCCGGACGGTTCTGAGGTAAGTATCGCCCAGCAAGTTACATCCATTGCCCTGGCACAAAATCTGACTACAAATGGAAATTGGGTGGTTGAATCAGAAGATAAGAAAGAGGTAGAAGGAAAGCAATTGCTGACCCTGAATGGCCGACTCGGCTTGTCGCGGAATAAGGAAACTTACTTCCGCACCTATTTTGTGAGTCAACCTACGATTGATAATATTAATCAACAAGGAGAAGGAGAAGAAGAAACACTTCCGCTCGGTCAGCGCCTGATCGCTAAGAACGATTGCAAAACCTGTCACAACGAAAAAGTGCAGACTATCGGCCCTGCCTACAAGCAGATCGCTGAAAGATATCCATGGAATGAAGAGACTGTTTCAACCTTGACTAACAAAGTGATTGCCGGAGGAGCAGGTATATGGGGTTCTCAGGCGATGAGCGCCCATCCTGAATTACCCTTACCTGATGCCATGGAAATGGTCAGGTATATCCTGCGGCTTGATACAACAGATGCCGGACAAAAGGGGACAGGCGAAATGGAAGGAATGGTATTGACCGGTGGCCTGAAAGAAATTAAAAATGTGCTGCCGGGTCTAATGGTCGAAGCATGGACACAGCAGACACAATACCAAAAACTGCCAAATTTTCCTTCCACCAAAAGGGGAGATCAGGCAGGAATTGTCCTGGATTTTCAAGGCCTCGATGCTACAGAGTTTGGCGGACTAGATGAAGACTTTGTCCTGACCGCAAGAGGATTTCTGTTTGTTGAAAAAGAAATGGAAACCGGGTTGAGAATCCTGAGTGATGATGGATCAAGAGTAACAATCGATGGCAAAGTAGTACTCGATAATGATGGCATGCATGGCACGGAGATAAAGGAAACATTCCTGACTTTGTCACAAGGCTACCATCCGATTGTGATAGAATATATCCAGGGGAAAGGGGGAAGATACCTGTCGTTGGAATGGAAACCAAAAGGTAGTGCGGATTGGTCAGGACTTCCATCAGGCGTTTTACTGCATTCATCAGATGACCATTCTGTTTTAAAAGGTAAATCGTTGTCCATGGCATTGGGCAAAATTATCCCGGGCGATAAATCTCCATTACTAGCGGTGCATCCGTCTTATGATCTGTCACAGGCAAGGCCAAATGATTTTCTTCCCAAAGTGGGTGGTATGGACTTTATGTCCGATGGTTCACTTGCCATCAGCGTTTGGGATCCTTCCGGAGCAGTATACCTGTTAAGCAATGTTTCATCAGGCGATCCATCTAAGATAAAGGTAAAGCAGATCGCCGCAGGGCTGGCTGAACCATTAGGCCTTAAGGTGATCAATGATACGATCTTTGTCATGCAAAAGCAGGAACTCACCCGACTTGTGGACACGGATGGGGATCAGATCATAGATGAATATCAATGTGTCAATAATAGCTGGCCAACATCCGCAAATTTTCATGAGTTCGGATTTGGACTTGCTGAAAAAGGTGGTGACCTGTATGCCACGCTTGCGATCGCCATTCAACCCGGTGGAGCTTCCGGACTCAATCAAATGCCGAGTCGGGGGCGTGCAGCTCGCTTTGATATGCCTTCGGGCGAACTGCACTATGTCGCAAGTGGATTTCGCACACCTAATGGAATAGGTATTGGGGTGGACAATGAAATATTTGTCGCTGATAACCAGGGAGACTGGTTGCCCAGCAGTAAAATACTGCATGTGACTGAAGGTGCTTTTTTCGGTTCGAGAGCAGTGGATTTTGAAGGGACGGTTACCTTCAAAGAGAAGCCCCCCGTCGTATGGCTTCCACAGGATGAAATTGGTAATTCGCCATCGACGCCACTGGCCATCAATGATGGTCCCTACAAGGGTCAAATGATTTATGGAGAAGTTACCCATGGTGGTATAAAAAGGGTCTTTGTAGAAAAAGTAAATGGCGAATACCAGGGGGCTGTTTTCAGGTTTATTCAAGGGCTTGAGGCAGGTGTTAACCGGATCGTGTGGGGTCCGGATGGTGCTTTATATGTCGGGGGCATAGGGAATCCCGGAAATTGGCAGCAAACAGATAAGCTGTGGTATGGACTGCAACGATTGAAATATAACGGGAAGCCCAATTTTGAAATGCTGGCCGTGCGCGCGAAGAGTGATGGGGTAGAAATTGAATTTACAGAACCGCTTCGAGAGAGCGATGGCTGGGATATTGCTGATTGGGAAATTCGGCAATGGAGATATGTGCCTACCGCGGCATATGGTGGACCTAAAGTTGACAATGTTGCTTTGAAAGTTCTTGCCGCCTCCGTTTCTACCGACCGTAAAAAAGTGTCATTGAAACTCGATGGCATGAAGGCAGGGCATGTTATCTATATTCACATGAATGATGCCTACGTAAGTGATACCGGGCTTCCTTTGTGGTCTACTGAAGCTTGGTATACCATGAATCAGATTCTCGCGGATGCGCCTGTATCCATTTCGGAATCTCCTGAATTAAAACAAAATACGCTTACCGAATCAGAGAACCAAAATGGATGGAAACTTCTATTTGATGGTGTGAGTACGGCGGGATGGCACAATTTCAAAAGAGAGATAATTGGTAAAAGCTGGATCGTCGAAGATGGTGCATTGACCCTTGATGCCCGGAAGAATTCTGAAGGGCACTGGCAAGCTCCTGACGGAGGAGATATCCTTACTGCAGAGGAGTATGAAAATTTCGAGTTCAACATTGAATGGAAAATTTCTCCGTGCGGCAACAGCGGGATTATCTATAATGTAGTAGAATCAAACGAATATGACTATGTATGGAATACAGGCCCTGAAATGCAGGTCCTCGATAATACATGTCATCCGGATACAAGATTTACAACGCACCGCGCCGGAGATCTGTACGATATGATCGAGTGTAAATATGTCACCGTGAAACCCGCGGGAGAATGGAATAAAGTCCGGCTGATCAAAAATAAGGGAAAGGTGGAACATTGGCTCAACGGGGTCAAAGTGGTTGAGTATGAAATGTACACTGACAAATGGCTTGAGATGATCAAAGCCTCCAAGTTTAAAGACATGAAAGGCTTCGGACTCGCCGCAAAGGGAAAGATTGCCCTGCAGGATCATGGTGATAAGGTGTGGTACAGAAATATCAAGATCAAACCACTCTAGAAATAGATATAACAATGTTAAGCGTAGATTGTATCTACGCTTGCCGTAATGTTAAGCGTAGATTGTATTTACCCTTGCCCTAATGTTAAGCGTAGATTGTATCTACGCTTGCACGTCAGCAAATTTTCAATTTGCAAATGGAACCACTTCTGAATAAAGATCAAACCACTTTAATACCAGGGCCGGGAACATAATCCACAGAGTATTGCAGGAGCAAACTCCTTCAATGGCCGAGAGTAATCTCCTGCAATGGCCCTCATCGAGTATTGCAGGAGCAAACTCCTGCAATGGCCGGGAGT
>JAWXAW010000223.1:0-10963 GCA_034439675.1 Saprospiraceae bacterium | reverse complement strand
GGATGGAGTTTGCTCCAGCCTGCCGTTGGATGGAGTTTGCTCCGCCAACTAGTATAATACCAAACTAGCCTGCCGTTGGATGGAGTTTGCTCCGCCAACCAGTATGATACCAAACTAGCCTGCCGTTGGATGGAGTTTGCTCCGCCAACTAGTATGATACCTAACTAGCCTGCCGCTGGATGTAGTTCTCGCCATCAATTAGTAATCGGATTTCTTTCATCTGGGGCGGATGCAATACGCCCCAGACGAAAGAAATGCAGGTAAGATAAAGTGAAGCCTATTGAAGTATCTTGCGCCATTATGGTGCCATCCCTCATATCAGGCAGTATATCCTATTTGCTGAAGCATAAATATGCTTTTTTCTTTGCCCTGATTCTTATCGGATACGGTATCAATCTCTTCATTGATATCATGGAAGTTGATGCTGCACAATATGCCGCTATTGCGAGGGAGATGTCTGTCAATGGCAGTTATCTTGAAGTGTATCACAGGGGCCAGGATTATCTGGACAAACCACCGCTGCTATTTTGGATTTCATCTATAGGAATTGGTCTGTTAGGAAATACAAGTTTTGCTTACAAATTGTTGCCTGTCTTTTTTTTAATGATCTCCTTATGGGCAACGTATCGGTTTGCCACCCTATGGTATGATCATCGAACGGGCATACTGGCAGCATTGATATTGGGCACTACACAAGCTTTCAACCTCATGTCAAATGATATCAGGACGGACGGATTGCTCACCGCCTTTGTGATGCTTTCAGTGTGGTTGCTTTCTTCCTTTGTAAAGACCCGTGATAAAGCAGACTTGTTAATAGGCGGGGCATGTCTCGGTGGTGCTATGCTGGCAAAAGGGCCTCTGGGTTTGTTTATCCCTGCTGTCGCTATTGGAAGTCATCTATTGTTGAAAAAGCAATGGAAAAAAATAGTTGATCCATCCTGGCTTATACTGATCCCTGTTATTGCTTTGGTGCTTGCGCCAATGTGTTACGGATTGTACATGCAGTTTGATCTCCACCCGGAGAAACAAGTGTATGGGCTCAAGGGCCCTTCCGGATTAGGCTTTTATTTCTGGACACAAAGCTTTGGCCGGATCACCGGCGAAAGTGATTGGTCTAATAATACCCCATGGTATTTTTTTTTAATGACTATGCTGTGGGATTTGCAACCCTGGCTTCTCCTGTTTATCCCTGCGATATGGTATAGGATAAAAGGAGTTTTTACGATCCGCATCTCTGGAAATAGTAGCGATGAATGGATTTCACTGGGAGGCCTTGTCATTCCCTTTATTGCGCTCTCTTTTTCAGGATATAAGCTGCCACATTATATTTTCCCGTTATTTCCGTTTGCAACCGTGATCATCGCATCCTGGTTGATGAAATATGCCAAAACATTGCCTGGGTGGTTAGAATTTATTCAGCTTGGCATAATTCATATTCTCTTTTTTGCATCCGGGCTGGTGCTTTTTGGTGTTTTTCCGGGGGTGAATATTTGGTTACCCTTCGTGGCTATCCTCCTCTATGCGTTGATGTGGTGGTGGCGGGTCAATGCACCTGATGCAATTGACAAATGGATACTCCCATCCTTGACAGGGATATTTATTTTTCAACTGACCCTTGGTCTTATATTTTATCCGCAACTTTTGAAATACCAATCCACCAGCCAGGCAGGTAAATATATCGAACAACATAAACTCGAACGAGTGTACTGGTATCGCAAATACGGATTCGCCCTCGACTATTATAGCGATAGCGTCATACCGGAGGCTACGGAGGCATCATTAGATACACTGGCTCCCGGGGCTATACTCTTTATTTCACCAGATGTCTTTGGAGCCATTCCACCACACAAGATCATCAAAGAGTTTGATGATTTCAAAGTCACCAAGCTGAATGCCACTTTTCTAAATCCTGCCCGAAGAGGTGAGAAGGTGAAGAAAATGTACCTGGTGCAGCTGGAATGAGTTGAGGCGCCTCAACAAAAGAAAAAACAAAGTTGGTCTTAGGATGACCTAAGACCGCGTACGTCAAATCAAAAAGAACATATTCAATGCAGAAATCAATGTAGCCGTTTTTAACGGCGTGTAACCAAACCCCTGCTTGGTTCAATTTAGAAAAAGCAAAGTTGGTCTTAGGATGACCTAAGACCGCGTACGTCAAATCAAAAAGAACATATTCAATGCAGAAATCAATGTAGCCGTTTTTAACGGCAGGTATATCCCAGCCAAAAACTGATAGCTTAAAACACCTAGCTTTGTCCCATGTCAGATCGTTATATCTCCCACCCATGGCATGGCGTCAACATCGGCCCTCATGCCCCTGAAATCGTCACCACCTATATCGAAATCACTCCATCGGATACAGTCAAGTATGAAATCGATAAGGCCAGCGGCATCCTGAAGGTAGATCGCCCACAGCTCTATTCTAATGTAGTGCCTGCTTTGTATGGTTTCATCCCGCAGACATATTGCCATGATGAAATCGCCGCCTGGTGCATGGCAAAGACAGGATTGAAAGGAATAAAGGGGGACGGTGACCCATTAGATATTCTTGTCCTCACCGAACACCGCATAGAACATGGTAATATTCTGGTCCAGGCAAAACCAATCGGCGGTTTCAGGATGATTGATAAAAATGAGGCAGACGACAAGATCATTGCTGTACTACTCCAGGATGGTATGTACGCGCACTATGAAGATCTCAATCAATTACCGGTAGGCATCATCAATCGCTTAAAACACTATTTTCTGACCTACAAGCGCTCCCCCGAAGGCACCCAGCCCGTCGAAATCCCCGATATCTATGGTCGCGACGAAGCCCTTGAGGTCATCAATGCCTCCAGAACCGACTATTCCAATAATTTTTAAATAGCTTTTACGGACAACGGACTACAGTTGACGTCTGCTGTAAGCTGTAAGCTGTAAGCTGTCAACAGTCAACAGTCCACTCACAATTCACAACTCACAATTTCCAATTATCCTGCAAAAATAAATCTCGCGCAGAGCCGCAAAACCGCAGTCTCCCACACCCAAATCACTCACAACTCACCACTCACAATTCACCACTCACAATTCACAACTCCGCTTACCTTTGCCACATGAACAGAGGTGCCAGAAAAGAAAGAAAGCTATTCCACAACGTGGATATCATAGATACTGCTGAGGAGGGCCTGGCTATAGGCCGCTGTGAGGACGGGCGGATCATCCAGGTCAAAGGCGCCGTACCCGGAGATATCGTAGATGCCGTCGCTCTGGAAAAGAGAAAGGGAATGTACATCACCAAAGCAACTGCCTTTTCAACCCTTTCCGATGATCGTACTGAGCCCTTTTGTATTCATTTCGGATTGTGTGGCGGTTGCAAATGGCAGCATATGTCTTATGAGGCACAGTTGCGCTTCAAAGCCAAACGAGTACAAGATGCCTTCCAAAGGATCGGTGAACTGGACCCTTCGATCATTCAACCAATAGTGGGCGCACCACACCAACAGTACTATCGTAACAAACTTGAATTTACTGCCTCCGACAGAAGGTGGCTGACAGATGAGGAGATGAGGTCGGATGTAGAATTTCAGAAAGATGGTATCGGATTTCATTTGCCTGGTGCATTTGATAAGGTCCTCGATATTCAACATTGTCACCTGCAGGCAGATCCGTCAAATGAGATCCGCCTTTTTATCAAACAACTATCCATCAACAACCAATGGCCGTTTTTTAATCTACGGCTCAAAACAGGTTTTATCAGGAACATCATAGTCCGCAATAACCTGGCTGGTGAAGTAATGATTGTCCTGGTGGTAGGTGAAGCCAATCACGAGTGGATAAAAATACTGGTGGATAGCATTGCTGCACGTTTTCCAAAAGTAATCTCGATCTATTCGTGCATCAATCTCAAGGTCAATGATTCTATCCATGACCTCACCGCACAGCATGAATATGGCGCTGAGACACTCGTCGAACAGCTTGATCATGTGCGTTTTCATATCGGTCCGAAATCTTTTTTCCAGACCAATAGTGTCCAGGCCGCCAATCTGTATGCATTGACAAAACAACTGGCCTCTTTACAGCCGGACGACAATGTTTATGATTTGTATTGTGGGGTGGGTAGTCTGGGTATTTATATGGCAGATAGTTGTAAGCGTGTTATTGGGATTGAACTCATCGCTGAGGCCATAGCAGATGCAGGAAAAAATGCAGCACTTAATAAACTCACCAATACAGATTTTGTGGTTGGGCAAGTGGAGATGCTGCTTGATCCTGTTTTCGTTTCGAAACATGGAAAACCAGACGTAGTTATCACCGATCCGCCACGGGCAGGTATGCATCCGGATGTGATTAAACATTTATTAGCTGCTGCACCACAGCGAATCGTGTATGTAAGTTGTAATCCCGCTACCCAGGCAAGAGATCTTAAAATGCTGAGCGAATCGTATACAGTCATTACGGCAATCCCGGTCGATATGTTTCCGCAGACGCAGCATATCGAATGTGTAGCTTTATTGGAACGAAAATGAAAAAGGAAGTCTATCTCGAACAGTTCGCGGAAGAAGTTAACCATTACCATGGATTGATGCAGGAAGCCTTTGAAGGAGTCATCGATGAAGGGGTTTCGAATTATCCTGTGTTTATTTTTCATCAGCAGGAAGTCAGTGTGGGGCTGCCTATTGTAGACCGCCATCAGATAGCAGGTGAGTGGTCGGTCAACATCTCCACGCTGGAAGAATTTTATATCAAAGGGCTGGTAGTGATTGAGAAGGTAGAAGAAATTAAAGCAAAGATTATAGGTCATCCACCACAGTATTGCTGTCTTGTATTGGTTGAAGGAAAAGGGAGTTTGATCTTCCTGCCGAGGGAGTCCAGTGCCGAATAATATGGCCAGGACACATTTGTTGGCGTGTTATTTGGTAGTCAATATGTTAAGCTACGTATAAAGTCATCTAAAATGAAGCCATCAGTTGGGATAATAGGAATGGGTGCCATGGGATGCAACCTTGGCAGAAACCTTGTTGCCAGGGGCTTTTCATTGTCATTGTTTCACCCTCTAGCTGATAGCCTCGGACAACATCCTCACCTAAATGTGATGTCTCAGTTTCCGGAGTTGCAAGATGTCAGTGTGTTTGATGACTTTAGTGGGTTTGCTCAAAGCCTGCCATCACCCCGCATTATTTTTATGATGGTCCCACCGGGAAATCAAGTTGATGATTTTCTTAACACGGTGATTTCAAGTTTGTCCAGGGGCGATGTCCTCATTGATGGTAGCAATGCACACTATGATGATACAACCCGGAGAGTAAATGCATGGAAAGAAAAGGGAATACATTTTCTGGGTTCTGGTTTTTCAGGCGGCAATGATGCTATCCTCAATGGGCCCTCTATCATGCCGGGCGGAAGCCGGGAAGGATATGAGCTGGCTGCGCCGGTTTTAAAAAGTATGGCCGCAACAGCAATCGATGGATCACCTTGTTGCGCCTATATCGGACCAGAAGGAGCAGGCCATTTTGTCAAAATAATTCACAACGGAATTGAATACGCGGAGATGCAATTATTGGCCGAGGTGTATTCATTGCTCAGGTGGGCAGTTGGATTGACGCCCGATCATATTGCGGAAGTAATGTCAGGATGGAAGACAACCGATGCGTCAGGATACCTGCTTGATATTACGTTAAAAATACTCAGACAAAAGGAAGATGACCGATGGGTCATCGATTCGATACTGGATAGTGCCAGCCATAGAGGATCAGGTGTATGGGCTGTTACGGCTGCTGCCTCTTCCGGTATTCCAGCGATGATGATTACAGCAGCTTTGCATGCCCGTTTTTTATCTGGCCAGCGACATATCCGGGTGCACCTGGATGAAGTGACCCGCTCACAGCCCAGGAAGAATACCTCTATGGGGACAACGGACCTCTATAATGCGTATCAACTTGCAAGGCTTATCAATTATCATGAGGGATTCTCCATCATCCGGGCAGTGTCAAAACAAAATGATTGGGGAATCAACCTTGCTGAATTATCAAGGATCTGGACCAATGGATGTGTCATTAGATCCTCCCTGATGAATCGCTTTGTGAATCTTTGGGAAAACTGGGATGATGAGTTGGTTCTCCATCCTGAAATCAAAACTACCATTGCGTCTGCATGGCCAGGATTGAGGCGGATCACACATATGGCATCTTCAGAAACCATTTTTACACCTTGCCTTGTGGCTGCCTCTCAGTATATCGCCGGGGCTTCTTTGCGTTTTCCGACCGCTAATCTGATACAGGCTCAACGTGATTTCTTTGGCTCCTACGGCTTCCGTAAAACGGATGATAATCCTGCCAACATCCATCATTTTCCGTGGAATAGGGAATAATCCGCGCCATCGCCCTACTTTTGCAACTTAATTTCAAGTACCAGACATGCGGGAAAACCTCCACAATGAATTGACAGAAGTCGCTGTAAACGTGGGCGTTGCTTCGGTATCGGACCATCATTTGGTACACCATAATGTCTGGAAAGAGCGCTCTTTATTCCTCCTTAATTTCCTCAAAAACCCACTTCGCAATGCCTCGGTGATCCCCAGTTCGAAGGCTGCCGGCAGGGCCATCGTATCCGGACTGGACTGGAATACGATTCACACCGTTGTGGAATTAGGCCCCGGTAATGGCACGTTTACAAACGAGATTATTGCGAAAAGCAAACCGGGCACACACATCATCCTCATCGAACTGGAAGAAACCTATGTGGAGTTGTTACGCCACAAATATGGCAATCGAGTTACCGTTATACATGACAGTGCGCATCGCATGAATGAAATCCTAAACGAGATGAACCTGCCCAAAGCGGATCTCATCGTCTCCAGCCTTCCATTTTTACAAAAACAAATCAGCCGCATGATCTTCGCGGCCATCCTCGAACAAACCAAACATGGAGCAGCTTATAGGTTCTTTACCTACATGCCTCCGGTGATGAAATGGTTTTATCGCGGGCTTCCACTGCATAAGGTGAAGTATGTTCTCAATAATATTCCACCGATGTGGATCTTTGGAATAAATTAAATATTCCCTGAAAGAGTATCATTAGCAGGAATGAGGGGTTAAGCGTTATGGAAATGTGGATTCTGCTTTGTTGTATTATTGGTCATAAGACCAAGCATCATGACAAGTGCTGTTAAAATGATTACTTGAATGATAAGTGAATTGTTTACCAGGGGAATACTTTGTGTCGGTGCAATGGATAGAAAAAGCAAAATAGTAATGAGTCCTCTTGGGGCAATAAATAAGAGGGGTGATAATGGAAGTTTGGATATCGAAAGCTGAATAGCCCTAAACAGAAAAATCGCAGCTACAATTCCTACTGCCCAAATCAGCGTGTCCGTATTCAGAATTTCATCTGTTTGAATCAGGAAGCCGAAAAGTAAAAAGAAAAGAGCTCTCACCAAAAAGGCTGCCTCAATGGTCAATTCCTTAAACTTATGTACTTCCTTATTCAATTCGTCTGGCTTCAACTTTTGAATCCATTTGAACCGTTTCAATTCGTCGAGGTTGCCAAGAAACAAACCGAATAATAAAATAAAAACAAGTCCGGGTAAATGATACACCTTTGAAACTGCGTAAATCAAAATGATCAGTAGAATGATAGGTCCAAATTTTATATGATGATCAATATTTTTAAGCAGAAAAGCCAGACCGATGGTGGCAATGAACGAAACAAGCGTAATGAGGAGGAGTTGTAAGCCGAAATAGCCGAACGATGAAAAACCAAAACTGTCATTGAGGGCCACGAAATTGAAGAACAAAACGCCCAGGATATCGGACAAACTGCTCTCATAAATGATAAACTCCTTATTAAACTGCGTCAGTGATTTTACACTTGGAATTGCAATGGCACTGCTGATAATGCAGAGTGGTATAGCATTCGTCAAGCTATCTTTGAAGGAAAATTGACCAAAATGCTGGAACAAGAATGACAGCAGAAATGCCATCACAACCATTGGAAATAATGAAGCCACAAACGATTTTTTTATGAGTGATGCTTTTGACTTGTTGAATTCTAACTCAAGGGAACCTTCTAAAACGATTAGGATCAATCCAACTGTTCCAAAAATGGGTAAAAGGGGTGTCAGACTAGGAACATTGATTCCTACTAATAGAGCAATTTCACGCACCCCAAAGCCTAACATCAATAACAGTATTACCGAAGGCACCTTTGTCTTTGCAGACGTCAGGTCAAAAACATAGGCCAGCAAGAGCAAAGAGCAAACTGTAATAATAATGGCTGTAGTCATAATTGGCTGTTAATTATACTCCTTTGGCTAAAGCGTATGCATCTTAAAGGCATTTAGCGTAATGTTCCCGAGGTTGAAGTTTTTGGCGATCGCGAGGAAATTGCAGTAGTGGCAAAGTAAATAAATTCTGGAAATGAAATGCAAAACATCATGCGGTTTCACCGATATAAACATTATCCACCTGGAAGGCCAGTAAGGATAGGTCTTTTGAGCGTATAGTGATATGTTTAGGCTAGGTTAAAGTTGCTCGGCAACTGAATGAACCTCCGAGCGCGAGGTACGCCCGCCCGGTGGTATGAGAGGCGCACTCCGTTAGTCTCGATAGCTATCGGGAGTTGGCAGGGCCGCCTGCTCGATTATGCCCAGTTCACTTCTCTCCACTGGCAGAAATTGTGTTGCTTAATAATTTTCATAAAACCTTAGTTTGTTTTTAAGGATATTTAATTCAGTCCGTAACTCCCGTTCCTTCTCCAATAAATTAAAAACAATATCAATGCCCTCCAGATTCACGTCTAGCTCGTTGTGAAGTCTGATTATTTTTTCAAGATCACTAATTTGGTCTTGATGTAAATATTGATTTTGCTCAATAATTTCGATTTGGATGAGCCCCATTTGGGTTAATGCCTCTACAAATGAAATTTCAATGTCATAATGCGAACAGAGTATTTGTATTGATATTAAATGTTTTGTATTCATTTTGCATTCATTTTTTGTAATTCCTTGAATAGCTCTTTTTCTTTTTCACTTAGATTAGTTGGTGTCTTTATATGATAGGTTATGATCATATCGCCATATTCTCCTTCTTTTTTATAAACGGGAAAGCCTTTTCCTTTCAATTTTACTTTTGATTCATTTTTCGCTTCGGGCTTTATCTGAAGTTTGACTTTACCACTAAAGGAGTCTACCATGATTTCTCCGCCCAAAATGGAGGTGTATAGATCCAGATCAACATGCTGATATAGATCATTCCCTTCGCGTTTGAACTGCGTATGATTGCTGATATTGAATTTGATATATAAATCACCATCTGGCCCTCCATTTATTCCCAATCCTCCTTTTCCTTTAATTTTTATAACTTGGCCGTTTTCAACGCCTGCGGGTATGGTGAGCCTTATTTTTTCACCATTGACTGTTAGGATTTGTGTTTGATCGGTGTAAACGTCTTTTAAATCAAGATGTAATTCAGCATTGTAATCCTGACCTTTAAATTTTGGACGATGACTTTGGTTATAAGATGATCTTCCTCCACCAAACATCGATTCAAAAAAATCCGAATATTCTTCTTTTGAAAAGTCTTGCTGACTTGATTGATCTGTGGAATATTGTTGTTGTTGTTGTTGTTGTTGTTGCTGTTGGCGTCTGGCTTTTTCATATTCTTCTCCGTGTTTCCAATCTTTTCCATATTTGTCGTATTTCTTCCGGTTTTCAAGATCACTCAAAACTTCGTTTGCCTCATTTATTTCTTTGAACTTACTCTCCGATTCCTTGTTTCCGGGATTTAAATCAGGATGATATTTCCGGGCTAGTTTCCGATAGGCTGTTTTAATCTCCTTTTCGGTTGCTGTCTTCGGAACGCCCAAAATTTTATAGTAATCTCTGAATTCCATTTATTGATTTTGATTTTCGTATTTTTTCTTCTGCTTGGGCATAACGTTTTGCGGGTTGGCGAACGGGGTGATTTTCACCACATTTATTCATTCGAAGCACTCCTGTTTGTTGACCCACAAAACTGTCCTTCGAAGCACTGAGCCGCCACTTTTGCCAAATCGCTGTGTGTGCCCTGATTGGTAAATATAGTACTTTAAAGAAAAAATTCCCAGAGGGTGGTAGTTCCTTATACGAGGGCGTAACGCCCCGAAGTACTTGCTGAGCGGACCCGAAGCATTAGTAAGTCGCAAGGCTTGCCTTCAGCCTAGTCGATGGGTGGTGTGGGGTGACCCATGCACTGAAGAAAGCGGCTTCTTTAATGAAGTGGATCATTGCAAACTTCGACAAGTTCAGCACAAGTATGGCATGATTGGAAAAAGCCTGACCGAAGAAGAAAGAACTTTCTCCGTTTGGGAATTGATCCTCGCCATGCCTATATGTGGAGTAGAACTAGAAAGGGTGGTTGGGCTGCGGTTGGTGGGCTGTTGTACTAGGTTGCGAAATAGTTGGTCGAACCATAGCAGGAGGATGTGTCAATGCAAGCCGATCCATCGCCCAAAGTCCAATTCTGGGCACTACGCTCACTTTTGATCGATTCAAACGGCGAGGGTATGTATCATTGCTTGATCACTATTTCAAAGTTGCTCCTTAACTTAATGAACCGCTGTATACGAGGCCCGCTTGGTTTACGTATTGGCTTGTGTATAGAAGTCGAAGGGTACAGTGGTGCGTTGTGCTGAGCGTAGTCGAAGTATGAGAGGCGCATCTCGTTAGTATCAACTGGCGGGGCCGCCTACTCGACTAGCTGATGCCCTGTTCTCCGTCCGAAGCGATACTGTTTCATGTCAGCACAAAAGTAAGAAAAAGAGATTTACATTCAAAGCTCTTTCGGTGCAAGTTTGCAATGTAGCTGTGCGGTGGCTTGCAAGCTCTTTTTTATTTTTTAGGGTTGGCAGGGTGTTTCGGCAAAAAATAAAAATGTGCTTGCAAATGCGTTTGCAATAGTTGTTGTGTCTGCCTACTTATGAGATAAAGTATAGATTTTAATAACGG
>JAWXAW010000222.1:0-4319 GCA_034439675.1 Saprospiraceae bacterium | reverse complement strand
GACTGTCGACTCGCATCTGGAGTCTGACATCTGACACTAATAAGCTATAAACTATAAGCTATAAACCATAAGCTATAAACTATAAGCTATAAACCATAAGCTATAAACTATAAACTATAAACTATAAACCATAAACTATAAACCATAAACTATAAACTATAAACTATAAGCTATAAACTATAAGCTATAAACTTGAAACAATAGCCGATTTCCGTTCCTCCTCAAGTTTCTCCAGCTTCTCCCTGATCACGCCCCGCTCATGGTCAAGACTCTGTATGATGATGTCAAGTCGCTGACGTGTGCCATTGACATTGACGAGGGACTTGCTGATCTTTTGCTGGATGAGGTAGTCGGTGATGAGATTGTCGAAAAAGATGTCCGTGAAGCGACCGAAGTCTTCGATGTTCATATTTACATCCAGCTGCATGCCTTTGAATACATCCTGCAGTTCATGGCCGAAGCGGATGAGTTCGTGACGGGAGCGATAAGCCAGATCACGAGCGCGATCGATAGCATCATGTTTACGATGCCCGGTGCCATGATATTTACTGCCCCACATATCGCGCTGTCCCATGAGTTGCGCTTCGATCAGAAGTTGTTCTGTACCACGGACGAGTTCAAGGGCTTTCATACCCGCAGCATGGGCTTCTTCCACTTCAACACTGTATGTATGGAGTTTATCTGTTTGTTCGTTTATGCCTTTCAGGACCAAGGCTACTTTGGGATCAACGTCCATAAGTTCCTTTTCACGATAGGCAATCAGGGTTTCTACTCTTCTGGCTACTGTATCATGCGATTGCTCCTTTTTGGAGAGAAGGTCGAGTTCAAAACGAATGAGCTCCACTGATTTAAAGAGTTCGTTGAATCGGAGTGAGGCTCTGAGATATTCTTCTCTTTCGTTCTCCAGTTTTTCCTCACGGTCACCTAGAAATTTTCGGAACATGGTCGTTAGTCCTTCACGCTCCAGTGTTTCCACATCACGTTGCTCCTTAGCGAGGGTGGTTTCCATCACGACTAATGCTTTTTCTTCTGCCTCCAGACGCTCCCCAAGTTGAGCAGTGTGTTCACTGACTTTACGAATCTGCTCAAGTTCCTGGATACTATCCTTTAGCTGCTGTTGAAGTTCGGTCATGTCCTGCTAAAGGAATTCTGGCGTAAAAAGTTCTCCGTGGTATCGATATCAGATGAATGTGACCGGTCGCCAGATAAAGGAAGTACCTGTAACCGATAAGCCATATGCTTTTGTTCGAGTTGCGGTGATGTCTTTAGTGGCCTGCGGTACTCGAGAGCCTGTGCGCTGATCATCCATTCGATGGATAGTAGTTTCCATACATTGTTGATGATCTCGTAAAGTTTGATGCCTGCATTGGCCGCCATACTTACGTGGTCTTCCTGTCCTGCGCTGGATATAATGGAGTCCGTGGATGCCGGATGTGAAAGGATTTTATTTCTGTTGACGATCGCTGCAGCAGTGTACTGGCAGATCATCATACCGGATTCGAGGCCGGGGTTTTGTGCTAGTGTCGGTGGCAATCCGCGCTTGCCTCCCACCAGCAGGTATGATCTTCTTTCAGATATACTTCCATACTCGGCGATAGCAAGTGACAGAAAATCAGAGGCCAGGGCCAATGGCTGGGCGTGGAAATTACCTCCTGAGACTATACGCATATCATCCTCATTGCCCAATACCAGCGGATTATCTGTCACTGCATTTATTTCTCTGTCCGCAATTGTTTTTGCATATGTAATCACATCTCTTGAAGCACCATGAACCTGGGGCGCACAACGAAAAGAATATGGATCCTGCAGGTGTTGTTTTGCAGCCTTATTTATTTCGCTTCCTTCGAGCCATTTTCTGATGGCTTCAGCAGATTGAATCTGGCCGACCTGTTTTCTAACAGCATGAATACCTGCATCCAGAAAAGATGGATGCGCATCAAACGAATCGATCGACAAAGCCGCTGTCATTTCACATACCTCGGCCAGACGAATAGCGCTGTTGATGGAATAAACTAACCATGCAAGTGAATACTGTGTGCCATTGATCAGCGCCAATCCTTCTTTTGCTTCAAGCTCGATCGTATCGAGTCCCGCCAGCATCAAGGCTTTCGCGGCAGGCATTTGTTCTCTTTTATACACTACCTCGCCTTCACCGATTATTGGAAGACAAAGATGGGCTAATGGAGCAAGGTCACCGGAGGCGCCTAATGAACCAAGCATGGGTACTACCGGTGTGATCTGGAGATTGTAGAGATCTAGCAGAAACCGGATCACCTCTTTCCGAACACCTGATTGCCCTTGCGACAGACTTATAATCTTCATCAGCAGGGTCAATCGCACGATGACCTGCGGAACAGCCGGTCCTACGCCACATGCATGCGACCTGAGGAGATTCGTCTGGAGCTGTTGCAACCCATCTGGTGACACGTTCACCGAGTACAAGGCTCCGAACCCGGTGTTGATTCCATAATATCTTTCCCCAGAATTTTTGAGCACCCTTTCGAGGGAGGTACGATTATCGGCTATTCGTTGCCACACCTTTTCGGACAAGGTGAGCTTTGCTGAAGTGATGCCAATGATATCTTCAACGGTCAGTTCAGCACCATCATATACATAATGATCCATGCCCTAAATTTAAACATACCTTTTGGGCCATGTTAATTTGGTTTATCATTCCGTTAAATGATGGTTAAAGAAAGCAATGTATTTGATATTAAAAAATATATTAGTCATTAAAATTGAGGCGTTTAATATGATTCATCCCCGTATCCACCAAGGCACCCTATGAAACTTTTAAAGAACACCTTTCGTCTTAATACACGAAAGTGAGCCAATAATTGAAGTATTTTTGGCGTCTCTACAAGATCTATTCAATCACCTAATGTTAAACCATGAATAAAATCACCTTTTTGTTTCTGATGCTGACCCTCGGAACGATCACCTCTGTCAGTGCACAGCGTATTGCCATCGTGGATATCACACGGGTATTGCAGGAAATGCCGGATTACCAAGCGGCCCAGGTCGAACTGGACAAAATTGCGGCTGAATGGCGTCAGCAGATCGCCCTCGAGTATGACCAGATCAAGGCTATGTACAACAAATACCAGGCTGAACAGGTACTCCTCTCTGAAGATCAACGTAAGAAAAAAGAAGAAGAAATCATGGAGCGTGAAAAGCAGGTAAGGGATTTACAAAAGGACAAATTTGGACCTGAAGGTGCCCTTTTCAGGAAACGCCAGGATCTGGTGCAACCAATCCAGGAAAGGGTTTATGGCGCTATTGCGACCTATGCTGATGACCGTGGATTCGACTTTATCTTTGACAAAGGCGGAAGCAGCGGCCTGATCTTTTCCAATCAGGAATATGACAAGACGGATGATATCATCCGGGTCGTTTCTCAATAAAGATCAAATCATTACTTTTGCAAACTTTTTTTAATCAACACTCAGACGTACATGAAATCAATAATGAAATATGCCCTGACAGCAACTTTTGGCTTAATGCTGACCTTGACAGCCCAGGCACAGAAATTCGGCTTTGTCAATTCCGGCAGCATCCTCGAAGGTATGCCCCAGGTCAAAGAAGCTGAATCTAATCTCGAAGCCCTCGGCAAACAACTCCAGGCAAAAGGCGAAAAAATGATGCAGGATTTCCAGCTCAAATATCAGGAACTGGAGCGCAAAGTGCAGGCAGGTGAGATTACACCCAAAGCCCAGGAAACGGAAACCGCAACTCTCGAAGCAGAACGCAACAAGATTCTTGCATACGACCAGGATATGCAGAAACAACTTGGCGATAAGAGAGAATCATTGCTTGCTCCAATCCTCGAGCAAGTGAAAACCGCGATCGATGCAGTAGCCAAGGAAAATGGCTATACCTACATCTTTGACGGTAGCCCGGGAGTTGGCGTCATCCTCTATGCTGACGAAAGCACCAATATCACAGCCTTGGTGAAAGCAAAACTGGGCATTCAATAATACACTACACCATGGGTATAAATAAAAAGTCCGGATGCGTTCATCCGGACTTTTTATTTATACATCATTGGATACAGATGCCGAAGTAATCGAGTTGTGCCCCGATGGGGCACTATTGATTTTTACCTCTTCCTTATTACCGATCTTGAGCCCCGATGGGGCTTATAAGATTTTTCCATTCTTCATGCTACCGATCTGAATCCCCGATTGGACTTAAAAGCTTATTCCAATTTTTATTAGGCTCTTCAGGGATATAAGAATTCTATAATCCTCCTTACACTTTTCACTCTCGGTTGCAGAGCGAACGGTTGGTGAGTGCAGTCAAACCATCATTTCTCCGCT
>JAWXAW010000221.1:0-26774 GCA_034439675.1 Saprospiraceae bacterium | reverse complement strand
GGTAGGAACTAGGAGGCAGGAGCTAGGAGCTAGGAGGCAGGAGGTAGGAACTAGGAGGCAGGAGCTAGGAGCTAGGAGGGAGGAGCTAGGAGTTAGGAGGCAGGAGCTAGGAACTAGGAGCTAGGAGCTAGGAATTAGGAGGCAGGAGCTGGGAGGTAGGGGCTAGGAGGTAGGAACTAGGAGGTAGGAACTAGGAGGCAGGAGCTAGGAGCTAGGAGGTAGGAGGCAGGAGCTAGGAGGTAGGAGCTAGGAGGTAGGGGCTAGGAGGTAGGGGCAAGGAGATAGGGGCAAGGAGCAAAGAGCAAAGTTAGTAGGTAATGAACCATGTCTAAGGAATTGGTAAAATGATTCAAGTGAAACATCAATGCCCCATAGGGGCAAAACGTCTGTAGCAAAGGTTTAGAAAATTAAATATGTGGGCCGTAGGTGCACCACCTCTGTGGCGTTAGGAATTTTTATTTCCAAATTAGAAATTCTGGTGTATGTGGAAAATAGACAATTGAAATTTAATATAAAAGGAACAATTACATGAAGTCGTGGATTGAGATACCGGAAAATTCAGATTTTTCCATTTACAATATACCATTTGGCATTGGATCGGATAGTGGTGCTCCGTATGTGTGCACACGTATAGGTGATCAAGTCATCAATTTGTATAAGCTGGCGCAGACTGGTTTTTTCAGGGGACTGGTTGAAGATGTAGAAGTTTTCAATCACCCTGCACTCAATCCATTTATCGGGCAGGGGAAATCAGTCACGAATGAAGTCAGGCTGCGCATTCAGGAGACATTGTCGAATGACAATTCACCATTGAGACATCAACGCGAATTGTTTTCACCATGGAGGATGGTAACTATGCATCTTCCAATCGTGATAGGTGACTATACAGATTTCTATTCAAGTATCGAACATGCGACGAATGTAGGCAAGATGTTTCGAGATCCAGAAAATGCATTGCTGCCCAATTGGCGTCATCTGCCTATAGGATATCATGGGAGAGCTTCATCAATCGTCATCAGCGGAACACCGGTTCGTCGCCCAAACGGACAAACGAAACCAAAGGATTCCGATCAACCAATCTTTGGACCAACACAGCGCCTGGATTTTGAACTGGAAATGGGTTTTGTGATCGGAAAAGAAACCAAGCTAGGTGACCCTATTTCTACAACTGATGCAGAAGATCATATTTTTGGTCTTGTCCTATTTAATGATTGGTCTGCACGCGATATCCAGCAATGGGAGTATGTACCGCTGGGTCCATTTCTCGCTAAAAATTTTGCTTCCGGCATAGCTCCATGGATCGTTACATTAGAAGCGCTTGAGCCCTATAAGGTTCATGGTCCTGAACAACATCCTGCAGTCCTACCCTATCTTCAATGTACAGGTTTGAAAAATTATGATATCGAACTCGAAGTAGTCTTGACACCTGACAATAGCGAGCCTGCAGTAATTTCAAACTCTAATTTTCGATACATGTATTGGAACATGTGCCAACAGCTTGCTCACCATACGAGCAACGGTTGCAATGTTCGGGTCGGCGATCTGATGGCTTCCGGAACCATCAGCGGACCGGATAGGGACTCCCTTGGTTCGATGCTGGAGATGTCAGAAGGAGGGAAAAGCCCGGTCTCATTACCTAATGGTCAAAAAAGATCCTTTATTGAAGATGGGGATACCATCACCCTGAGGGGCTGGGCAGAAAATAATGGACACCGCGTTGGCTTTGGGGAGGTATACAACACCATTGAGCCTGCTTAAACTATCCATCAACTCATTCTGGCGTATATTTACACCAGCAACTTAAAGCATTCAGGATTATGTCAGTAACAGCACAAAAAGAAGCTCCAGGCCAGGCCGTCGCGGAAGATTTTCTGCCCTTAAATGGTACAGACTATGTCGAATTGTATGTCAGCAATTCAAAACAGGCGGCTCACTATTATAAAACCGCCTTTGGCTTCCAGGACCTGGCGTATAAAGGACTGGAAACCGGTGATAAAAATTATGAATCCTACGTTCTCGCTCAAGATAAAATTCGATTGGTGCTCACCTCACCACTGCATAGCAACAGTGAAATAGGTAAGCATATCGACAAACACGGAGATGGTGTCAAGGTGATTGCTCTATGGGTTGATGATGCCACAGATGCATGGCATCAAACCACCTCCCGTGGCGCTATCTCTTTTATGGAACCAACTGTAGAAGAAGATCAGTTTGGTCGCGTAGTCAGATCCGGTATCCATACCTATGGCGAAGTCGTCCACATTTTTGTCGAGCGTAAAGATTATAAAGGAATTTTCTTGCCAGGATTTGTTAAATGGGAAACGGAATACAAACCAACTCCCGTGGGTCTTAAATTCGTCGACCACATGGTAGGTAATGTTGCGCTGGGTAGGATGAACTACTGGGTAAAATTTTATGAAGATACCATGGGCTTCCGTAACATCCTCACCTTTGATGACAAAGAAATATCCACCGAATACACTGCCCTCATGAGTAAAGTGATGAGTAGTGGAAACGGCTTCATCAAGTTTCCAATTAATGAGCCTGCCGCAGGCAAGAAAAAATCCCAGGTAGAGGAATATCTTGATTTCTATGAAGATGAAGGCGTGCAACACCTGGCTGTAGCAACAGATGATATCGTTGATACCGTCCGCAAACTTCGAGCACGTGGTGTTGAGTTTTTGAGAGTCCCCTCAACGTATTATGATTCTATCCTGGACCGCGTCGGAAAAATTGATGAAGACCTGGCGCCCCTCAGTGAACTAGGCATCCTCATCGACAGAGATGACGAAGGATATCTGCTTCAACTTTTCACCAAACCTGTTCAATCAAGACCTACGATGTTTTTCGAAATCATCCAGCGCAAAGGAGCCCGTTCTTTTGGTAAGGGAAATTTCAAGGCCTTGTTTGAAGCAATCGAACGTGAACAGGAACTACGAGGGACGTTGTAGAAAAGAGAAGAGCATTTTGCAGACTTCAGACTCGCAGACGCCAGACGAGAGACTTGCTGGTACGAAGCAGCCTCCGGCTGCATGACCCACTCCCGCCTCACAACTCATACTTCGACTTCGCTCAGCACAAGCAACACTCACAACCCACAACTCATACTTCGACTTCGCTCAGCACAAGCAACACTCACAACTCATACTTCGACTTCGCTCAGTACAAACAACACTCACAACTTGAAAACACCTCTCGTATCTCCCCTCCCCGAAACTGATCCATCACTCACAGAGTTGGTGAAATTTTACAATGAGACATTAGGATTCTGTCCTAACAGTGTGAAGACCATGCAAAGGCGTCCGCAGATAGCACAAGCATTTATTCGCATGAACCAGGCCGTGATGGAAAATCATGGTCGTGTGACCAGTGCACTGAAAAGATTGATCGCCTATATTTCAAGTTATACGACAGGATGCCAGTATTGTCAGGCGCATGGGATACGTGCTGCAGAGCGTTATGGTGCATCTGAAGATCAGCTTATGCATATCTGGGAATACAAAACACACCCTTCCTTTTCAGGACAGGAAAGGGCCGCACTCGATTTTGCTGTAGCGGCATCCACGGTACCTAATGCAGTTGATGAAGACATTGCCGAAGCCTTGAGAGAACACTGGGATGAAGGTGAGATCGTAGAGATCGCTGGGGTTGTCGCTTTATTCGGCTACCTCAACCGGTGGAATGACTCCATGGGCACTACCATCGAACCTGGCGCCATTGAATCGGGCGAAAAGCATCTCGCAGATCACCATTGGACAGGTGGTAAGCACCGAAGATAGGCCCTAGCCTCCGCGATCAAACAATTAATCCTGTTTAACCGTTACCCTGAACATGAAAGTGAAGAAGCGCTGGATTTTCCTAATTGGCACTGTCATCCTATTCAGCTTGCTCTCTATTCCTGAGATAACACATACCAATTCCGGGCAGAGCGAATCCCTCGGAAGCGTACGTGACGGACAATTAAAAAACGCCTGGCTCATGCCTTACAAGGGAAATAATTTCCGATACTTCAGCCGCTTCAGCTATTATATTCTCAACAATGCATATGTCAATTCCAAAGTCTATGCAACCCTAACAGAGGCATACCAGGCATGTGAGACTACCTGTCCCGGTCGTGAATTCATCCTCATGGAATGCACCAGAAAACATGGCGGACAGATGCTGATCCACTGGACACATCAGAATGGAACCAGTGTCGATTTTATGGTACCAAAGATAAGTCGTGATGGCAAAACGATGATTTCCAATCATGCCGGCTTGTTTCATTACCTGCTGCAGTTCAACAAGGATGGCCAGTTATCCTTAAACCATCAGACGGTCATCGATTTTGAAAGCATAGCGAAACACATCCTTGCTCTGGATGATGCAGCGAAAAGGCATGGTATCCGTATACACAAGATACTTTTCAATACCAATATGCATGATGAGCTATTCAGTACGCCTTCGGGCAAAAAATTACAAGAGCGAAATATACCCATCAGGCCTCACCTCAATGATCTGATCAACAGCTATCATGATGACCACTACCACGTAGACTTTGACTTGTGATTGGAGTGATAGGACGCGCGAGGTCACCCCGGGATTTCCATGTGTAAGGATTTGGGGTGGAAAACAGGGGAAGGGGGCAGCGCCGCTCTTTGTGAGAAAGTGAGAGCGTGAGAGCGTAAGGGATAGGGTGTAAATAGCACAATAGAAAACAATCTTGAACTGCGCCTCTGCAGCTCTGCGCGAAAATGTAATGAGAGGCAAAGGAGAAGGCTAAGTTAATTTCAATTGCGCCTCTGCGGCTCTGCGCGATTATTTTTTGAGATGATTAGTGTGACTTCGCGATTAGATAGTTTCCGAATAATCAAGATCGGCGGTGAAGGTCTCTTTCATTTTCCATAAAGCGAGAAAGGCAATCACAGCGAGTATAGACCCTACCACCATACCGGCTTGAAGGATATTACCTGAGAAAGTCTTATCCCTGAAAAACTGGTACATCAATATAATCGCTGGTAGGGAGCCGCGTACAAAATTCGGAACCGTAGTGGTAACGGTCGCGCGAATATTAGTGCCAAATTGTTCGGCGGCTATCGTCACAAAGATCACCCAATAACCAACGGAAAAACCCATCGCCATGCAAAGTAAATAAAACATGGTCGTGGAAATCCCATACGCATTGAGATATAGCATCACCATGAGCAGATTGAGTGTGAGAAATATAGCCATGACCTTTTTCCTGCTTTGGAGATACTGACTCAACAGCCCACTGAATATATCCCCGACTACAAGTCCACCGTAACACCAAGCGATAGCCTGACCAGCCATGATGGTCTCTGCACCCGGCACGCTCAACGCCTTTGCAAATTCAGGTGAAAACGTTATCAATACACCCACCAGAAACCACAACGGGATTCCGATCAGAATACACCGCATATATTTAACAAACCTTACGCGATTCGTAAAGAGGGAAAGAAAACTTCCCCGATTTTCATTGGTTGATTTTACCTGAGTATACATCATCGATTCCTTGACACTCACCCGAAGGAAAAGCAACAGCAAACCAAGCACTCCCCCTGCATAGTAACACAATCGCCAATCACCAAAAACTTGGTATACGAGGTTAGCAACAATAGCCCCAGTCAGGCCAACAGCAGCAACGATCATCGTCCCATACCCTCTTTTATTTTTAGGCAATGTCTCTGCAACAAGTGTTATACCCGCGCCCAACTCACCTGCCAATCCGACACCGGCAATAAAACGCCAGAAGGCATACGCCTCAACGGAATGGACCATCCCATTGGCAATATTGGCAATGGAATAAATAAAAATGGAACCAAACAAAACGGACAGCCTGCCCTTCTTATCACCCAGAATACCCCATAGGATTCCGCCTAACAGCATTCCATACATCTGCATACTGATCAGATACTCGCCGGCATCCCTGTTAGCCTGATCTACTAAACCGAGGTCAATAAGACTGGCCTTGCGTACGATACCAAACAGGAGCAAGTCATAGATATCCACAAAATAGCCAAGGGCAGCTACAATGACGGCAGGTGTGACAATCCTTGCCGTGATGGTTTTTTCGTCTTTTGTCATGAATACGTAAAGATGGCTGCTACAGATTGCTGAACGACAAATAAAACAATATCCCGTCAACAATTCTGTAATTCCCTTCGAAAAGTAAAAAGACAAGCCGGAATTAAGATAAAAGATCAGGTCCTCTTTCCAATAAACAGGCCCGGCTATCATGGCCAGGCCTGGGTTTCATGTTGAGTTTAGTTGATCTGTTTCACTGCAGAAAAACCTGTACCGCTATACCGAAAAGGAAGTGTGTGGTGTGGCTTCAATGCAGAAAGCATAACAGTAGTCCTTAAAAGGGCCATGAAAGAATTCTGATCATTAGAATGTGCTTAGAAGTAGCCTCCGGCACCATCAGGATCAATCTCCTGCCAGAAATGCAAAAATTTTCCAGTTTCCCTTACCATCCTTGAAAAGAAACATTCTATAACCGATCGGGCTGTATACATATAGCCAATTGACCCATACCCGCATCTGATGGTCATAGGTTTCAACCTAGCGCCATTCGGGATCACCATAAACATTCGTACCTGATAGCGTTTTTCCATACTGGTCTCCATCAGGAAACAATATGACATCATAGGTCAATTTGGATTTAATGGGGGAGGCAGTATCCGGACCTTCCCGAAGATTCACATTTTTCCCCATGATCACACCTATGTTGTAATAATCATCTTCGATATCCAGTGGCATATCATAGACATATGGAAAAACGAGCTGATACCTGCCGGTCAGATCAGCCGTGTCATGCAAAAAAACACCACCGAGTGTTATCACCCTCTTCATCAGCGGCCAAACCATACTGGAATCATTATCGGATCCCCGTTCCTGCTTATAGTCAGAAGTTCCACTTACCTCCCCTAAGATCCCGGAAACATCATAATCCAGCACTTCGTATAAAACATGCTGATCACGTCTGTCGATTGCATCAAGTAAGCGATCGACAAATGCTGAAAGACTGGGGTCTGTAAAGGTTTCATCTTGCGGACCAATTGTGGGGTTCTGACTTCCATCCTGCATTTAATACCCCGGACATAAGCAAAGCGAATACAACGTTTTTCATAAACGTAATTTAGGAAATGGGTCTTACCTGCGATAGCAATACCAAGATAATGGTATCCCCAGAGATGTCACACAAACCAATTCACCATTCGTAATTCCATTTTCTTTCATTGCGCTCATTGCAAGGCTTCCGCCAGAAGTCTGTGAAAATGATGTGTGCCCTGTTCACGGTTGACGGAATATCTACCGTGTGTATAAAACCTCGAACGAATACCCTTCTGCACAGCCTGCACGACTTCTTCATCTTCCTTTTCCACATGAAACAGTTCTGAGCCTGCACCTTGTTCAAGCTTGCTGTCATCCCACACATACGTCAGAAAAGAAACCAACGACCGGGAGATGGTGACTGGCTTGACAATATTTATGGATAAACCCCACGGATAAAAATTGAACATCATGTTGGGAAATACCCAGAAATAATAGGCCCCTACCCGCTTGCCATAATCAGGGCTTGATGATGGAAGCTCAAATGCCACTTCTCCATCTTTGGCAAGCCCCAGTTGAAGGCTGGAATACCTGAAAAGCTCTGTTGAGTAGGTACCGTAATCAATGACTGAATTGAGTCCTGCATGAACAAAGGGTATGTGAAATCCTTCAAGATAATTCTCACAATATAATGCCCAGTTAGCATCAACAGTAAAATCTTTAGAAAAATCAGACCTGAAATAAAAATCCTGTAATGGCAACCATGCCAGACGGCTGATCATATCATCCAAATAAGAGGCAGCTGATGTTGTTTTATCCAGAGAAGTGAAGAGCCATTTTCCCCACTGAAACAAAGGAAGTGAAGTGAGGTGATCACGATCTACAGGGAAGTTCTCTACACCGACAAATTCAGGCATAAAGGCGAAAGATCCATCTAAATGAAACCTTCGTCCGTGATATCGGCATTGTATCTGATGCAACTTACAAGGTTGATCGACTAACTGATTCCCGCGATGTGTGCAAACATTGGAAAGACAATGAAGCGCTCCTTCCTTATCCCTGGAGATCATCAATGGTTCATCCAGATAGTTTTCAAGCAATGTAAATGGAAATACAGAACCATGCTCTTTGACGTGATCTACATCTGTGACAAACTGCCATGAAGGTGAAAATATTTGTTCTTTGGCCAGCTCAAAAACCTCAGGATGGAGATAGACATCTGTTGAGATTGTTTCTGCTTTGGCGATATCAGGATGTACAAAATACTTTGCCATAGTCAACTAATGATACGGATAAATTTATCAACTTTCAAACAATCGGGCAACCTTCCATTTTCTCCATCCCCATATAGATATCACAGCGTAGATCAGAAACAAGAGGGCAAATAAAAAACCTTCACTTTTCCAGTACAACAGGACATATACAGCATCAATAAAAATCCAGTATACCCAATTGTGTAGATCTTTACGGATTAGCAACACGGTGGCCCAGACCGACAACAAGGTGAGCAGTGTATCCACAAATCCGTACCTGGCACCTGCATACGTGATCAACAGCCACGACAAAGGCCAGCTCAATAGCGTACTGACTCCGATGGCCAGAAGGTGTCGTTTCCATGGCGAAATGATGACCGGCTTTTTGAGCCCCCCCTGCTGACCTTTAACCCATTGCCACAAACCCACCACCCCAATAACAATGTAAAAACTCTGCAGGCCTACATCCGCTATCAAATGATAATCCGTGAGACTTTTCCAGGCTATACACGCTGAGCTGATGATGCCGAATATCCAACAGGATGGCTTTTCGTAGGTTGCAAGAATAACATAGAGCACACCGGTGACCAGACCTGCCCATTCAATGGCATCCTGCGCTGATACTTGCTCATACAGGAGGGAAATATCCAAGAGAAATGGTTTTAAACGAAATCAGGAATAAAAGGTACTATTTTTTGTAGGGGTTCAAAATTTGAATCAGAATGAAAAAACCTGGCTTGGAAAAAAATGATGTAGGGGTTCAAAATTTGAATCAGAATGAAAAAACCTGGCTTGGAAAAAAATGATGTAGGGGTTCAATATATTGAACCCCTACATCATTTTTTTCCAAGAAACGACAATATAATGTACCAATTTAGAGAATGCTGAACCCCTACAACCTATTTCTATTTCAATTATGTCCCTTTACAGGACAAAAATTCTCTGCCAATTACTATTTAATCAGATCAAATTTGTATTTAAGGATGTACACCATCGGATTCCTGGTCTTTGGATCAGCCTGTCTGAGGATGATTTCGATATCCGTAGTTTCACCGATCTCTTTATCCTTGCTGTCAAAAACAGCGTTGATAGTCCCTTTCTCTCCTGGCTTAAAAATTTTAAACTGAGGCCAGTCAAGTGTTGTACACTCACATGAAGTTACCAACTCGATTTCAATAGGTATATTACCTGTGTTGGTAAAGGAAAAACTCATTTCTCGTTTCTCCCCTTTCTTGACAGCTCCGAGTTCTTCCAGTTTCTTGTTGAAGGTCAGCTCTACTTTAGGATCAGTGACGGGAACTGTTCCCTTAGGCGTTACATTCAGAATCTTGGACCCTGATTCCTTTTTCTTTTGATCACCGAGATCAGATTTCTTCACCTCGATCGTAGTAGGTCCGGAAATAATCTTGAACTCTGTACGCCTGTTAACACGATGTAGCTCATCCGCACAATCGATGCCATTGATGCAATCATTGAGGATATTGTTTTCACCATAACCTACAGCTTCTATTCTGCCTTCTTTAATTCCCTTAGACACCATCCAGTTTTTGGCGGATTGCGCTCTGCGCTGCGACAATCTTTCGTTGTATGCATCATTTCCCTGGGCATCAGTATGGGAAGACAATTCAATCACCATGTCAGGATATTTTTTCATCAGCTCTACCAGGAAACTCAGATCTTTCTCAGCATCTGCAAGGATCTTATCATCATCGAAGTCGTAGTAGATATTGTTGAGACGGATAGGTTCATTGATAGTCACCGTTTCCATTCCTGAATTATCTTCAACCTTCTTTGCCAGCTTGACCGTCCTGCGAACGGTAAAGTTATCAACCACACCTACTGTGTTGAATTCAAACTCTGCAGGCATATATCCTTCTTTTTCCACAAGTGCTTTGTAAGCTTTATCCTGGTCGAGTGGAAACTGGAAGTCATTGATATTGTCATTGGTCTGCTGTTGAGACCTGCCTGTCTTTCCGCGATCAACTTCAAATACAGTGACCTTAGCACCCATCAGAGGCACGGTGCCTTCGTAGACCGTAGTGATCAGGTCAATGACGATATCTCTGATGTGAAACTCATAGATATCATCACAGCAGGTTTTGGATTTGAGCGAGCGAGCATCTTCATCCGGACGATTTGACACCAGGAATCCCAGCTTGCCATCTTCATTAACGGAGAAGAAAATATCATCATAGGATGAATTGTACCCTGCACCAAGATTTGCCGGTTTGCCCCATTCCTGTCCGTTCCATTCAGTCCGGAAAATATCAAAACCACCTAGACCCGGATGCCCTGTGGATGAGAAATAAAGATTATTGTTGAGGTAAAACGGAGTCTCATCATCTAACGTTGAGTTCACTAAAGGACCCAGGTTGACCGGAAGGCCATAAGTATCGTCATTGATGCGATCTGCATAATAGATATCAAATCCACCAAATCCACCATCCATGTTGGAGGAAAAGAAAAGTACTTCTTTACCAAACACAACACCGGGTGCGGCTTGCTTTGCAATATAGTTTCCATTGATCCCTTTCAGTTCGACAGGAGCGCCCCAATTTTGAGCTTTATTGACACTCACGAATATTTTACTCTCTGACAGATCATTCCCTGTCAGTTGGGATCTGGTGAAAAACATACGGCTTCCATCCTCGGTAATACTTGGATTGCCTGAATGATACCCTTCGCGGTTGATTTTTGACTCCAACGGTTTCGCTGTTTCCCATTCTCCGTCAGAGCCAGGCTTTGAGCTATAGATTTTCAGGTAATAATCTCCTTCTTTTCCATTGAGGGTGATTAGTTCGCGCGTGCGCATAGAAGCGAAATAAAGATTGCCATCCATTCCAAGCCATGGTGATGCGTCGGTATAGGAGTAGTTAACACTCTTACCTACATTTTTTACGACCAGGTCAATCGGAGGTTTTGATTTTACAGCCAGCTGAATACCTGCCACTTCGTTATCCGCCAGGGCGAGCAAGCTGTCGCTTACATTTAGTCCTGCGTAAAAATTGAAAGCATCAATAGATTCCTGGTATTTGCCATTTACTTTCAGTACCTGCGCATATTGAAAGACAGTATAAGGGTAATTCACCCCCTGATCCTTTTCTACTATTTTTTCAAGCCAACGCTCCGCGCGCACATAATCGCGGAGCTTGATTTGCAACGTGGATATCTTATTGGCGATTTCCGGATCCCGTGTTTCCTTATAGGCATTTTCATACCATTCCAGCGCGGTATAATAATCGGGAATCATGAGGCTGGCCTCCGCTGTTTCGATCATCATATGAACCGGTACTTCGTCCAGGGGCTGTGCGGATAACCAGGTAGTGGCCATCACCAGCAGCATAGAATATATTGATCTGCTCATCTTCATGTTTAAAATCTAGGGCAAAAGATTATCGGATCCGGATTAGGACGTTTGTATATCCTGCCGATATACTGAGCGGCAAGTTCAAATGCACCTTGTCCGCTGCTTGCTGCAGAGAGGGGGGAGATATTGATATCATAACCTAGCATCACGCGGATCTCTTTGATATCAGCACCCAGCATAATCTGGAACGCATCCCCTATCCCGGCGCCACTGCGATAACCTAGGCCTCCTTTCAGCACGAGACCTTTTTCTTTGCTATGCAGGTAATCAAGTAATCCCTGCAGTACTAATGTATTGGCAGGACTGCCCATTATTTTCTGATACGAAATATTAGGTGATAATCTTACCTTATCTGACATCAGGGTTGACATGCCTATCTGCGCATGGATTCTTGGATCTACCCGGTAGTTGCCTCCCATCGTCAGCAGTGACCAGTTTGGCTGACCAAACTTACCGGCTGCAACGCCGATGGTGAATTCATCCGTCTTATTCAGCTTTGAAGTAAACTTAAGCCCTCCCACGTGATCGAGAAAGCCTTTCTTCATCTTGTCAATATTGGCGAGGTCAACGGATTCATTGAGTTTGCCTACGAGCTGATCTTCAAAAATTAATTGAGAGGGATCCTTTATTTCATGCTGAACAGCCCCTGTCTGATAAGCGATCGAAAGGATATTATTACCCTTCTTATTCATCGCCCAATGGTAGGCTGCAGAAATTTTAAAGGAAGACTGGGTCAATCCTCCGGAACCGGACTTGTCAGTATAGAAAAACATACCTACACCCACCCAGTCGGTTTCCTTAAATCCGCGGATCACCGGGACATCAATTGAAAAAGTAGGCGTCGTATAAGCTGCATTGCCCAGGACACTTCTGTACTGGTCCCTGTAGAGACCTGAAAGTCTGTATGACCCGTAGAATCCCCCTGTATTGGCGGGATTGAAGGCCAGAGGTGTCATCTGGTGGAGCGTAAAATGGATATCCTGGGCGTTAGATTGCCCAAATTGGATGACCATCATAAGGCCAAACACAACACGTAATGGTAGTCGAAGTATTTTCATATGTATCTATAAGCGTTCTTTCAACCAGTTTTATGATCTAAATTGCCTGCAAAATATCAAATATTACTGTTTTTCTTAACGGATGTTGCCTAAAGCCCTAATAATGTGGACAAATGTCAGATGGAAGCCTCCATTTGGAATCCTGCTGGCCATCATGTGGTCAATGACCGTCAGCGGGCAAAAAGATACACTTAGCTTTTGGGATACTCCTGATTTTCTGCATAAAGGGCGCTTCCGGTCTGCCACCGTGACTGGTGTGGTGGTGTATACCGGGACAGTAATCGGTCTCAATGAACTCTGGTACAAGAAAACCGATCGCACCTCCTTCCATTTGTTCAATGATATGGATGAATGGCATCAAATGGACAAAGCAGGCCATATGTTTACCACCTACTTTGAGTCAGACTGGATATATCATGCAGCCAGGTGGACTGGAATGAAGCGAAAATCAAGCATCTGGACTGGAGCCCTGATAGCCGTTGGTCTGCAGACGACGCTTGAAGTTCTTGATGGATTTTCCTCAGACTGGGGGTTCTCGATGTATGATATGGCCTTTAATCTGGCAGGTGCCGGCTTATGGGCCGGGCAGCAAGCTGGCTGGAATGAGCAAAGGCTTCGGATGAAGGTTTCCAGTACGCATCGGACTTATCCACAGGATCCAATCACGGGGCACCCATCTCATTCTACCACCCTGATGGAACGAACGGATGACCTGTTTGGAGAAAACTTATTACAATCTTTTCTTAAAGACTACAATGCTCAGACCATTTGGATGTCGGTCAATATACATTCGTTTATGAAAGATGAAAACCGTTTTCCAAAATGGCTAAACCTTGCAGTAGGCTACAGTGGTGAAAATATGTTTGGGGGATTTGAAAATAAATGGATTGTTGATGACAACACCTTCCAGACGTCTGACCTTGAGTATCCCAGGTCCAGGCAGTTTATGCTCTCACCTGACATCGACCTGAGTAAGATCACTGTTAAAAGTAAACCATTGAAGATGTTGTTAGGCATGCTCAATATATTCAAGTTTCCTGCTCCGGCCCTGGTGGTGAATGGGCAAGGTGGAGTGAAGTGGGACTGGCTATTTTATTGAGTGATCTAGTGACCTAAATAGATTTGAGATTTACTGCGTCTCTACGCGAAATCTTTATTGCGTGTTTTGGGTGAGACATGCAAGACAGTAAGAAGGTAAGACAGTAAGAGGTGTAAGACAGTAAGAAAGTAAGAAAGTAAGACAGTAAGAAAGTAAGACAGTAAGAAAGTAAGACAGTAAGAGGTGTAAGACAGTAAGAAAGTAAGACAGTAAGACAGTAAGAGGTGTAAGACAGTAAGAAAGTAAGACAGTAAGAGGTGTAAGACAGTAAGAAAGTAAGACAGTAAGAGGTGTAAGACTGTAAGAAAGTAAGACAGTAAGAAGGTAAGACAGTAAGAGGTGTAAGACTGTAAGAGTTGTAAGACCGTAAGAGGTGTAAGACAGTAAGAAAGTAAGACAGTAAGAGGTATAAGACAGTAAGAGGGTAAGACAATAAGCGTTGTGGATATTGTGCAGCGGAGAAATCACCATCATGAAATTATGTAATGGGAAGAAAGTATGCATGTATAAGAAATATTGATGCATTATGTGTCTGGCATCTGAAATCTGGCGTCTGGCGTCTGGAATCTAACGCTAGAGATTTTTGATGCCCCCTACTCCAACCATACTGCCAGCTTTACCTGAAGTGAGAACGTGGATGGTACTTACCGGTAGGCCCAAACCACTGTTCATACCTCTAGTGCCGATGCGTTGGCCTTAACATGAAACCCATTGACAAATTACCGGTTGTTGGTGGGGACACCAACAACGGCTATGCGGTAAGTGGTTAGGTAAATGATGTATTCTCCGGATCGTTATAAGTCTCCTCTCCTTCCCATTTTGCAATGACCGTGGAGGCCAAACAATTACCGACTAGGTTGACAGTCGTGCGCGCCATGTCCATCAGTTCATCGATTCCGAGAATCAGGAAAATAGGTTCTACCGGCAAACCGAAAGCTGTCGCTGTACCCATCAGAATCACCAGGGATGCCCTGGGAACTCCTGCTATACCTTTTGTGGTAAGCATGAGCGTAATGAGGATCAGTATTTGTTCACCAATGGAGAGATCAATACCTGCTGCCTGAGCGACAAAGATGGTCGCCAGCGATAAATATAATGTCGATCCATCGAGGTTGAAGCTATATCCTGCTGGCAATACAAATGCTGCAATCTTACGGGGCACACCGAATTTTTCCATATTCTCCAGTGCTTTTGGCAATGCAGCTTCAGAACTGGTGGTTGAAAAAGCAATAGTTGCAGGTTCGAGAATAGCCTTAAGAAATCGTTTGATAGGCAATTTTATAATCAACGCTACCGGCAGAAAAACAAACAGAACAAAAGCGATGAGGGCAATGTATAAAGTTGCCAGCAACTTAAATAGATTGGCCAGGATACCAAATCCCATATGGCCTACTGTGTAGGCGATGGCAGCCCCTACTGCAAACGGAGCAAAATACATCACGATACTTGTAAACTTAAACATCACCTCTGTCAGGCTTTCACAGAAGTCAAGCATATGCCTTTTCTGAGGTTCTTTAACAAGGGCAAGCCCGATCGCAAACAAGATGCTGAAGACTACGATCTGAAGTACCTGCCCATCTGCAATGGACTTTGCGATGTTTTCGGGAAAAATATGAAGAATGATTTCATCCCAGGTGGAAGGAGGCGGCACCTCCAGTGTTTCCTTTTCGGTGGTCGGTGGCAATTGAATTCCTACACCTGCCTTGCTGATATTGATGGCTACAAGTCCGATCAACAAAGCAATGGTCGTGGCCACTTCAAAATACAAAATAGACTTCCATCCCATCCGACCCACTTGCTTCAGATTGGCATGCCCGGCTATACCGACGACGAGGGTGCCAAAGATCAACGGTGCGATAATCGTCTTGATGAGCTTGAGAAATATCTTGCTGACGACTTTGAGTTCGGAAGCAATAGCTGGAAAGTCATGTCCGAACTCAGCGCCGATGACCATGCTGAAGAGGATCCAGGTGGTGAGGTTCTTGCGTTTCCATACCCAATAGGTTATCGCACCGATGGCAATCCACCGAAATACTGCTGTCGCTGTGGTATTAAGGCTTCCTATGCCCATGGCCTGAAGGGAAGTAACGGCAATAGCGATGAGAACCAACCCCAGGATGTATGAACCTACTCTTTTACTGACAGCCATATAACGAATGATAGTGGGTGATTTAAACAGGTTCTCAAGGTATTCAAATTTCAGAAATCTGAGCAAGGGGTGTTACTGTGCTCTTCCTAGCCTGCAGCGAAAACGCCACCCAGTGGCAGTCGGGTGTGAACGCGATCCAGCAGCATTCGTGTGTGATGGCGCACTAGAAACAGAAGATACCGTTGGATGGCGTTCTGGCCGCCAACCACCGCGATACCTACCTGGATTCCAGAGAGAATCCTCTTTGGCATCATCCTAGCTGGCGGCGAAAACGCCATCCAGCGGCAGTCGTATGTGAATGCCATCCAGCGGCCATTGTCAGAATTATGCAGCTATTGCACTTTCGATCCGGAGAGTTTTACATCCGCATATGCCCATGCATCTTTTAATTGGATATCGATTTCACTAGCCATTGTAGCTTGTCCGGCATCCAGATAAGCCTGTTTTAATCCACTGAGTGCCCAGCCATTTTTTGGAAACCGATCGAGATCGTCCAGGTATACTTTTATCGCTTCCTCATTCTTTCCGGCCTGCATCAGTTCAGCACCCACGATATGCCTGACAGAGAAAAACCAGTCTGGTGGCTCATCATAATTGAGTTGATCTTCGATGGTCACTGCTTCCTTCAGGAGCGTGATGCCTTGATCCATATTCCCTGAAGCACAAAGGATCTCCCCTTCAAGAACCTTCTGTGCAATATCGACAACCGAAAACAATGAATTAATTCCCCAGATGGTCAGCTTCTTGAGTGTATCCATGGCAGCAAACTTTTGAAGGGCTTGCAGTTCCATCTTTGCATTTTCAATATCCTTTGTTCCGAGATACGCCATACCACGTGCATAATGCCTTATGGCACGGGGATAGATCAGACTGGTGTCTGGTTCCCCTATGCTGAGGATGTCCTGCCATTTTCCAAACTTAACATTGATAAAATAGTGTATGGTATAATAATGCTGTAATGTAGACAGGTCAGGAATAAGCATCCCTTTGTGGTTGACGTGCCTGGCCATCTTGTTGGCCGCTTCGATCGCCCATGAATATTTTCCCTCAAGGGTAGCCGTTGCTGCGAGGAAATGATAGTTGTGCGGATAATAGACCAGTGGATAGGCTCCCTGGGCATGACACTGGGTGATATACGTGCTGTCTTGTTTCAATGCATTGATATTGGCTAACGAGCCAAGATGATAATCCCCTGTGTTGATATAGATGTGTGAAGGCATATGCACCAGATGCCCTGCCCTTGGAACCAGGCCATCATCAAACTTCTTTGCGCTGGGCAATGCTCTTTCAGGATAGGGAGATGCCTCCATAGCGTGGATATAATAATGATGCCCTCCGGGATGATCCGGATTGAGACTGATCGCCACTTCAATCGCCTTGATGATTTCCGGTGTCCATGGTTTGGCAGTACCGTCTTTATCCCACAGATCCCATGGATGCAAATCCATGAGTGATTCCGCATAGATCGAAGCGATATCCACATCTTCGGGATACTGATGATGCAGTATTTTCATAGCCTCCATAAAGGCACTATCCAGATGACTTCGACTTTCGGGCGCTTCCTTTGTATATCGGAATGTCATAGCCTTGATGAGTCCCTTTTCTTTGGCGGTGCATGAAGCGGCGTATTTGCTCGCAGTGTTCATGGCGTTAAAAGCGCGCTCATAATGTCCGGGATCCATGCCCCCATTGTAGTTAGGGCCGAGTACGAAAGCATATCCCCAATAGCACATAGCGCAAGTCGAATCGAGACGGATAGCCTGGTAAAAAGACCTGGCGGCTTCGGCGTGATTAAATCCATAGGAAAACAAAAGGCCCTGATTGAAATATTTCTGCGCCTCAGGATTGTTGGTTGTCACCGGATAATGCAGGATATCCATTCCTTCAAAGAGCGGTGCCGGAGTATCCTGGGCATACCAGTCTGCATCAGACAATTGCGGGGCGCACATCATGGAAGACCGTGCATACACATCCTGTACTTCTACTACTTTTTGCTTGCAACCGGAAACCAGTAAGATTAAAAGGAGTACCGAAACATGAATCGTGCTTTTCATTTTGGATTTTTTGTGCAAAGCTATGTTGTCTGCTAGTATTCGTCAATACCATAATTTGGAGATATGGATAAGTAAAAAAATCATCTTCCTGAAGCAATGCTCGACAGGAAGATGATCTCCAAATTTATATCAGCCTAATACTAGCGATTATTTCGAAGGATGTTGTCTGAGTTTACTATGATGACGACTATAGACAAAATAAACGGCCAGTCCGAGACCCATCCAGAGAAAGAACCTAACCCATGTCGGCCATGGCAATGCCATCATCAGGTATACACATATACCTACACAGGCAGCACATACAACAGGATACCAGGGTACTCTAAACTTTCGTGGAATATCTGGCTGCGTGCGGCGCAGAATAAATACACCAATAGCGACCAGGACAAATGCAAACAATGTCCCGATATTGGTCAACTCAGCGGCAACATCGATATTGATGGTTGCTGCAAAGATAGCTACCAGTCCACCAACGGCCATAGTACCATAGGCAGGGGTTTTAAATTTAGGATGCACTTTGTGGAAATTACTACCCACCAGTCCGTCACGGCTCATGGAATAAAGGATGCGGATCTGGCCTAGTTGCATGACAAGCAATACAGTCGGCATGGTCAGGGTAACCCCCATCGCTATGATAAAACCAATCGTGTGTTCACCAACGCCTTCCATGGCTGCAACAACAGGCTTTTCATTTCCCAAGACACCTAACGGAACCATACCAGTCAGCAATGCTGCAACAGCAATATAGAGCACTGTACAAATCAACAATGAGTAGATCATCCCTCGCGGTAAATCGCGTTGCGGATTTTTTGCTTCTTCGGCAGTCGTACTTACTGCATCAAAACCGACATACGCAAAGAATACAAGTGCGGCACCGGTCATAATGCCGCTCCATCCATTGGGTGCAAAGTTTTGCCAGTGCACATCCGGATTGAAATGAGGTAATCCAAAAATGAGAAACAAAGCTATCAGTGCGAGTTTAACTAATACCAGTATGGCATTGACTCTGGCTGATTCTTTAATACCTATCACCAACAGAATCGTAATCAATGCGGTAATGACGAAGGCAGGAAGATTAAATAAGGCCGTAGTAGAAGGCAGTGAAGCGACGATATCCGGAAAACTAGCCTCCGCAGAAACGCGTGTAATCCACTGCCCTGTCTCGGGCAACTGGACCATAGCCGTCCCTGTTGGAGCGATCAAGTCCCCGGGCATATATATCCCGAGCCCCGCAAGAAAACTTGCAAAGTATCCCGACCAACCAATCGCCACAGCAATATTACCGACCGCATACTCCAATACCAGATCCCAACCAATCACCCAGGCCATCAATTCGCCAAATGAATAATAGGAATAGGTATACGCACTACCAGAGATGGGTACCATGGCGGCAAACTCTGCATAACACAGAGCGGCAAGTGCACATGCAAAACCAGTAACCATAAAGGAAATCGTGAGCGCAGGACCTGCCCCAAGGGCATGTTCTGTACCTGCTGCTGCCTTGCCTGTCAAGACAAAAATACCGGTACCGATAATAGCCCCGATACCCATCATGGTGAGTTCGAAAACACCAAGAGAGCGTTTGAGTTGGGAGGATTCAGCCTGTGCTATAAGTTCGGCGTGGCTTTTCCTGGCAAGTATTTGTTTAAGCATTAGTCAGGTTAGTAATTAGTAATGTGAAAATTATTTTGCTAAAGTACAAATCTCCCATACTTTCTACATATGATAGTGAATCGAACGTAAGGGTAGGTCGCGCATCCAAGTAGGGGTAGCTCGCGACCTACCCCTACTTGGATGATCTGATCACCGCAAGATATTTGTTCAATTCCTCCTTCACCTTGGGTGCCAGCAGGAATAATCCAATCATGTTGGGGAAAACCATAGCAAAAATCATCGCATCCGAAAAATCAATGACGGCGCCGAGTGAAGCAGAAGAGCCGATCACCACAAAAACAAGAAACAAAAATTTGTAGCTTAGGTCAGACGTTTTGCTTCGTCCAAATAAATACTTCCAGGATTGCAACCCATAATAGGACCACGAGATCATTGTTGAAAATGCAAATAAAACCACAGCGAGGGTCAATACGTAGGAGAAGTGCGGAATAGCATCATTGTATGCTGCTGAGGTAAGACCTACACCGGCTGCTGTACTTGTATCCGACACCACCCCATATTCGAATATCCCGTTCATGTTATAAACCACGATCACTAACGCTGTCAAGGTACAAATCACTACGGTATCAATAAAAGGTTCCAGCAACGACACTAACCCTTCTGAAGCTGGATATTTTGTTTTCACAGCGGAGTGCGCGATAGAGGCAGAACCTGTGCCTGCTTCGTTTGAAAAAACAGCTCTTCTGAACCCTTGAATGAGGACGCCAAAAAAACCACCGACAGCCGCACTGGGGGAAAAAGCAGAATGAAATATTAATGAAATAGCATCATCGAGTATGCTGAAGTGCATCAACAGAATAATAATCGATGCTACAACATAGAGCAGCGCCATAAACGGGACCAGCTTTTCAGTCACATTTGCAATTCGCTTAATGCCTCCTATGATCACAACGCCCACCAGCAAGGCCATGACTATACCGATAAAGAAACCTGCCGAACCACCCTGCAGACCTGTCATCTCGATGATCTGTGCGGTCGCCTGATTAGCCTGAAACGCATTACCACCTCCAAAGGATCCACCCACACAAAAAACAGCAAATAAGACGGCCAAAATTTTCCCAAATCCTCCCATTTTCATTTCCTTGAGGCCTTTGCTCAGGTAATACATCGGGCCGCCATGTACCGTACCATTGGCATCAATATCACGGTATTTCACACCAAGCGTACATTCCACAAACTTGGAAGACATCCCAAGAAGACCACAGATGATCATCCAGAAGGTGGCACCAGGTCCGCCAAGACTCACTGCGACAGCTACACCTGCTATATTACCAAGTCCCACAGTACCAGATACAGCCGTAGCCAGTGCCTGAAAATGGTTGACCTCCCCGTGATGAGATTCATCCCGAATGGTGCCATGGACATCTCCTCCCGGAGTCACCAATAAATCATCCGTATGAACGGATGGTGCATTGCTATCTATAGAATCATATTTACCTCTGACGACTTTGATCGCGAGGCCAAATTTGCGCAGGTTGACGAACGAAAAATAAAGCGTAAAAAACAATGCTCCACCGACAAGTAAAATGACCACAAAAGGCACTGCTACGGTATCTGAAAATTGAATTGGATAAAATATGATACTACCCCAGACTTCAGCAATTGGAGCAAACCATTCGTTGATCTTCTCATCAAGTCCTTTTTCGATCGGTGCAGTTCCCTGGCCTATAGCAATCAATGGTAACCATATGGCTGCAAGCGCTGCCAGTAAAATTTTTATTGGTTGTTTGTTTGTCATGATCAGAAATAAGTGGTTTAGTTAATAATTGATTCGTTATTAAATCTTTTAGCCTGTTACATACATCTTTCCGTCTTAAAAAAAGAGAAGGCCAAATGGCCTTGTTCTGGATAGATGCGCGCTCCAGCGGGTCAAAATAAAGATAATGACCAGATCATCTTACATTATTTTGAAAATATAGACCAGCCATCCTTTCCTTTAGAAAAACAGGGCATTAGAAAAAAGTACTTTACCACTGTTCCAGAATGACCTGAACATTGGATTATCTACAAAATATACCACAGATCCACTGCCGATGTCCTCCTGACCGGCTATGAGTGTGTTTTTTGTTTTTTCCAGCGCTTTAAAGCCTGCAAAGCCATAATATCTGGGCGAATCGTCCAGATAGATGGCATTGCCTACGTCCTTGAGCCATTTGTAATTTGAGGTTGTTGCCTTCAGGCTCCAGTACGTTGCACCCAATCCAAAACAAAGTGGATGTGTGGCATCAATAGTAGTTTGAAATATACTACCCGGGATATCTTCGGAGATAGCACGACGCTCGGATGTGGCAAAAGGCTCAGGCATATGGACGGGCTCTTCTTTATCGGCTGAATCTGGTTCGACCGCACCTTTTGATTCTATGTGAAAGCCGTCATTGCCGGATAGCTTATTAATGGCGGAACCAATGGCCACCAGTCTACCGCCTGAGGTCACCCAGTCTTGAATTCGTTCGATGGCTGAAGCGCCAATGGAATAATATCCTTCAGTTAGCACAATCACATTATATGCTTCCAGCGCAATCGTGCCGATCTCACCGGCTTCAACGAGGTCAATTGGATATCTGAGTTCTTCTTCAAAAAAATGCCAGATTTCGCCGAGGTTGAGCGATCGTACTCCTTCACCTGCAAGTGCCAGGACTTTTGGTCTTCTGACAAGGGCATAATCATATGAGCCAAAGTCTTTGCCGGATTCCACAAACCCGGTACGGATCGGTGTAAATGGAACAACGCATGCATTAGCAACTTCTTTAACTACTCCATCAAAATCAGGGTGTTTACGATTATCCGCCCTCATCAATAAAATCGTACCTGCCGGAAAATCCTTTCCATCAACACGAAAAGGGGTTAAGGCATATCTCGCCACAATACCTTTGAGTATCATCGTAGTCAAAGCCTGCGTCGAAGGCACTGAGCCCCATTGCATGGCATATGCGTATGGTCTTTCAGTCTGTGCTATTTTTGGAGCAGAGGAAACTACTGCCGGAGCATAATCGAGTTGTATCTCTGTAGCAAAAGCATCAAGTCCATAAGCCATAGGTAAGCACCAGGCAGTGATATCATATGTAATGGAATCAACGAGGATAGCCTCTGCTTCAAATAGGATCTGCGTCAAAACTGCTCTGGGTTGTGAAGCAGGAACAATGATATCTCCTTTTTGGGCAGCGAATACCCCTTGATCTCCCGTGAGATAACTCAATCCCTTGAGTCCTTTATGTTCCTGTTGAGCAATACCATACTTGATCCCCTGGAGTCCGAGTAAGCGCAAAAAATCTTCTACCCTACCTGGATTACTGTTTCCCCGGATTACATAACTGTTGTATGGACCAGGTGGGTCAGCAATGCTGTTTTTAAAATACAAACCAAACTCCTTTACCAACGCTGCTGCATTCATGGAACTGACTTCGATGGTTGACAGGGATGCTTCCTGATGGTGGGCTATCCGGTCATATAAAGTGAGTGTATCTCCATTCTGAAGCATCATTGCCCTGTTGGCAGATCCACCTCCTCCTTGTTCATAGGTCATGCCGATAGCGCCTGCAAATGTTGGATAGGTATCCCCGTAGGATGGATAAAAAAGATCATATCGCTCTTTTGTAAAATATCGCCAACCTTCCTTATCAAAATGAACAGCATTATTCTTCCCGATCTGCGTCTGAAAGTCAGATTGCCACTTAGTCACATTTTGATGATAGGGCTGTGCTGCCGGAGCAAAATAATAGGGGGCTTCGGCTCCCATCTCATGGATGTCGGCATGAACATGGGGCATCCATTGAAGATAAAAGGCAATCCTGTCTCTCGATTCCTGTTGTGACTGCCAAGCCCAGTCTCTGTTGAGATCAAAATAATAATGATTGGATCTTCCTCCTGGCCAGGGTTCGTTGTGCTCGCGTGTGGTAGGGTTTGGATTGTTTGGTCTTGCACTTACACTATTACTCCATTGAGAGTACCTGTTGTAACCATCAGGATTTAATGTCGGGTCAATGATGACGACTGTATTCTCTAGCCACTTATCATAAGGTGAACCAGCTTTCAGCAGATCATACAACACTGCCATCGAACTTTCTGCACCTGCGGCTTCATTGCCATGCACGGTATAACTCAGGTATACGATGGCGATGTTATCTTCTTTCACTTCCCCTACCAACATGCCTGTGCGACGGAGGTTGTTCTGACGAATATCCTCTATTCGTTTCAAATTGGCCGGGCTACTGATGATGGCTGCGATCAGGGGTCGCAACTCATAGGTTTCACCGTATTCGACCAGTTGGATTTTGTCGCTGGCACCATCGACGTGTTTAAAATAGTCTACCAGCAGATGATGCGGAGTAAAGCGGCTTCCTAGTTTATAATTCAGAAACTCATCTGGCGATTGGATAGTCGCAGACTGAGCTTGCAAAGAGCCTGTAAATAAAGTGAACAGAAAACAGAAGAGGTGAGATCTTATGGCCATAGAGGGCTAAGATAGGAAAACCAAGGGGCACGCTTAGTTTTTAGACTTCAACTTCTAAATCAGATCTATTACAACATCTCATAAGTCCGTATTTTCAGAAATGGCTAAATAATAATTTTCTTCAATTGAATGAACGTTTTGTAAATAGCCACAGCCATATTTGCAAATTCCAGATAATAGCACAATATCGCCCGCTTCAAAACCACTTAATTTGTCACCACAGACTTTAAGGTGTATTATGGTATCAAATGTCAATGTTATGGTGATTAAAGTATCTGCCGCAATAATGGCCCGAACATTATCTAAAACCAGCCTTGTTATTCTACTGCTGCTACATTCACCCAGCGTACAATCATTTAGACCAGTAAGATCATAAGGTTTAACACCAAAAGGATATTGTACTCCGTTTTTATTAAAATAAATTTCTTTCTCTTTGCATGACCTAAAAAAGAGTGCACTCCATCTTTCGCACGCGGTTAGCGAAGTGAAATTAACAATTTCAACACCGCGATCTACACGGTCCCTGAGCTTGTCGAAGTGGAAAAAAAACCGCAACACCAAGGCCCGACCCTTCACCTGCCGCGCTTCGCGCGGCAGGTGAAGGGTCGGGCCTTGGGAGGGTAGCTTCATTAGTACCCTTCGACAAGCTCAGGGACCGTTTAGATTCCTCCCTAATGCAATAACTGTAATCGACGAAAAAATGAATTACGCCCAATTTAAATGAGATTTCATTTTGAATTTAGGTGACTCGGTCATTTATCTCTGAAAAATTTACACCTCGCCAGAAGAATACAAAACTTCCACTTCCCGCTGATTGAAAAAGGCACTTTACCAATTCGACTCCATCTCGTCAGGTGATCCCAAGAGTGCAACCGATTGATTTGCCGGCCTACTCCATTCATTCCACTTTCAACAGCTTTCCTCTTTGACGCTCCTGTCCTTTTCCGGAGATGGTGTAGATAAATATACCCGGAGGTACGTTTGCCATATCCACTGCATGGTCCGCAGCGCTGATACGCTCCTGTTTCAATAGTTTTCCGTCCGTACTATAGAGACAAAAATTATAGGCGTCAGTGAAATGTGGATTAGTCAAATAGATCTCATCTCCAAAGGGATTGGGGAAGATGCGTATATGATGGCGACTTTTGGGGTTTACAGAAGTAATACTATCGCTTATGGTTACCGTTTGACAATAGGTATCCTGGCCGTATTGATTAGCTACGGTCAGACAGATGGTATACGCTCCATCTATGCTATACGTGACATATTCAGGACGCTCCAGTGTTGAGGTCTGGCCATCACCGAAATCCCAATGAAATGTCTCCGGCTCGAAATAGGATAGATTAGATAATTCCAGGAGAAAATGATCCAATGTATCGTGTGTGTATTTAAAATATGCTATAGGCAAATTATTAATACCCAGCGTATCACATGCACTTCCATCTAATGGCCCTAACCTAAAATACGGCATGGTTGGAGAGCCTATACTGTTATAGGCAGGTAATTTTATAGCATGTTGCCTTAAATCGCATAACAAGCCCTTTCTCTCCGGATGATTGATCACATGTAGTGATTTTACACCATTGGATGAAAACATGTAGATCTTTCCATCGGGCGCCAGTAGCAGATGATAAAATGTAGTAGGGAAAGGGTCAACATATCCATCATATGTACCAACTAAGATTTTGGATGAAAGGATATTGGCTTCATGCAGATCATACTGATATAAAAACTGACGATTCGAGACATACAAGTATTTAGCATCCATTGAACAAGCTACTCCACCGATAGTAATAACTGGATCAGAAAATGGTCCCGATTCAAGTACATTAGAAAGTTGACCAGTGCATCTGTCAAAATCAAAAATATCCAGTCCGTTCCAGGGATTGAACCGAATATATTTTTTGCCATCGGGCGTAAAAACGGCCTGACTGGAATGAGCCCGGATTCCTACCTGATCACCAAGAGCTTGTGTACTTACTAAATTAATTCCAGAAGGATCAAGTAAAAACATATTAAAACGATTTGTTTGTCCTTCAGGCAATACGATCCACCAATCACGTCCATTGGCATGTTTAGAACCGGTTAATAAAGCGGTAAGCCCGCTTTCAATTAGAAACTGATCTTTCACAATAACTCTTCCAAGTGGGTTTAAATCATCAAAAGAAATAACAGAGTAATAAAGTGGTGTACGACTCAAATCATCAGTAAGCTTCAGGTAGAGAAGTATGGCCTTTGTGGAATCTCCTGGCCAGGGTAATAACAAATGATGTTGATCACCAGGATATCCTATCAACTCACAGTATGATTCCCAGACCTCACCAAAGGCGAGGCTATCTCCATTTGCCATTATCTCATGTTGGCCATTATATAGTCTACACCCTTCACTGTAGGCTAACAATCTACCAGATGGTGAACTTAATATAGCTGGTTCATTAACATGGCATTGTGTAGGAAAATACTCCACTTTAAGTTGATTTTCTTGAAAAGTCAAGTTCACACCACCAAAAAACTCATTAGGATTATTAGGTGGATACCCCAGTATCCAATGGTAATCACTTTTTTCCTGTGCCTTGCCAATCAGAACATGGCACAGAAAAAATATGAATATTACACT